>CAZRTE010000054.1:0-16908 GCA_964602945.1 uncultured Gaiellales bacterium
GTGCGCAGCCTCGTCCCGCACCTGCCCCGCGACGTCTACGTCCTCGAGGCGGGAGCGCTCGTCAACTCGTTCGGGAACGGCATCGTGCTCCCGTTCCTCCTCATCTACCTCCACAACGTGCGCGGCATCCCGTACTGGCTCGCCGGGACCGCCGCGGGGGTGCAGTCGGCGGCGGGGCTCGCGAGCGGCTTCCTCGGCGGGACGCTCTCGGACCGGCTCGGCCCGAAGCGCGTGCTGCTCGGCGCGCTCGCGGTGATGACGGTCGCCTTCGGCCTCATGCCGCTGATCCGGACGGCCTGGCACGCGTTCGCGATCTACGTCCTCTGGGGGCTCGGCAGCGGCTCCTTCTGGCCGGCGCAGTCGTCGCTCCTCGCGGGCCTGACACCGCCCGCGCGGCGCGCGCCCTCGTACGGCCTGCAGCGGCTCGCGATGAACGCAGGCGTCGCGCTCGGAGGCGTCGTGGCCGGACTGATCGTCTCGGTCCGCCACCCGCAGACGTTCACCGTCCTCTTCCTCGTCGACTGCGCGACCTTCGTCGGCTACATGCTCGTCCTCACCCGCGTGCCCGACCCGCAGCGAGGGGAGGGGCGGCTCGGCGGCAGCTGGCGGGCCGTACTCGGCGACCGCGTCTTCACGGCCTTCACCCTGCTCAACGCCGCCTTCATCATGAGTGCCGTCTCGCTCGCGGTCGAGCTCCTGCCCGCCTTCGCGAAGAACATCACGCACATCAGCGAGCGTGAGGTCGGGATCGCGTTCGCGCTCAACGCGGTCGGCATCGTCCTCTTCCAGATGCCGGTCGTGAAGCTCGTCGAGGGCCGGAGGAGGATGCACGGCCTCGCGCTCATGGGGCTGTTGTGGGCCGCATCGCTGGCGGCGGTGTGGCTGGCCGGGAAGTGGACGCAGGCGACGGCCGCCTTCGCGATCGTCGCCGGGGCGATGCTCGTGTTCTCGGTGGGCGAATGCCTGCAGGGCGCGATCCAGGCGCCGCTCAGCGTCGACCTCGCGCCGCCGCAGCTCGTCGGCCGCTACCTCGCGGCGGTGAGCATCTCGTGGCAGTTCGGCTGGATCCTCGGGCCGGTGATCGGAGGCTTCTTCCTCGGGCACCGGCCGCTCCTGCTCTGGCCGATCGCGGCCGGCGTCAACCTCGCCTGCGCAGCCGCGGCGCTCGCGCTCGAGCCGCGGCTACCGCAGGACGCGCGGCGGACGCCCGCGGGGGAGCAGCCGGGCCCCGTTCCCCTTCCCGCCGGCGGTACCAGCTAGGATTCTGCGGCCATGTCCGCGACCGCCGACCCCCTCAGTACCGGTGCCCAGCCTGCCGCGCATCCGTTCGCGCCGCGGCGTGCCGGGAGTTCCGGTCGCGGAGCCGCGTCCCGGCCCCGCTGAGCTCCGCGCCGGGGAGGTCACCTGGACCCACCTCCTCGCGCCGACCGCGGGTGAGGCGCAGCTCCTCGCGAGCCGCTTCGGCTGGCATCCGCTCGACGTCGAGGACGTCCTCTCCCGCCGCCAGCGCCCGAAGGTCGACATCTACCCGGGCGACGAGGACGGGAACAGCGGCTACCTCTTCGCCGTCCTCCACTTTCCCGTCTACGACGCCTCCGTCGGCCGTCTCAACGCCGGCGAGCTCGACGTCTTCATCGGGCCGAACTACATGGTCACGCTGCCGGCCGTCGAGCTGCGCCCGGTCAGCCTCCTCTTCCGCCGCGCGCAGGAGAGCGAGGAGTTCCGCGAGCAGCTCCTCTCCCGGGGCTCGGGCCGGCTGCTCTACGAGGTGCTCGACGACCTCTACGACTACTGCTTCCCGATCCTCGACAAGATCGGCTTCAAGCTCGAGCAGATCGACGAGGCGATCGGCGAGGACGAGCGGGCCCGCGAGCTCGTCACGGACATCCACAAGGTCAAGCAGGAGATCATCTCCTACCGCAAGATCATCAAGCCGCAGCGCCCGACGCTGCGCCAGCTCGAGCGCCAGATCGAGCGCTTCCTGCCGGAGGAGCTCGAGCTGTACTTCGACGACATCGTCGACGCCTCCGAGCGGATCTGGGACCTGCTCGACAACTACAAGGAGGTCGTCGAGGCGCTCGAGGACACGAACGAGTCGCTCATCTCGCACCAGCAGAACGACATCCTCTACGTGCTCACGATCTTCAGCGTCGTGATGCTGCCGCTGACCTTCTGGACGGGCTTCTTCGGCATGAACGTGAACTTCCCGGGGTTCGACTCGTCCGCCGGCTTCCTCGGCACGCTCGGCCTCTTCGTCGTCACGATCGCGGCGATGCTCGGCTTCTTCCGGTACAAGCGCTGGCTCTGATGGAGCGGCTCTGGGCGCCCTGGCGGCTCGAGTACGTCCAGCACGCCGACGAGGGCGACGAGTGCGTCTTCTGCCGCGCGGCGGCGCTGCCCGAGGACGAGCCGGAGCTCGTCGTCCGGCGCGACGAGCTCGCGTTCGCGCTCCTGAACAAGTTCCCCTACTCGTCGGGCCACCTGATGGTCGCGCCCGTGCGGCACGGCACGGCCTTCGACACGCTCGACGAGGCGGAGGTGCTCGCGGTACACCGGCTCGCCGTCGAGGCGATCGCGGCGCTGCGGGCGGTCTATGCGCCCCAGGGCTTCAACGTCGGCTGGAACCTCGGCCGGGCCGCCGGCGCCGGCATCGTCGAGCACGGCCACGTCCACGTCGTGCCGCGCTGGGGGGGCGACACGAACTTCATGCCGGTGCTCGCCGACGTGAAGGTCATCCCCGAGCACCTGGCCGAGACGCGCCGCCGCCTCGCCGAGGCCTGGCCGCGCCGTTGATCGTCGACGGCCACAACGACCTCGTCGCGCGGAGGTGGCGCGGCGACGAGGTGCGGCACGTGGACCTCGACGCGGCCGGGGAGGCGGACTTCGCCGGCGGGTTCTTCGCGCTCTTCGTCCCGTCGCCCAGGCCGGGCGAGCCGCTGCCGGGGCCGAGCTACGCGCTGCCGCTGCCCGAGCCGATCCCCACGGAGGAGGCGGCCCGCATCGCGGAGGAGCTGTACGACGTCTTCCGCGCTCTCCCGGTCGAGCTCGCGACCGGCCCCGAGGACTTCCGGCCCGGCCGCGTCGCAGCGATCCTCCATCTCGAGGGAGCGGAGCCGCTCGCGCCGGATCTCTCGACCCTGGAGCCGTGGTACGAGCGCGGCCTGCGCTCGCTCGGCCTCGTCTGGTCGCGGGCGAACGCGTTCGCCGAGGGCGTCCCTTTCCGCTTTCCCTCGTCGCCCGACACCGGCCCCGGCCTCACAGCGGCCGGCCGCGAGCTCGTGCGCGCCTGCAACGGGCTCGGAATCCTCGTCGACCTCTCCCACCTGAACGAGGCGGGCTTCTGGGACGTCGCGCGGCTCTCGTCGGCGCCGCTCGTCGCCACGCACTCGAGTGCGCATGCCCTCTGCCCGTCCACGCGCAACCTGACGGACGCCCAGCTCGACGCCGTCGGCGCCTCGGGCGGCGTCGTCGGCATCAACTTCGCCGTCTCCTTCCTGCGCGAGGACGGCCGCCCGGACGAAGCGACACCGCTCGAGCAGATCGTCCGCCACGTCGAGTACGTCGCCGGCCGGATCGGGATCGACCACGTCGCCTTCGGCTCCGACTTCGACGGTGCGGCCGTGCCGCAGGAGCTCGGCGGCATCGCCGGGCTGCCGAAGCTCGTCGCGGCCCTGCGTGCCGCCGGCTTCGGCGACGAGGCTGTCGCCAAGGTCACGCATCGCAACTGGCTGCGCGTGCTCGGCGACACCTGGCGCCCCCGGGGTTGAGGCAGTCCCGCTCCGGATCACGCGAGGGCGCTCAGCGGAGGGGGATCGTCGCGGTCGCCGCACCGACGGCGCTGTGCGCCTCCCCCACCCTGCCGAGTGCACGCTCGAGCAGGGGCGGCGTGAAGAGCTCGAACAGGAACACCGTGCCGAGCACGAGCGTCGCGACGTCGGTGCCGACGCCCGGCGCGCCGACGGAAGCGGCGCGGCCGACCGTGTAGGAGGCGAGCCCCACCGCCATCCCGGCGTACGGCAGCTGGGCGGTACCGACCCAGTAGCTCCAACCCCAGCGCCGGGCCGGGCTGACGAGGACGCCGAGCCAGCTCCCGGCAGTGCGCCCGAGGGCGCGCGCAGCGACGTACGCGGTGCCGGCCACTCCGAGCGTGATGAACTCGTGCATGTGGACGTCCGCGCCCGTGACGATGAAGAAGACGAGGAAGATCGGCGCCTCGAGCACGCGCACGGCGTCGAACAGCTCGGTTGCCCGCGTGCGGCTGTTCGCCACGACGGCTCCGAACACGAGCGTCGCGATCACGACGGAGCTGTTGAGCGCGACGACGGTGCCGACGACGAGGAGCAGGGTCACCCAGACGAGCAGGATCCGGTCACCCCAGCGCTCGACATGCTTCCGCGCGACGCGGAGCGCGGCACCGCCGGCCACGCCGGCCGCGACCGCGACGATCACGAGCTGCACGAAGGAGCGGAGCGCGACGCGCGACGCGCTCCCGTGCCCCACCTCGGCGAACACGAACGGGGCGCCGAAGCCGAACAGGAGACCCGCCACGAGCGTGTTCAGCGCGGTTGCGGCGAGCACGTGGTCGGTGAACGGCCCTGTGGCCCGCCGCTCGGAGACGATCGCCTGCACCGTCACCGGTGCGGTCGACGGTGCGATCGCGGCGAGGAGGTACGCCGTCGGCACCGAGATCCCGGCGGCCAGCAGCGCGAAGAAGCAGGCCACGAAGGCGACGGCGCTGCCCACGAGCGAGATCGGCAGCAGGGTCCGCCGCATCCGCCGGAGGTCGTGGATGCGCAGGCGCTCGCCGATCAGGAAGACCATCGCGCCCAGAGCGACGGCGGTCAGCGGCTCGAGCGTGTGGATCGCGTGCCGGTCGATCACCCCGAGCACGCGCGGTCCGACCACGACGCCGATGACGAGGAAGGCGACGACCTCGGAGATCGGGAGCCAGCGACGGGCGACGAAGCTCATCGCGAGCGCGAACAGCCCGAGCAACGCGATCACGAGCAGCCCGCTCGGACCGAGAATCGGCAAGAACTGGGCGAGCACCGTCATGAAGCCTCCGCCGGCCACCGGACGGCGTCATACCCGGTCGGCCGAGAATGTGCACCAGCGGCCGGGCCTCGCAGAGGAAGCGGACGACGGGATTCGAACCCGCGACCCTTGGCTTGGGAAGCCAATGCTCTACCAGCTGAGCTACGTCCGCCGGACGCCCTGATTGTACGGCCGCTCAGACCTCGTCGTAGCGAAGGACGGAGCGCGCGCCGCGGCCTTGGTGGAAGAGCGGATCGAGGATGCTCAGCCCCTCGACCCACGCCCACCCGGAGCGGTCGTACAGCACCGGCTCGTATGCGCGGACCTCCAGCCCCACCCCCCGCGCCGCATAGACGGCCTCGGACTGGTACTTCTGGCCGCCCGCTCCGGAGACGTAGACGTCGCCCCCGACGGCCGAGACCAGCTGGGCGATGCGGGCGTCCGCCCGCAGGTCGGCCGGGTGGTCGCTCGAGCGGTGGAACTCACCCTCGTAGCCGAGGTAGCCCGCCACCGCCGTGATCAGGCGCATGTTGAAGTCCGCGAGCGAAGATCCGGGCCTCTCGTAGACGGGACCGATCAGATCCATCACCTCCGCGAAGTGCGGCGTCCGGCCGTAGACCTGGTGGAGCGTCCGCAGATGCCTCCCCGCCCACGACCCGTCTGCGAACTCGACCTCCCGGATGGGCTCGAGCCGCTTGCGCACCGGCACCGTCAGCCAGTGCTCGGTGTCCCGTCCGTTGGCGATCTTGACCCGGCTGACGGGGCTCCGCCCCTGGGGCAGCTGCGCGTCGTCGAAGAAGACGAACGCGTCGGAGGCGAGCATCTTCGCGAAGTAGCCGCACCACGGTGCGTAGTTCGGCTGGTGGACGGCCACCCTGACCGGCCGGCACTGCTCCACTTCCACGCGGGCCTGCGCCACACCGGCCCGGTGCCGCCTCTCGGGCATCTCGCCGGAGATCGAGGGGAACGCCGCCAGAAGGGCGAGAGCCATACCCCACGACGACCAGAACACCCGCATCAAGGCGGGCGCACGCTACACCGGCCCTCATGAGACGCGGGTAAAGATTGCGGGGGCGCCGCTGCGGAGATCCTCTCTGCCGGGCCCATAATGGGGCGAGACACCGAGACAGGAGACCTCCATGCCGAACACCGAGCTGCAGGAGACAGCCCGCGCGCTCGTCGCCGAGGGGAAGGGCATCCTCGCCGCGGACGAGAGCGACGGCACGATCAAGAAGCGCTTCGACACGATCGGCGTCGAGTCGACCGAGGAGAACCGGCGCACCTACCGCAACATGCTCTTCACGACGCCGGGCGCCGAGGAGTTCGTCAGCGGCGTCATCCTCTTCGACGAGACGATCCGGCAGGCCGGCGGCGGCGGGACGCCCTTCCCCGAGCTGCTCGCCTCGAAGGGCGTCATCCCGGGGATCAAGGTCGACAAGGGCGCGAAGCCGCTCGCGCTCGCGGAGGGCGAGACCGTGACCGAGGGACTCGACGGCCTGCGCGGCCGGCTCGAGGAGTACCGCGGCCTCGGCGCCCGCTTCGCGAAGTGGCGCGCGACCTACTCCATCACGGACACGCTGCCGAGCGAGTACTGCATCTGGGCGAACGCGCACGCGCTCGCGCGCTACGCCGCCCTCTGCCAGGAGGCGGGACTCGTCCCGATCGTCGAGCCGGAGGTTCTGCAGGACGGGACCCACTCGATCGAGCGCAGCGGCTTCGTCACCTCCCGCGTGCTCGCCGCCGTGTACACGGAGCTGTTCGACCAGCGCGTCGACGTCTCCGGGACGCTGCTCAAGCCGAACATGGTGCTCACCGGCTACGACGCGAGCGACCGCGCCGGCGTCGACGAGGTGGCCGAGGCGACGCTGCACACCCTGTACAGGCACGTCCCGGCCGCGGTGCCCGGGATCGTCTTCCTCTCGGGCGGCCAGTCCGACGAGGACGCGACCGCGCACCTGAACGCGATGAACGCCCGCGGCCCGCATCCGTGGCAGCTCTCGTTCTCCTACGGGCGCGCCCTGCAGGCGCCGGCGCTCAAGGCGTGGAGCGGCAAGCCGGAGAACCTCGAGGCGGGCCAGCGCGCCTACTACCACCGCGCCAAGATGAACTCGGCCGCGCGCACGGGCGCGTACGCACCGGAGATGGAGAAGGAGGCAGTCCCCGCCTAGCGCCCGGCGGCGGCCACCGTCACCGGTCTAGGTGTACTCGAACCCGGTGAGCGTGGACAGCTTCTCGAGCGACTGCTGGCCCTCGACGCGACGGACCGTGCCGGAGCGGGAGCGCATGACGATCGAGTCGGTCGTGGCGCCGCCGCGCGTGTAGCGAACGCCGTGCAGCAGCGAGCCCGTCGTGACGCCCGTCGCGGCGACGAAGACGTCCTTCCCCGAGACGAGGGCGTCCGTGTGCAGGACGCGCGCGGGGTCGAGGCCCTCGGCGAGCAGCTGCTGCCGCTCCTCGTCGTTCCGCGGCCAGAGGCGTCCCTGGATGCCGCCGCCCACACACTTCAGGGCCGCGGCCGAGATGACGCCCTCGGGCGTGCCGCCGACGCCGTACAGCATGTCGACGCTCGTACCGGGCTGAGCGGCCGCGATCGCCGGCGCGACGTCCCCGTCGCGGATCAGGCGGACGCGCGCCCCGGCCTCGCGCAGCTCGGCGATCAGGTCGTCGTGGCGGTCGCGCTCGAGCACGACGACATCCACCTCGCGCGCCGTCTTGCCGAGCGCCTCCGCCACCCGGCGGACGTTCTCGGCCGGGCTCCGCTCGATGTCGATCACGTCGATCGCACGCGGCCCGACGGCGATCTTCTCCATGTAGAACGCAGTCCCCGGGAAGAGCATCGTGCCGCGCTCCGCGACCGCGATCACCGAGATGGCGCCGGGCTGGCCGAGCGCGGTCAGCCGCGTCCCCTCGAGCGGGTCGATGGCGACGTCCACCGCCGGCCCGTTGCCGTTCCCGACCTCCTCGCCGTTGTAGAGCATCGGCGCCTCGTCCTTCTCCCCCTCGCCGATCACGACCACGCCCCGCATGTCGACGCTGTCGAGGACGTAGCGGATGGCGTCGACGGCCGCCTGGTCGGCGGCCTCCTTGTCGCCGCGGCCGATCCAGCGCGCTGCGGCCATCGCGCCCGCCTCGGTCACGCGGACGAGCTCCATCGCGATGTTGCGGTCGGGTGCCTGCCGTTCCGGGCTCACGTCCGCGGATCCTAAACCGCTATCTGAGGACGCAGGTCGGTGTCCGGCCCTGGCCGGTGTTGGTGCCGAGTACGTGACGGTGGAATCCCAGTGGCCGTCAGAGACGACGACGGTCACCGCTTGGGGCGCGAGTCTCCTACATCCGCTCCGGCGCGTCCACCCCGACGAGATCGAGGCAGCCCGCGATCACCGTCCTCGTGGCACGGCAGAGGCCGAGCCGGAACGCCTCTTGCTCGCTCTCGAGCACGCGGTGCTCGTGGTAGAAGCGGTGGAAGTCGTCCGCGACTCTGATCGCGTAGGCGGGAACGACCTGGGGGCCGCGCTTGGCGAGCGCGTCGGCCACCACCCCGGGCAGCTCGGCGAGCCGCTTCACGAGCTCGCGCTCCTCCGGGGCCAGCGGCCCCGCAAGCACCAGACCGTCACCAGCGTCGTCAGGCGCGTTACGGAGGATCCCGGCGATCCGCGCGTGTGCGTACTGGACGTAGTAGACGGGGTTCTTCTGCGAGCGCTCGGCGGCGAGGTCGACGTCGATCTCGATCGTCTGGTCGGGACCGCGGTTGACGAGATACCAGCGGGCGGCGTCGACGCCGACGTCGTCCATGAACTCGTCGAGGAAGACGACGTCGCCGCGCCGCTTCGACATCTTCGTCTGCTCCCCGCCGCGCGTCAGGTGGACGAGCTGGTAGAGGAGCACCTCGACGCGGGCCGCGTCGTACCCGAGCATCCGGGCGATCGCCCCGTACCAGTTGCGGGTGCCGTGATGGTCGGCACCCAGCACGTAGATCGCCCGGTCGAAGCCCCGCTCGAGCTTGTCGACGAGGTAGGCGACGTCGGCGGCGCGGTACGTCGGCGAGCGGTCCTCCGAGCGGAGCAGGACGCGGTCCTCGTCGTCGCCGTACGCGGACGAGCGCGCCCAGAGCGCGCCGTCGCGCTCGTACGTGTCGAGCCGGGGCAGGAGCTCCGGCAGCCGGTCCTCGAGCTCGCTCTGGAGCCGCCACGAGTCGAAGCGGATGCGGAAGCGCTCGAGCGTCGCCTCGATCTGCGTCAGCATGAGGGGCACGGGGTCGCCCTTCAGGGCGGCGAGCTCCCGGATGTAGGCACCGTGGTACCCGTCCGCCGGGGGCTCGCGCCCCTCCCGCACGGCTTCGACCGACGCCCGGAAGCGGTCCATCTGCCCGCCCGCGTCGTTGTAGTAGTACTCACGCTCGACCTCGTGCCCCACGAAGCCGAAGAGACGGGCGAGCGCGTCGCCGTAGGCGCCGTTCCGGGCCGCCGACACGGGGATCGGGCCGGTCGGGTTCGCGGAGACCATCTCGACCTGCACGCGCTCGAGGCTGTCTGCGCCGCCGCCGTACGCGTCCCCGTCGGACAGGATCGCCTCGAGCGCCGCTGTGAACCACGAGTCGCGCAGGAAGAGGTTGACGAATCCCGGCCCGGCCACCTCTGCCCGCTCGACGGCCTCGAGGCCCTGCGCGGCCTCGGCGATCTCGGCTGCCAGCTCGCGCGGCGGCCGGCGCCGCTCACGCGCGAGCCGCAGCGCGACGTTCGTCGCGTAGTCCCCGTGCTCGGGCTCGCTCGGGCGCTCGAGCTCGAGCCCGGCGCCGGCCACGGCCGCGAGCTCGGCCGCGAGCCCCTTGACCGGATCAGCCGGCAACGGCCCCGCGCGGAGCGAAGAGATCCTCGAGCCGCTGCAGCTCGTCGGCCGAGCCGACGCCGATCAGGACGTCGCCGACCTCGATCGGCGTGTCCGGCTCCGGCGTGGTGTCGAACGTCCCGTCGAGCTTGCGCAGCGCGATCACGATCGCTCCCGTCTCGTGGCGGATGCGCAGATCCCGGATCGTCCGGCCCGCAACCGGGCACGTCCGCCTCACCTCGATCTCGGCGAGCTGCAGGTCGCGCCCCGTCGCCGTCGTCACCGTGTCCAGGAACGCCGTCACCTGCGGCTTGAGCACGAGATTCGCCATCACCTGTCCGGCGGTCGAGTACGGGAGGACGACGCGGTCGGCGCCCGCCAGCCGCAGCTTCTGCTCGGCCTGCTCGCCCGAGGCCCGCGCGACGATGGTCAGGTCGGGGGACACCGCGCGCGCCGAGAGCGTGATGAAGAGGTTGTCGCTGTCGGAGTCGGAGGCGGCGACGAGGCCGCGGGCCCGGTCGAGGCCGGCCCGTTCGAGCGCGTCGTCGTCCGTCGCGTTCCCCTCGACGATCAGGTCGCCGTGCTCGTTCGCGCGCGCCACGGCCTCCTCCCGGAAGTCGACGACGACGTACGGGACGCGGGCGGCCCGGAACTCGTCGGCGACGCGTCGGCCCACGCGTCCGTACCCGCAGATGATGAAGTGGTCGTGCAAGCGCTCGATCGTCCGCTCCCTCCGCCGCTCGGCGAGGGCGCCCGTGAAGACGCCCCCCGCGATCGCCTCGACGATAACTGCACCGGCGTAGGCGATGATCGTCAGACCGACGAGGACGAGCACGATCGAGAGGATGAGCGCGCTGTTGTCCTTCGGCACCGTGTCGAGGCCCGTGAGCGTCGTCGTCACCACGGCGCGGTAGAGCGACTGGAGCCACGTCTCGTCCAGGATCAGGCGGAAGCCGATCGTGCCGCCGGTGAGCGTCACGAGTACCGCGACGACGACCCGCAGCGTCTGGTGGAGCCGAAGGCGATGTGGCACGGCCCTAGTATGTGGGCATGGACGACGGCGAGCTCGACCTACCGGAGCCGGAACCCGGTGAACGCCGGCTCAACATCCAGATGCCCGCGGAGCTGATCGGCGGCGTCTACGCCAACTTCGCCAACGTCAGCTTCTCGCAGTACGAGTTCACGATGACCTTCGCGCGGATCGAGCACGAGATCGAGGAGGGCGACGTGCCGGGCGCGGTCGTCGCGCGCGTCAACGCCTCACCGCGCTTCATGCCCGAGCTGATCGCGGCCCTGCAGGACTCGTGGTCGAAGTACGTCACGCGCGAGGGCATCCGGAACCTGCCCGAGGCCCCGGACCCGCCGGACGGCCCGCACGACACGAGCGACTGATTCTCGCTCTCGCACCGTCCTACGCCATCCTCTGCGCCGCGCAGGCGGCGACCGCAGCCGCTCCGTCCCGGCGGGCAGGCGAGCGCGGCCGGGGCTCGATCGGACTTCTCGTCCCGGCGGCCCTCCTCGGCGTCGGCGTCGCGATCCTGAACTGGCTGCCGCAGGGACCGCACGCGCTCGCGCTCCTCGCGACGTTCGGTACGCCCGTCCTGGCCGCGGCCGGCGGGCTCCTCCGCGGCAGCCCGCGCTGGTGGCTCTGGCCGCCGGTCGCCGCCGGGCTCTGGTTCGCGGCCTGGCTCGGACACGGGCTCGGGCGGGACGCCGCAGGGGTGATCCTCATCGCCGGCGCCTGTGTCGCTGCGGCCTCGGCCGCCGCGCTCGTCGCTCCGGCCTGGTCGCTCAGGCTCGGCCTCGTCGCGCTCGCAGCGCTCGACATCGTCCTCGTCTGGGGCACGAGCGGCGTCCGGGAGGCGACGAACGCGCTCGAGGCCGTCCCCCTCCCCCAGGCCGCGGGCACGCCGCTGCCCGGCCTGCAGCAGGCGAGCTTCGGCTCGGCCGTGATGGGCTGGCTCGACCTCCTCGCGCCCGCGCTGCTCGGGGTCGTGATCGGCGGGCGGCGCAAGCTCGGAGCGGCCGCTGTCACGGGGGCGGCGGCCGGCCTCTGGGGACTGCTGCTCTTCGTGACCTCGGAGGTGGCGGCGACGGTTCCGGTGCTGGCGGGGTTAGCGTTCTCGGCTGCCCATGCGCGTCGCGGTCGTCTCCGACATCCATTCGAACCTCCACGCGCTCGAGGCGGTCCTCGAGGCGATCGACGCTGACGCCCCCGACGAGCTCTGGTGTCTCGGAGATCTCGTCGGCTACGGGCCCCGGCCCAACGAGTGCTGCGCCGCGATCGCCGAGCGGGCGGACGTCTGCCTCGCGGGCAACCACGACCTCGCCGTGCACGGCACGATCGACCTCGCCGAGTTCGGCGGCGACGCGGGTGTCGCCGCGGGCTGGACGCGCAAGGTCCTCGACCCCCAGGCGCGGGCGCTGCTCGCCCGCCTCGAGCCGGAGGGAGCCGCGCACGGGGTCGCGCTCTACCACGGCAGCGCGCGCGACCCGATCTGGGAGTACGTCCTCTCCGACGAGGCGGCTCTCGTCACGCTCGCGATCGCAGACGTCCCGCTCGTCCTCGTGGGGCACAGTCACGTGGCGCTGCTCGTCGCGGCGTCCGGAGACGAGATCGAGGGCGGGCGGGCCGCCGCGGGGAGCGAGGTGGAGCTCGGGGGCCTCCGCGCCGTGCTCAACCCCGGCTCCGTCGGCCAGCCGCGCGACGGCGACCCGCGCGCCGCGTATCTCCTGCTCGATCTCGAGGACGGCCGGGCCAGCTTCCGCCGTGTCGCCTACGACATCGAGCGGACACAGCGAGAGATGCGGGAGGCCGGGCTGCCCGAGTTCCTCGCCACGCGCCTCGCGCTGGGCCAGTAGGCGGGGCTAGGCGGAAGCGGGGAAAGCAGGCCCGACCACGGGGCGCGAGGCCGGCGCCGGCGCCGGCGAACCCTGCTCGGCCGCCCGCGGCGTGTCGAACAGCTCGATGCCCTCGCGGGCGAGCGCGAGCTGGACGTCCTCGCGTGCCTTCCAGATCCGCCACTTCACCGTGGCCAGCGTCACCTCGAGCGAGTCGGCGATCTCGCTGTAGGAGAGGCCCACGACGTCGCGCAGCAGGAGCGCCATCTTCAGGTCGACGCTGAGGTGCTCCACGGCCCGCCAGACCGCGTCGATCGCCTCGAGGCGCTCGAACGGCGCGTCGACCACCTCGAGCGGCGGGATGTCGTCGAGGTCGACGACGGCGCGCGGACGGCGCTCGGCGGAGCGCAACTCGTCGAGCACGCGGTTCTTCGTGACCTGGAAGAGCCAGGTCGTGAACTTCGAGCGCAGCGAGAAGCGCGGCAGCCCCTGGAAGACGCGCAGGAAGACCTCCTGCGTCAGATCCTCGGCGAGGGACCGGTCGGCGACCATCCGCAGGATGTAGTTGTAGACGGGCAGCTGGTAGGCACGGACGATGATCGAGAAGGCTCGTTCGTCGCCTCGTTGTGCCTTCCGCAGGATGCCGTGATCAGGCTGGGGCAGCGACAAGGTGCAGCAGTATAGACCGATTTTTCACAACTCTACGACCAGATTTCCTCCCGACATCTGAGGCGACGGCTCGAGCCCGAGCAGCGCGAGCAGCGTCGGCGCGACGTCCGAGAGCTCCCCATCCCGCAGCCTGGCGCCACGCTCGGTGAGGATCACGGGCACCGGATTCGTCGTGTGCGCGGTGTGCGGACGGACCCCGTCCTCCTGCAGGAGCGTCTCCGCGTTGCCGTGGTCGGCGATGACGAGACAGACCCCGCCGGCACGCTCCACGGCGTCGGCGACCCGGCCCAGGCAGGCGTCCGCCGTCTCCACCGCACGGACCGCCGCCGGGATGACCCCCGTGTGCCCGACCATGTCCGGATTCGCGAAGTTGACGACGACGAGGCCGAAGCCGTCGTCCTCGACGGCGCGCACGATCCGCTCCGCCACCTCCGGCGCGGACATCTCCGGCTTGTGGTCGTAGCTCGGCACGTCGCGGGGCGAGTCGACGAGGATCCGCTCCTCGCCGGGGAACGGCTGCTCGCGGCCGCCGTCGAGGAAGTAGGTCACGTGCGCGTACTTCTCCGTCTCGGCCGCGTGCAGCTGCCGCAGTCCGTGGGCGGAGACGACCTCGGCGAGCACGCCGTCCACGTCGTGCTCCGGGAAGGCGACGGGGAAGTCGAAGTCCTCGCGGTAGCGCGTCATCGTCGTCAGGTCGACCCCGAGGGCGTCGAGCCTCTCGGAGAGCTGTCGCGCCCGGTCGGGCCGGAAGTTGAAGAAGATCGCCGCGTCGCGGCCGGGCTCGAGGCGCGGGCGGCCGGCGAGAGCGACCGGGACGACGAACTCGTCGGTGACGCCGGCGTCGTAGCTCGCCTGCACGGCTGCGGGCGCGGCCCCGGCGGCGGGTTCCGTCCCCGTGACGATCGCGTCGAGCGCCTGCTCCGTGCGCTCCCAGCGGCGGTCGCGGTCCATCGCGTAGTAGCGGCCCGAGACGGTCGCGATCCGCTCGTCCGGCAGCTCGGCGAGGTCGTGCACCGCGGAGGTCGGCTCGACGTCGCGCCCGTCGGTGAAGGCGTGGATCCAGGTCTGCTCCTCCATCCCCTCGCGCCGGGCGAGCTCGAGCAGCGCCCGCAGGTGGTCGATGTGCGAGTGGACGCCGCCGTAGGAGACGAGCCCGAGCAGGTGCACGGCGCCGCCGCGCTCGCGGGCACGGCGGAACGCCGCGACGAGTGCCTCGTTCTCGAAGAGCGAGCCGTCGCGAACCGCCCGGTTGACCCGTTGCAGGTCCTGGTCGAGAACCCGGCCGGAGCCGATCGTCAGATGGCCGACCTCCGAGTTGCCCATCTGGCCGGCCGGGAGCCCGACGGCCTCGCCCGAGGCCGCGAGCTGCGCGTGCGGGTACTCCCGCCACAGCCGGTCGAAGACGGGCGTCTCGGCGAGCTCGACGGCGTTGCCCGGCCCGGGCGGCGCGATGCCCCAGCCGTCGAGGATCACGAGGGCGGCTAGGGGATACGTGCGGCCGTCCGGCATATCGCCTGGAAGGAGTCGACGTCGAGGGACGCGCCGCCGACGAGGGCACCGTCCACGTCCGGCTGCGCGAGGAGCTCGGCTGCGTTCTCGGGCTTGACGGAGCCGCCGTAGAGCACGGGCCGGTCGAGCAGCGACTTCACGAACGCGTGCGCCTGCTGGGCGAGCTCGGGCGTCGCGGTGCGGCCGGTGCCGATCGCCCAGACCGGCTCGTAGGCGATGACGAGACGCTCGTGCTCGGGCAGCACGGAGACCTGCCGCCGCAGCACGGCCTCGGTCTCCCCCGCCTCGCGCTCCGCCTCCAGCTCGCCGACGCACGCGATCACGCCGAGGCCCGCCTCGAGCGCCGCCTCCGCGCGCCGCGCGACCGTCGCGTCGGTCTCACCGAAGAACTGGCGCCGCTCGGAGTGGCCGACGAGTGAGCCGGCGACGCCGAGCTCGAGCAGGAGCGAGGTCGAGATCTCGCCCGTGAAGGCGCCTTCGGGCTCCCAGTGGACGTTCTGGGCGTACGTCGTGAGACCGGCCTCGATGCAGTCGCGGAGCCGGGTGAAGGGTGGGCAGACGATCGCGTCGAGCCCGGCGAGGGCGGCGGGATCGGGGCCGCGGAACATCTTCCAGTTGCCGGCGATGAGCTTCACGACGGGATCGCCGCCACCCCCGGCAGCTCCTTCCCCTCGAGCAGCTCGAGGCTCGCACCGCCGCCGGTCGACACCCACGACACGCGGCCGGCGAGACCGAGCTCGTTCAGCGCGCGCACCGAGTCGGCACCGCCGACGACGGTGAAGGCGTCCCGGTTGCCGGCGACAGCCTCTGCCACGGCCGCCGTGCCCGCGGCGAAGCGCGGCCACTCGAAGACACCCATCGGGCCGTTCCAGAAGATCGTGCGGGCGCCGGCCAGGCGCCCGGCGAAGAGCGTCCGCGTCTCCGGACCGATGTCGAGCCCGAGCCACCCGTCCGGAAGCTCGTCGTAGCCGCAGGTCTGCGACTCCGCGTCGGCGGCGAGCTCGGCGGCGGCGACGACGTCGACGGGGAGCTCGACCGGGAAGTCGAGCGGGTTCTCGACGCGCAGCTCCTCGGCCATCTTGCCGCCGACGAGGACGGAGTCCGCCTTGCCGCCGAGGTGGCGGAGGACGCCGAGCTTGTCCTCCACCTTGGCCCCGCCGGAGACGAGCACGAACGGCCGCTCGAGGTCGCCGAGCAGCCGGCCGAGGTGCTCGAGCTCGGCGAGGAGCAGGAGTCCCGCGTACGCCGGCAGGAGGTGCGCGACGCCCTCGGTCGAGGCGTGCGCGCGATGGGCCGAGCCGAAGGCGTCGTCGACGTAGAGGTCGCAGCCGTCGGCGAGCTCGCGGGCGAACGCCTCGTCGTTCTTCGTCTCCCCCGCGTTGAAGCGGGTGTTCTCGAGCACGTGCAGCCGCTCGTCGGGCAACAGCTCGCGCAGCCGCTGCGCGACCGGGGCGATCGCGTACCTCGCCCGGTCATCCTCGGTCTTCGGGCGGCCGAGATGGGAGCAGACTCGCACCTCGGCGGCGCCGTTCGCGAGCAGGAGCTCGAGCGTCGGGAGGGAGGCGCGGATCCGCGTGTCGTCGGCGATGCGCCCGTCCTCGAGCGGCACGTTGAGGTCGGCCCGCACGAGCACCGTCTTGCCCGCGACGTCGGCGTCGCGAACCGAGCGCGGCAGGCGCACCGGCTCCTCCCTCCTAGGCCGAGACCGTGGCCGGGAGCGTCTCGCCGATCCTCGCGACGAGGTCGACGAGCCGGCAGCTGTAGCCCCACTCGTTGTCGTACCAGGAGAAGACCTTGACGAGGTTTCCGTTCGCCATGGTCAACGCGCTGTCGAAGATCGACGAGTACGACGAGTGCTGGATGTCGCTCGAGACGATCGGCTCGTCCGTGTACTGGAGGATCCCCTCGAAGTCGCCCTGGTCGGCCAGCGAGCGGAACAGCTCGTTGACCTCCTCGGCCGTCGCCTCCTTCGCGATCTGGACGACGAGGTCGACGATCGAGCCGGTCGGCACCGGGGCGCGCATCGACATG
>CAZRTE010000055.1:0-16509 GCA_964602945.1 uncultured Gaiellales bacterium
CCGGGCCAAGGTGATCAACGCCGAGGGCGAGTTCCAGGCCGCCGCCCGGCTCAGCGACGCCGCGGACGTGATCGGCCGCAACCCGGTCACGATCCAGCTGCGCTACCTGCAGACGCTCCTCGAGGTGAGCGGCAACGCGAGCTCGACGATCGTGTTCCCGCTCCCGCTCGACGTGCTGCAGCCGCTCGTGGCCGCCGCGCAGGCCCGCAGCGGCACCGCCTCCGACGGTCCCGAGCGCGAGCGGCTCGACGAGGCGCTCACCGCCGCCCGGGAGGTCCTCGGCGCCGCCACGGGGGAGCTCGAGGCCGCGAACCGCCTGCCGGCGGCGGAGACGGACGAGCCGCCCGAACAGGCGTGAGGGATGCCGTCCCGGCTCCGGAGTAGCATCGGCCTCCCGTGCCCGAAGCGCCGTTCGTCCACCTCCACGTCCACTCCGAGTACTCGATCCTCGACGGCGCCTGCCGCATCCCGGACCTCGCGCGGCGCGCCGCCGAGCTCGAGATGCCGGCGGTCGCGCTCACCGACCACGGCTCCCTCGCCGGCGCCGTCGACCTCTACAAGGCCGCCGGCAAGGAGGGCGTCAAGCCGGTGCTCGGCTGCGAGGTCTACGTCACCGACGACCGCCACGCGCAGCGGAAGGGGCAGGCGCACCTCACGCTCCTCGCCGAGACGAACGAGGGCTACGCGAACCTGATCAGGCTCTCCTCGCTCGGCTACCTCGAGGGCTACTACTACAAGCCGCGCGTCGACTGGGAGCTCCTGCAGACCCATGCGCCCGGCCTGATCGCGCTCTCCGGCTGTCTCTCCGGCCGGGTGGCGAGGGCGCTCGAGGAGAACCGCCCGGCGGACGCCGAGGCGGAGCTCGACCGCCTCGAGCAGGTCTTCGGACGCGAGCAGGTCTACGTCGAGCTCCAGAACGCGCACCTCGAGGTGCAGCAGCGGATCAACCCGCAGCTCGCCGAGCTCGCCGTCAAGCGCGGCCTGCCGATGGTCGCGACGGGCGACGTCCACTACCTCCGGCACGAGGACGCGCAGGCGCACGAGGCGCTGCTCTGCATCCAGTCGGGCGACTCGCTCAAGAACCCGAACCACTGGCGCTTCGAGACCGACCAGTTCTACTTCAAGACGCCCGACGAGATGGCCGCCGACTTCCCCGGGCACGAGGATGCGCTGCGGCGGACGCTCGAGGTCGCCGAGCGCTGCAACGTCGAGATCGAGCTCGGACGGATCCTGCTGCCGAGGTTCGACACGCCCGGTGGGCGCGACGCCTTCGAGTACCTCGTCGAGCTCGCCGAGGCGGGCGCCGCCAGGCGCTACGGCACCGTGACGCCCGAGCTGCGGGAGCGGCTCCAGTTCGAGCTGAAGACGATCAAGGAGATGGGCTTCACCGACTACTTCCTGATCGTCTGGGACTTCATCCGCTTCGCGAAGACGCACGGCGTCTCCGTGGGGCCGGGCCGCGGCTCGGCGGCCGGCAGCCTCGTCGCCTACTCGCTCGAGATCACCGACATCGACCCGATGCGCTACGACCTCCTGTTCGAGCGCTTTCTCAACCCGGGCCGCAAGTCGATGCCCGACATGGACATCGACTTCGCCGTGGACGGCCGCGAGCGCGTCATCAACTACGTCCGCGAGAAGTACGGCTCGGACCGCGTCGCGCAGATCATCACCTTCGGGACGATGGCCGCCCGCGCGGCCGTCCGTGACGCCGGCCGCGTCCTCGAGCACCCCTACGGCGTCGTCGACCGGATCGCGAAGCTCATCCCCGAAGGCCCCGGCCAGACGCTCGACGAGTGCCTGAAGCCGGGCGGAGAGCTGAAGAAGGCGTACGACTCCGAGTCCGTCGCGAAGGAGATCGTCGACCTCGCCAGGCCGCTCGAGGGGCTGACGCGCCAGGACGGGATCCACGCGGCCGCGGTCGTGATCGGCGCCGAGCCGCTCACGAACGTCGTCCCCGTCCAGCAGAAGGGCGCCGACCAGGAGATCGTGACCCAGTTCTCGGGCAAGGTGATCGAGTCGATCGGCCTGCTCAAGATCGACTTCCTCGGCCTCCGCAACCTCGACGTGATCGAGAAGGCGGTCGCGCTCGTCCCCAGCCTCGACATCTCGACGATCCCGCTCGACGACCGCAAGACGTACGCGATGCTCGCGCGCGGCGAGTCGACGGGCGTCTTCCAGTTCGAGTCCTCGGGGATGCGGGAGGCGCTGCGCCAGGTCAAGCCGACCGAGTTCGAGGACCTGATCGCGCTCGGTGCCCTCTACCGGCCGGGCCCGATGCAGTACATCCCGACCTACGCCAACCGCAAGAACGGTCGCGAGCGCGTGACGTACCCCGATCCTCGCCTCGAGCCGATCCTCGGCATGACGTACGGCATCGCGGTCTACCAGGAGCAGTCGATGGAGATCGCGAAGGAGATCGCCGGGTTCTCGCTCTTCGAGGCGGAAGACCTGCGGCGCGCGATCTCCAAGAAGGACCACACGCTCATGGCGTCGCTGAAGCAGAAGTTCATCGACGGCTGCGTGGCGAACGACACGCCCGACGCCGTCGCGCGCCGGCTCTGGGAAGACATGGAGAAGGCCCAGGACTACTCCTTCAACAAGGCGCACGCCGCGTGCTACGCGCTCACCTCCTACCGCACGGCGTGGCTTCGCGCCAACCATCCGCACGAGTACATGGCCGCGCTCATCTCCTCGGTCATGAACACGAAGGACCGCGTCCCCTTCTACGTCAACGCTTGCCAGGAGATGGGCATCGAGGTGCTGCCGCCGGACGTGAACGAGTCGCAGGTCGACTTCGCGGTCGTCGAGGGGAAGATCCGCTTCGGCCTCAACGCGGTCAAGAACGTCGGGGAGAACGCTTGCCGCACGATCGTCGCCGCCAGGGACGAGGGCGGCCCGTTCGCGTCGATCTGGGACTTCACCCAACGCGTCGATCCCGCGGTCGTCAACAAGCGGGCGCTCGAGTCGCTGATCAAGGCGGGCGCCTTGCCGGGCTCGCGCAAGGGCATGCTCGCCGTGCTCGAGCAGGCGCTTGCCGCCGCCACCGAGCGCGCACGGCGCAAGGACCAGGTGTCGATCTTCGACTTCGACACCGAAACGACGTCCGAGACCTACTACCAGCCCGTCTCCGACGAGGAGTTCGAGCGGGCCGAGCTGCTCCGGATGGAGAAGGAGAGTCTCGGCCTCTACGTCTCCGAGCACCCGCTCAGCGCGATCCGCGACCAGCTGCGGCGGCGGACCGACTGCACCGTCACCGAGCTCGAGCGGAGGCGCGACGGCGAGACGGTGCTCGTCGGCGGCCTCGTCGCCTCGCAGCGGACGACGACGACGAAGCGCGGCGAGCCGATGGCCTTCGTCCAGCTCGAGGACGTGACCGGCTCGGTGGAGGTCGTCGTCTTCAACTCGACCTACGCGACGGCCCGGGAGCTGCTCGTCGCCGACGCCGTCCTCGTCGTCAAGGGGCGCGTCGACCACAAGCAGCAGGGCGAGACGAAGCTCGTCGCGCTCGAGGTCTCGCCGTTCGAGGCGACGCCGGAGCGGCGAGAGGTGCATCTCAGGGTGGATGCGCGGAGTGCGCGGGCCGGCGTGATCCGGGAGCTCGCGCACGTCGTCCGCGGCTTCCCGGGCGAGGCGCCCGTCTACGTCGACCTCGTCACGTCGCTCGGTCCGAAGCTGCTCGAGCTCGGGCCGGAGTACCGCGTCGACCCGCAGCCCGACTTCTTCGCCGAGGTGCGCCACCTGCTCGGCGAGGCGGCCGTGCAGTAGCGGGCAGGGGCCTTTGTTCGTACCCCGACCGGCACCCGCGGTTCCCGGATACCCTGAGCTCCGGTGAGCCGGACTCTGGCGTACATCCCGTCGCCCTCCACGGGCACGTTCGACGTCGGGCCGCTCACGCTGCACATGTACGGCCTGATGCTCCTGCTCGGCATCGCCGGCTGCGTCTGGCTCACCGGGCGCCGCTGGGTCAGGTGGGGCGGCGACTGGGATCTCGTCTTCCGCGTCGCCCTCTGGGGCGTGATCGCGGGGATCATCGGAGCCCGCCTCTACCACGACATCACGAGCTGGAACCAGGATCCGCTCCTCGGCCAGCCGGGTGGCTCGCATCCGTGGTGGGGATTCGCGGCCGTCTGGGACGGCGGTCTCGGCATCTGGGGCGCGATCCCGTTCGGCGCGGCGGTCGGCGCCTGGGTCGTGCGCCGCTCGGGCAACAGCATCCGGCTGATGATGGACGCCGTCGCCCCCGGGCTCCTGCTCGCCCAGGGCATCGGCCGGTGGGGCAACTACTGGAACCAGGAGCTGTACGGCAGGCCGACGAACCTGCCGTGGGCGCTGCGGATCAGCGCCAACCACCAGAACGGGATCCTGCGCCGCTACCAGCACAGCCCGTACGGCTACTACCAGCCGACGTTCCTCTACGAGTTCACGTGGGACCTGATCGGCGTCGGGGTGCTGCTCTGGCTGGACCGGCGCTTCAACATCCGCCGGCCCGCGCTCTTCGCGCTCTACGTGGTCTGGTACACGACTTTCCGCACCTTCGAGGAAGTGCTGCGCATCGACCCGTCCAACTACTTCCTCCACATGCGGGTCAACTTCTGGGTCTCGCTCGGGATCTGGATCGTCTCCGCCGCCTTCTTCGTCTGGTGGCAGTTCATCCGCGAGCCCTCGACGACTGCGAAGCCGAAGGCCCGGCCGGTGCCGACCGGCCCCCGCATGGCCGTCCCCAAGGGCCGCGTCCGGTAACGACGCTAGCGTCCCCTGCGTGATCGTCCGCGAGCTCGAGCTCGACCTCGACGCGTTCGAGGGGCCGTTCGACCTGCTCCTGGCGCTCGTCCTCAAGGAAGAGCTGGAGCTGCGAGACGTCGACCTCGCCGGCATCGTCGTCTCCTTCCTCGAGCGGCTCGCCGAGCGGGACGAGCTCGACCTCGAGGCGTGCAGCGAGTTCCTCGTCCTGATCGCGGCACTGCTCGAGCTGAAGGCGCGCGGACTGTTCCCGGACGAGGCGGCGGAGGTCGCCGAGCTCGAGCCCGAGGAAGCGGCCGAGGAGCTGGCGCGGCGGCTCGCCGAGTATCGGCGGGCGAAGGAGGCGGCGGCCTGGCTGCGGGAGCGGCTCGCGGCAGAGGGAGACCGCTTCTTCCGGCTCGGCCCGGCGCCGCTCGCGCCGAAGGCCGTGACGCCGCTCGCAGCGCAGGATCCGCAGGCGCTCGCCGCCGCGATCCGCCTGCTCGCCCAGGACCCGCCCGAGGTCTCGCTCGCGCACGTCGTCGGCTTGCGCCTGCCGCCGGTCGCGCAGTTCCTCGAGCGGTTCCGGGCGGTGCTGCGGCGCCGCTCGCGCTTCGACTTCGACACCGAGGTGCGCGAGCTGACGCGGATGGAGCAGGCAGTCGCCTTCCTCGCCCTGCTCGAGCTGCGCCGCGCCGGAGAGCTGGCGCTCGAGCAGGCTGCGCCGTTCGCCCCGATCCGCGTCTTGCACGCGACAAAGGACTCCGCCCACCGAGACGAAAGGACCACCGAGGAATGGACCGTCCGCTCCGCCTGATCTCGCCCGACCCGCTCGACCGGCTCGCGAGGACGCTCGAGGCGCTGCTCGTCGTCGCCTCGGCTCCGCTCTCGCTCGAGGACCTCGCAGCCGCCGCCGACGACGATCCCGAGCGCATCGAGGCCGCGTTGGGCCTCGTCGGCGAACGGTTCGCCGAGGAGCGGAGCGGCATCGTGCTCGAGCACGTCGCGGGCGGCTGGGCCCTCCGCGCGGCGCGGGAGGCGGGGGAGGCGTGCGCGCGGCTGTTCGAGCGGCCGGCGCAGCGGAACCTCTCGCAGGCGGCGCTCGAGACGCTCGCGATCGTCGCGTACCTCGGTCCGTGCTCGCGGCCCGATATCGCGCGGATCCGCGGTGTCGCGGCCGACTCGGCCGTCGCGAACCTCGTCGAGCGCGGGCTCGTCGCCGAAGCCGGGCGGGACGCCGGCGCGGGAGCGATCCGCTACCGCACGACGCCCCTCTTCGAACGGGTCTTCGGGCTCGAGAGCCTGGCCGAGCTGCCGCGCCTCGACGACGTCGGCGCCGACACCGGGGCGATCCGGGACCGCCTGCAGGCGGTCGCCGAGCAGCGCTCTGCGTAGCCGGGCCAGACGCTTCGCGTCTCGCCCGGAGTGAAGGTGCTCCGCCCGCGCCAGAGCGCGGTCTGTCGCGGGCTCCGCGCCGAGGGCGTCCTTTGCGCCTCGCTTTGCGCCTCGTCGTGCACAGCGTCTGCGTCGTGGCTCGGCCGCTCGTGCGCCTGCGGCGCAGGACCGGCGGCTCGCCGCGTCGGGCCTCCGCCGAAGCCCGCTCCGGCTAGTACATGCTGGACATGTCCCGGTATCTGTTACCCAGACATGTCCCAAGTGGACGGCACCGCCTGCAGACGGTCGTGGAGCAACGGGCGTCTCGTCCTGTTCGGACCTGTCCCGGTATCAGTTACCTGGACATGTCTGCGGAGCGCGTCTTCCGCCGCGGGCAGTCCGCAGGATTCGCGCGCGAATCACAGTCTCTTGATGATCTCCTCGGCCTCTTCCCGCGTGAACGCGCGCAGCGTCTCGGTCTGCTCGGCTCCATGCCGGCCCAGCCTCGTCATGATCTCGAGCGCCGTCTCGTCGTCGGGTGCCTCGAAGATCTCGACGACGTCGTAGCGGCCGAGGGTCACCCACATGCCGACGAGCCGGCCGCCGGCCTCCTCGATCTCCCGCTCGCCGTCCTCGACCCGGTCGCGCCACGCAGGCAGCCCCATCCGCCCCTGCGACGTCCAGCGCATGAGCGAGATGTAGTGCGGCACGACACGATCCTGCCATGCGGAGAAGCACCGATGCGATCGCCGCCCCGGGGCCTGCACGATCGAAGGCGTGGGCTATGCGATCAGCCGCAGCACGGTCCTCCTGCCGTGCAACGTCGTCGTCCGCGTCGTCGACGCGGTGGCCGGCTGATGCTCGAGCTCTTCCAGACCGAGTGGTGCCGCGGCTCCCAGCGCGTCCGCCAGCGGCTCACCGAGCTCGGGATCGACTTCGTCGCGCGCCAGGTGCCGGAGGATCCGGCCGAGCGGACCGCGCTCGAGGAGGTAGCCGGCGTCCGTACCGTGCCGGTGCTCCTGTTCGAGGACGGCTTCGTGCTCGACGGAACGGAGCGGATCCTCGACTATCTCGGGAACCTGCCCTACCGGACCGACGCGACCGCGCACCACGAGAAGGCGCGCCGCTCTCTCTGCCGCAGCTGCGCCGAACTACCCTCCGACGAGTGCGACTCAACGCCTTCCTCGCGCGAGCGGGAATCGCCTCTCGCCGGCGTGCCGACGAGCTGATCAAGGCCGGGCGCGTCACGGTCAACGGCGAACCGGGCCGGCTGAACACGGTGGTCGGCGCCCGTGATCGGGTCGAGGTCGACGGCGAGCGGGTGGTGCGGCAGCGGCTCGCGTACGTCCTCCTGCACAAGCCGGCCGGCGTCGTCACGACGGCCCGTGACCCGCAGGGCAGGCCGACCGTGGTCGAGCTCGTGCCCCCCGAGCCGCGCGTCGTGCCGGTGGGGCGCCTCGACGCGGATACGACCGGGGCCCTCCTGCTCACGAACGACGGGCAGCTCGCCCACCGGCTCGCGCACCCGCGCTACGGCGTGGAGAAGACGTACCTCGCCGAGGTCGAGGGCGATCCGGGGGAGGAGGCGCTGCGTGCGCTCCGCGACGGTCTCGAGCTCGAGGACGGGCGGACGGCGCCTGCGCAGGCCCGGAGGCTCGGGCCCGGCCGCGTCGAGCTCGTCCTCCACGAGGGCCGCAAGCATCAGGTGAAACGAATGCTCGCCGCCGTCGGCCATCCGGTCGTGCAGCTGCACCGCAGCGCCTACGCCGGGCTGACGCTCGACGGGCTCGAGCCGGGCCAGTGGCGGGAGCTAGGGGCGGACGAAACCCATGCGCTCGTAGATCTGAGCCAGCGTCGGCGCTGACGCCTCGCGCGCCTTCTCCGCCCCGAGCGCGAGCAGGCGCCGCAGCGCGTCCTCGTCGCCGCGCAGCGCGTGGTAGCGCTCCTGGATCGGCGAGAGCAGCGCCACGACCGCCTCGCCGACGTCCGCCTTGAAGGTGCCGTAGCCGCTGCCGTCGTAGCGGTGCTCGAGCGTATCGGTCGGCTCTCCGGTGGCGAGGTTCATGATCTCGAGCAGATTCGAGACGCCGGGCTTCTCCTCCGGGTCGTAGCGCACCTCGCGACCGGAGTCCGTCACCGCCGACTTGAACTTCTTGCGAATCGCGTCCGGTGCGTCGGTCAGGTAGACGGCTCCCTGCTCCGACGAGAGCGTCGTCGACATCTTGCTCGTCGGCTCCTGCAGGTCCATGATCCGGCCGCCGACCTCGGGGAACCTCCCCTCGGGCACCCGGAACGTCTCGCCGTAGCGGTAGTTGAAGCGCTCCGCGATGTCCCGCGCGAGCTCCAGATGCTGGCGCTGGTCGTCGCCGATCGGCACGAGATCCGTCTGGTAGAGCAGGATGTCGCCGGCCATCAGCACCGGATAGGTGAACAGCCCCGCCGACACGAACTCGTGCTTGTCGGCCTTCTCCTTGAACTGCGTCATGCGGCCCAGCTGGCCGTAGCTGGCGACGGCCAACAGCAGCCAGGCCGCCTCGGCGTGCGCCGTGACGTGGCTCTGGCAGAAGACCGTCGAGCGCTCGGCGTCGAGCCCCGTCGCGAACAGCATCGCGGCGAGGTCGAGCGTCGAGTTGCGCAGCTCTGCCGGCTCGTACTCGACCGTGACCGAGTGCAGGTCGACGATGCAGAAGAAGGCGTCGCCCTGCTCCTGCGTGGCGGCGTACTGGCGGAAGCCGCCGCTGTAGTTGCCGAGCGTCTTCCGGCCGGTCGGCTGGATTCCGGAGAAGACGCGGGGTTTCTTGTCGGTCATCGTGGGCTCCTGACGATACGAAAAGACCTCCCGGCGGGAGGTCTCGAGGAGCGGGCACGGCTACGGGGCCGGGCTACCGCTCGGACTGCCACCACCGGCTGTCGGCGACGTGCTGCATTGGCCGCGAGGATACCGGGGTACGCTTCGGTTCGCCAATGGCCGTAGTCGGTGCACCGGAGCTGCTGCTCGTGATGGGCGCGAGCGCCACCCAGGAACAGGTGGACGAGGTCGTCGCGCGCCTCGAGGAGGCCGGCTGCTCGGCGCTCGTCACGCCCGGCCGTGAGGCGACGGTGATCGGGGCGATCGGGGAGCGCGAGCTCCTCGCGGCGCTGCCGCTCGAGGGGTTCGCCGGCGTCGAGCAGGTGCTGCCGATCCTCAAGCCCTACAAGCTCGTCTCGCGTGAGCTCTCCCCCGACCCGACCGTGATCGAGGTGCGCGGGCGGAAGGTCGGAGACGGCTGGTTCGGCTTCGTCGCCGGGCCGTGCACCGTCGAGACGCGGGAGCAGACGCTCGAGACGGCGCGCGCCGTCGCCGCCGAGGGCGTGACGATGCTTCGCGGCGGCGCGTTCAAGCCCCGCACGTCTCCCTACGCCTTCCAGGGGCTCGGCGAGGAGGCGCTCGAGATCCTGAAGGAGGCGCGGGAGGAGACCGGCCTCCCGCTCGTGACGGAGCTGATGGACCCCCGCCACGTCGAGGCGGTCGTCGAGGCGGCCGACGTGATCCAGATCGGCGCCCGCAACATGTCGAACTTCTCGCTCCTCTCCGAGGTCGGTCGGGCCCCGAAGCCGGTCCTGCTCAAGCGCGGCCTCTCCTCGACGGTCGAGGACCTGCTCATGGCGGCCGAGTACATCGTCAAGGAAGGCAACTCCGAGGTCATCCTCTGCGAGCGCGGGATCAAGACCTTCGAGACGGCGACCCGCTTCACCCTCGACATCGGCGCGATCCCGGTCCTGAAGCAGGAGACGCACCTGCCGGTGATCGTCGACCCCTCCCATCCCGCCGGCCGCCGCGACCTCGTCCTCCCGCTCGCCCGGGCGGCGGTCGCCGCCGGCGCCGACGGGATCATGGTCGAGGTGCACCCGCACCCGGAGGAGGCGCTCTGCGACGCGGCACAGCAGATCCCCGCGGCGGAGTTCCACGACTTCGCGGACGAGATCAGAGCCTTCGCGTCCCTGATGGGGCGCACCATCGGTTGAACATCGCACCGGCCGCCGCCGTGGTCGGGCACGTCGCCGTGCCCGGGGACAAGTCGATCTCGCACCGGGCGGTCCTCCTCGGCGCCCTCGGGGAGGGGGAGACGCACGTACGCGGCTTCGGCCGCTCGGGCGACACGGAGGCGACCGTGGCCGCGGTGCGCGCGCTCGGCATCGAGGTCGAGGACGTCGCCGAGGACGAGCTCGTCGTGCACGGAGCCGGCCTGCGCGGGCTACGTCCAGGCGAGGTCGCCTGCGCGAACGCGGGAACGCTGATGCGCCTCCTCTCCGGCATCGCCGCGGGACAGGAGGGCGAGTTCGTGCTCACGGGCGACGCGTCCCTCTCGGCCCGGCCGATGGAGCGGGTGGCCGAGCCGCTGCGCCGCATGGGCGCCGAGATCGAGACGACCGGCGGCCACGCGCCGCTCGTCGTCCGCGGCTCGGGCGCCCTGCGCGGGATCGCCTACGAGCTGCCGGTCGCGAGCGCGCAGGTCAAGTCGGCCGTCCTCCTCGCGGGGCTGAACGCCGACGGCCCGACGACGGTCGTCGAGCCGGCCGCGACGCGCGACCACACGGAGCTGATGCTCGAGGCGGCCGGCGTCCGCGTCCGGCGCCGGGCGAGATCCGTGACCGTCGAGCCGGCGGGCTCGCTGCGGCTCGCGGAGGTCGTGGTGCCGGGCGACTTCTCGTCCGCCGCGCCGCTGCTCGTGGCCGTGGCGCTCATCGCCGGCAGCGACGTCACGATCCACGATCTCGGCGTCAATCCGCGCCGGACGGGGCTGCTCGACGTGCTCGAGCGGATGGGAGCGCGCGTCTCGGTCTTCGACCGGCGGCGGGCGGGAGGCGAGCCCGTGGCCTCGGTGCACCTGCAGAGCGGGGAGCTCGTGGCGACGGAGATCGGCGCAGACGAGGTGCCGGGGCTCGTCGACGAGCTGCCGCTCGTCGCTCTCCTCGCCTCCCACGCACGGGGCGAGACGCGGGTCGCGGGGGCAGGCGAGCTGCGCGTCAAGGAGACCGACCGGGTCGAGGCCGTGACCGACGGACTGCGCGCGCTCGGCGCCCGCATCCATTCGCGTCCCGACGGCTGGGCGATCACCGGGGTCCCGGCCCGGCTCCGGGGCGGGAGGGTCGACGCGCGCGGCGACCACCGGATCGCGATGCTCGGAGCCGTCGCCGGTCTGGCCTCCCGCGAGGGAGTTGCGATCGAGGGCGCCGAGAGCGCGGCTATAAGCTTCCCCGGCTTCTACGAGCTCCTGGAGTCGGTGACGAGACGGTGATAGTGGCGATCGACGGGCCTGCGGGGGCGGGCAAGAGCACGGTGGCGCGCTCGCTCGCCGGGCGGCTCGGCTTCCGCTACCTCGACACCGGCGCGATGTACCGCGCCCTGACGTGGCTCGCCATGCGGGAGGGGCTCGATCTCGGCGATGCCGAGGCGCTGGCGCGGCTGGCGCGGGAGGAGCCGGTGTTCTTCACCGAGGACGAGCGCGTCTGGATCGCCGACACCGACGTCACCTCCTCGATCCGGGAGACCCGGGTCGACCGGATGGTGCCGGTCGTCGCGCGCCACCCGGAGGTGCGGGAGGTGATGCGCGAGCGGCAGCGGCAGCTCGGCCACGACGGCGACGTCGTGATCGAGGGGCGCGACATCGGGACGGTCGTCGTGCCGGACGCCGAGGTGAAGGTCTATCTCGTCGCCGACCGGGAGGAGCGCGAGAAGCGGCGGATGGCGGAGCGGCCCGGGATCGGCGCCGACGCGCTCGCGACCGACCTGCGCCTGCGGGACGAGAGCGACGCGGCGCGGATGCAGCCGGCCCCGGACGCCGTCGAGATCGACACGACGAGCCTCGAGGTCGACGACGTGGTCGACCGCATCGAGAGCATCATCCGCGAGCGCTCCGCGGCGGCGTGACCGGCGAGGACGTCGCCTGGGTGGTAGGCCGGCCGCTGCTGGGCATCCCGACCGCCCTCGCGACCCGGCTCCGCTCCTACGGAGCCGACCGCGTCCCGCGCAGCGGTGGCGTCGTCGTCGCGTTCAACCACTTCCACTGGATCGACATTCCCTGCGTCGGCTACGTCTCGCCCCGCGACCTCCGCTTCCTCGCGAAGGTGGAGGCGCACCGCGTGCCCGGTCTCGGCCAGCTCATCCGCAGCTTCGGCACGCTCTCGGTGCGGCGCGGCGAGTCCGACCGCGAGGCCGTGCGGCGAATGCGCGAGGTCGTCCGCAGCGGCGGGGCGCTCGGCGTGTTCGTCGAGGGGACGCGGCAGCGCAGCGGCGTCCCCGGCCATGTGCAGCCGGGCGCGGCGATGGTCGCTCTGCAGGAGGACGTGCCGGTGATCTGCGCCGCCATCCACGGCTCGCAGCGCTGGCGGCTCGGCAACTTCGCACCGGTCTCCATCGCCTGGGGCGAGCCGATGCGGTTCGAGGGCCTGCCGCGCGGCGGCAAGGGCTACCGCGAGGCGTCGGAGCGGATCGAGGCGGAGCTGAACCGGCTCTGGACGTGGCTGTGCGACCTGCACGAGGCCGGGCGGCCGCGCCGCGCCGAGCCTCCGGCATGAGCGAGCCGGACGAGCCCGCGGCGGACGGCCTGCCGGCGCCTCCTCCACCGCCGCTGCTCGGCGCCGTGGCGATCGTCGGCTTCCCGAACGTCGGCAAGTCGACGCTCGTGAACCGGCTGACCGAGACCCGGGCGGCCGTCGTGCACGAGATGCCCGGCGTGACGCGCGACCGGAAGGAGCTCGTCTGCGAGTGGACGGGCAGGCGGTTCGTCCTCGTCGACACCGGCGGCGTGGACATCGCCGACCGGGCGCCGCTGACGCAGGCGATCGCCGCGCAGGCGCGGGAAGCCGTGGCGGAGGCCGACCTCGTCCTCTTCGTCGTCGACGCCCGGGCGGGGGTCACACCCGGCGACGAGGAGGTGGCGCAGATCCTGCGCGAGACACGCAAGCGGGTGCTCGTGCTCGCGAACAAGATCGACGATCCGAGCCAGGAGCCGCTCGCGCTCGAGCTGCACCGGCTCGGCCTCGGCGATCCGATCCCGATCTCCGGCCTGCACGGAACCGGCGCCGGCGACCTCCTCGACCGGGTCGTCGCGGAGCTCGAGGAGCTCGCGCCGGAGCGCCGGCCCGTGCTGCCCGACGACGCGATCCGTGTCGCGATCCTCGGCCGGCCGAACGTCGGCAAGTCGAGCCTCGTCAACGCGCTGCTCGGCCGCGAGCGGGTGATCGTGAGCGAGATCCCGGGCACGACCCGCGACGCGGTCGACACCGTGCTCGAGCGGGGAGGGCGGACGTTCGTCCTCATCGACACGGCCGGCCTGCGGCGCAAGCGCCGGCACCGGCGCGGCGTGGACTACTACTCGGAGCTGCGCGCGCTCGAGGCGGCGGAGCGGGCCGACGTCGCGCTCGTCCTCGTCGACTCGTCGGAGGGCATCGTCGAGCAGGACATCGCCGTCGCGGACGTCGCCCGCCACGCGGACTGCTCGACGCTCGTCGTCCTCTCGAAGTGGGACGCGACGACACTGGCCGTGGACGACGTGCGGGGCGAGCTGCGCCGGCGCCTGCGCCAGCGGCCGCCCTTCGTCGCCGTCTCGTCGCACACGGGACGCGGGCTCGAGCGGCTGCTCGACGGGATCGCGGAGCTGTTCGACCGGCATGTCGCGCGAATCCCGACCGCGGAGCTGAACCGCGCGCTCGCCGAGCTGCGCGAGGCGCGGCAGCCGCCGGGCGGCCCACGCGGCCGCCGGCTCAACCTCCTCTACGGCGCCCAGGTGCGCGTCCGCCCGCCGCGCCTGCGCCTCTCGGTCAACGACCCCGGGCTCGTCACGCGCGACTACGGCTACTGGGTCGAGAACCAGCTGCGCTCCCGCTTCGGCCTCGAGGGAGTGCCCGTCTCGATCGACTTCGTACGGCGATCCTGATCCTGGCCAAAACGGCGAGGAGCCGTTAAGGTCGTGCGCGAGGCATGGGATCAGGAGACCCCTCCGACCGTGGGTCGCGGCCGCTGCTGAGACCCGGTGACGAAGGCTTCGACGAGGCGCGACGCCTCTGGAACGGCCGGTCGAACCCGCGGCCCGCGGCCGTCGCGCGCTGTCGCGACGCCGGCGAGGTCGCGGCGGCGATCGCCGCTGCGCGGGCCGAGGGGCTGCCGGTGTCCGTCAAGGGCGGCGGTCACGCCTATGCCGCCAACACCGTCGGCGACGGGTCGCTCCTCCTCGACCTCTCGCCACTGAAGAGCATCGCGGTCGACGCGCAGGAGCGCACGGTCGTCGTCGGCGGAGGCGTGACGTGTGGCGAGCTCGACGCCGCGACGCAGGCGCACGGGCTCGCGACGCCCCTGCCGACCGTCTCGTCGGTCGGCGTCGCCGGAGCGGCCCTGGCCGGCGGCTCCGGCTACCTCTCCCGCAGGTTCGGGCTTGCGCTCGACAACCTCGTCTCGCTCGAGGTCGTGACCGCTGACGGGAGGCGCCTGCACGTGTCCGAGGACCGGGAGCCGGACCTGTTCTGGGCGATGCGCGGCGCCGGAGCGAACTTCGGGGTCGCAACCTCGCTGGAGTTCCGGCTGCACGAAGTGGGGCCGGAGGTGCTGGGGGGTCAGATCATCTACCCCTTCGAGCGGGCCGTGGAGCTTCTGCACGTCTTTCGCGACTTCGCGGCGGAGGCGCCGGCGGAGCTGCAGTGCTACCCGTTTGCGCTCCGCATCCCGCCGGTCGAGCCGTTCCCCGCGGAGTGGCACGGACGGCTCGCGCTCGATTTCGTGTGCTTCCACCTCGACCCGGGGGCGGAAGGGGCGCTCGAGCCGTTGCGCAACCTCGGCGAGACCATCCTCGAGGCCGTGGGCCCTGCGCCGTACACCGCCGTCCAGCAGGCCTTCGACGCGGGCCTGCCGGCGGGCCAGCGCTACCACTCGAAGTCCCACTTCCTCGACGACTTGTCGGACGGAGCGATCGACACCTTCGTCACCGAGGCCGCCGGTATGGAAGGGGCGTTCTCGGTCGCGTACTTCGAGCCGCCTGCACCCGCCGTCGCGTCGGTGGGCGAGTCGGCAACCGCCTTTGCCGGCCGGACTCCCGGCTTCGGCCTGCACGTGCTCGCAGGCTGGAGCGAGCCGGCCGACGACGACTCCACGATTGCGTGGGCCAAGGGCTTCCATGCGGCGATGGCGCCGCATGCATCCTCCTGGGTCTACGTCAACCTGCTCGGCGAGGACGAGCGGCTCCGGGTGCCGGCCGCGTACGGCGACAACTACTCCCGCCTCGCCCAGCTGAAGGCGGCCTGGGATCCCGGGAACCTCTTCCGCGCGAACCACAACATCGAGCCTGTGCACTGACCCGAGCTAGGCTCCGTCGCGATGCGGTTCCTCGTCGTCGGCGCCGGATCCTGGGGTACGGCGTTCACGCGCGTCCTCCTCGACCGTGGGCACGAAGTCGTCCTCGCCTGCCGCTCGCCCGAGCAGGCGGAGGCGATCGCGCGCACGGGCTGGAACCCGCGCTACCTGCAGAGCGTCGACCTGCGGGCGGCCGAGGCCGTCGCGGTCGCGGACGCACCGGCCGACGTCGACGTCGCCGTCGTGGCCGTACCGAGCCGCGCCTTCGGGGCGGTGGCCGAGGCGGTGCCGGGCGACGCTCCCGTGCTCTGCCTCACGAAGGGGCTCGATCCGGAGACGGGCGAGCGCCTCTCCACCCTGGTGCACGGCCGTTCCGTCGCAGTCCTGTCCGGGCCGCACATGGCGGAGGAGATCGCCGAGGGGCTGCCGACGGCCGCCGTCGTGGCCAGCGAGGACGGCTTTCTCGCCGGCCAGCTCCAGCATGCGCTCAACTCGAGCCTCTTCCGGGCCTACGTGAACTCCGACCTCGTCGGCGTCGAGCTCTGCGCTGCGGCCAAGAACGTGATCGCGCTGGCGACCGGCGCCGTCGACGGGCTCCGCATCGGCGACAACGCGAAGGCCTCGCTGATCGCGCGCGGCCTGGCGGAGATGACGCGGCTCGGGGAGGCCGCCGGGGCCCGGCCGGAGACGTTCGCCGGCCTCGCCGGCATCGGCGACCTCGTGGTCACCTGCTGGAGCCGCCACGGCCGCAACCGCCACGCGGGCGAGCTCATCGCGCAGGGCCTGACGCCCGAGCAGGCGGTGGCGGAGATCGGCCAGACCGTCGAGGGCCTCACGACCGCGCCGATCCTGCGCGACCTCTCGCACCGGCTCGGGGTCGAGCTGCCGATCACCGAAGGTGTCTGCGCCGTCCTCTCCGGCCAGGACATCCACGAGCTGCTCGCCCGCCTGATGGGCCGGGAACCCACCGAGGAATAGCTCGCGAGACCTGCGGTCTCGCTCGCTGGGTAGCGGAACTGCGCCGCCGGGAGAGCGTGGTCTCCCGGCGGCTCCGTGCTGTTCTTGCCTTTCATGCTCTGGATGAGACGCCG
>CAZRTE010000056.1:0-11047 GCA_964602945.1 uncultured Gaiellales bacterium
GTAGCTGCAGGGCCTGGGGGTGGACAGCGATGATCTCGGCGGCCTGAGCCAGCTTTTCGGCGGCCTGGAACTCGCCCTCGGCGTTGATCACCTTGGCCCGCCGCTCGCGCTCGGCCTCGGCCTGGCGCGCCATCACGTGCTGCATCCGCTCGGGGATCTCGACGTCCTTGATCTCGACGGTGGTGACCTTGACCCCCCACGGCTCGGTCTGGTCGTCGATGATGTGCTGGAGGTGCTCGTTCAGGCTCTCGCGCTCGGCGAGCAGCGCGTCGAGGTCCGCCTTGCCGAGCACCGAGCGCAGCGTCGTCTGGGAGATCTGCGACGTCGCCGCGAGCACGTCCTCGATCTCGATCACCGACTTGGTGGAGTCGACGACCCGGTAGTAGGCGACGGCGGTCACGCGGGCCGGCACGTTGTCGCGCGTGATCACCTCCTGGGGCGGGATGGTCAGCGTGACCGTGCGCAGGCTGACCCGCACCATCCGATCGACCACCGGCAGGAGGAAGATCAGCCCAGGCCCGCGCTGAGCCGTGACGCGGCCGAACCGGAACACGACGCCGCGCTCGTACTCGCGCAGGACCCGCACCGACGCGGCCGTGAGCACCAGCCCGGCGACCGCCGCGCAGCAGAGCGCGATGACGAGGGCGAGGATCACTCGATCAACTCCCACTCCTCCGCCCGGCGCACGGACAGGGTCAGACCCTGCACGCGCTCGACCACGACGAGATCTCCTTCCGCGAGCGTGTCGGTGTCGGCAGCCGCCCAGCCGTGCCGGGCCCGCCAGAGCGCACCGTCGACGAAGACCTGGCCGTTGGGCTCGCTCCAGCCGCGCACCACGCCGATCCGTCCCTCCAGCGCCTCGGCCCCCGACTGGATGCGCAGGCGTCGCGAGCTCCGCGCCTTGCGGGTCACCAGCAGCGCCCACGCTCCGGCGGCCGCGCCGAGCCCGACTCCGACCGGCACGGCCACGGCCGCGCCGCCGCCCAGCACGGTGATCACGATGATCCCACCCGCGACCAGCGCCACGCCTCCCGCCGTGACGAACACGCCGATGGGCACATGCGCCTCGGCAGCCAGCAGCAGGGCACCCACCACCAGCAGAGCTATACCGAGCGCTGTCATCTCAGCACCTCGGTATCGATGATACGCCGCCCCTGGGGGGTCTAGCCAGCGGCGAGCGGCTCCACTACGATCGCGGAAAGCGATGCCGGGCCGTGGCCCGGAGAGAAAAGAGGGGGTACAGATGAGCCTGAGGTCAGCACGCGTTGCCGTCGTGATTCTCGCCGCGGGACTGGTGGCCGTCGCCGCCGGCTGCGGTGGTGGAGGCACCAAGAGCTCGTCCTCGACACAGCAGCAGACGTCCGCGGCCACGACCGAGGCGGCGACCACCTCCTCCGGTTCGGGCTCCGCGCCCGCGTTCGCGACCGCGAAGAACTGCAAGGATCTCGCCGGCCTCGCCGCGAAGATCGGGACCGCGATGGGCGCCGCGTCGGGGAACCCGGCCACGGCTCTCGAAACCGAGGCGCAGCAGCTACAGGCCCTGGCCGATGCCGCCCCGTCCGAGATCCGCAGCGACTTCCAGACGTTCGCGACTGCGTTCTCGAACTACCTCCACGCACTCGAGAAGGCCGGCTTCAAGCCCGGCGAGGCGATGACTTCCGCGCCCACGGCGGCGCAGGTCGCCGCACTCACGAAGGCCGCGAAGTCGTTCGACACGGCGAAGCTGAAGACGGCGGAGCAGCATCTCTCCACCTGGGCGACGCAGAACTGCAAGGGCATCAACGTCGGCGGCTGATCGCGCAGGCCGGACCGAGCGAGAGACATAGGGGCACGCTGGAGGACGGTCGGAGGCGGCCGTGTGGACTCCTCGCGCTCAGGCGTCGCGGCCGAGTACGGCGAGGAGTTGCTCCCGGCTCGCGTTGCCGCCGCTCGCGATCAAGGCGACGCGTCTTCCGGCCAGCCGGTCGCGCAACCGCAGGGCGGCCGCCAGCGGCGCCGCTCCCGCCGCCTCCACGAGGTTGCGAGTCGTCTCGATCATCAGGGACTGCGCGGCGCGGATCTCCTCGTCGCTCACCAGCACGAAGTCGTCCAGCGACTGTCGGAGGATGCGCTGCGGCAGCTCGAAGGCGGTCCTCGTGGCGAGCCCCTCCGCGAAGGTCTGCATCCGGTCCTCGACGAGTCGCTGCTCACGCCACGACCGGTACGCGGCCGGTGCGGCGTCGGACTGCACGCCGATCACCCTCGCCGTCGGCTTCACGGCCCTGGCGACGATGCAGGCGCCGGCGGCGCCGGTGCCGCCGCCGATCGGAACGACGACCACGTCGGTCGCCGGCTGCTCCTCGAAGATCTCGAGCGTCTGGGTCGCGACGCCGGCGATGAGCAGCGGCTCGTTGCCCGAGTGCACGTAGCGGTAGCCGCGCTCGCTCGCCAGCCGCTCGCACTGCTCACGCGCCTCGTCGAAGTCGCGCCCGTGGAAGACGACCTCGGCGCCGAGCCCCCGCATCGAGGCCACCTTGACGGGGTTTGCGGCCTCGGGAACGCAGATCGTCGCCGGTACCCCGAACAGGCGAGCGGCATAGGCGATCGACTGTCCGTGGTTCCCGGTCGACGCTGCGATGACGCCACGGTCGCGCTCCTCCGCATCGAGCCGCGATACGAGGTTGACACCGCCCCGGACCTTGAATGCGCCGACCGGCTGGTGGTTCTCGTGCTTGACGTGGACCTCGGTGCCGAGCAACTCCCCGAGACCGGGGTACGCGTACAGCGGCGTGGGGCGCAGATGAGGAGCGATACGCCGACGCGCCTCGAGCACGTCCGCGAACGTCGGAACATCTTCGCCGCCGGCCACGCCGGTTAGTTTGACGCCTGCCGCGACCTCGGAGCACGGACGAGCGTCCCCACGCGGCCGGCGCTAGGCTGCCGGGCCTGCCGGCGCCGACGTCGCCGCGGCGAGAAGCAGCAGCGCGGCCGGCAGCACGAACACGCCGATCGACGCAAGTCCGACCGCGGCGAAGACGAAGAGCAGCACCACTGCGGCCCACGCGACCGTGCTGCCGAGGGAGCTCGCCCGCGAGCAGCGGAGACGCAGCCCCACCCACGCGACGAGCGCGAGCGCCACGGGGATGCACAGCAGCCAGACGACGTACAGGCCGTTCACCCCCACCTCGCTGTCCGTCATCCGCACGACGGCGCCCCCCGGGGTCACCGAGGTTCCGTGGTAGACGGGCGCGAAGAAGGCCGTGGGAATGAGCGCGAGGGCGCAGGCGACGCCCCCGCTCGCGAGGAGAAAGGATCTGCGCTTCTCGATACCTGCCATCTGAACCTCCAGGGTCGGCGATCGTTGCGCGGCGACGCTACAGCCGCCGCTCCACCGTTGTCGACAGCGCCAACACAGGTGGCCGCTGCAACTTCCCGGTCAGCCGGCACCGTCACGCTGCCGCAGCGTCGAGCTGCAGGGCGGTGCGGCTCAGGCCGGGACGGTGACGACCTGCTGGATCATGCCGCCGTCGATCACGTAGCTCGAGCCGGTCACGTAGGCCGCCTCCTCCGAGCAGATCCAGGCGACGAGCGCCGCGACCTCCTCCGGCTTGCCCGGCCGGCCGAGCGGCACCTCCGGGTCGAGCCGGTGCGCGTCGGCCGCGTTGCGCGGCGTCGCGATCACCCCGGGGGCGACGGAGTTGACGCGGATCCCGAACTGCGCGAGCTCGAGGGCGGCGTTGCGGGTGAGCATCCCCAGCGCCGCCTTCGCAGCGGCGTAGACGGCGAAGTCCGGCCGCGGGATGTGCTCGTGGACCGACGTGATGTTCACGATCGAGCCGCCGCCCTGCTCCTTCATCCGCCGCGCGGCCGCCTGCACGGCGAGGAAGCTGCCGCGCACGTCGACCGAGAACGTCAGGTCGAAGTCGTCGGCCGTGAGCTCGAGGAACGGCTTCGCCGTCGAGAGGCCGGCGTTGTTGACGAGCGCGTCGACGCTGCCCAGCGCCTCCACGGTCTCGGCGACGAGGCGCTCCGGCACCTTCGCGTCGGCGATGCTGCCCCAGATCCAGTGGATCCGCTCGTCGCCGTACTTCGCCCGCAGCTTCTCGAACGGCCCCTCGTGCTTCTGCTCGTTGTCCTGGGTCGCGTAGCCGAGCTTCCAGCCGTCGGCGAGGAAGCGCTCGGCGATCGCGAGCCCGATCCCCGTGTTGGCGCCCGTGACGAGTGCGACGCGGTCGGCCATGGGTGCATTGTGCCGATTCAGCGGACCTCGATGCGGTAGGCCATCAGGATCGCGTCGACGTACTCGCCGCCGCGCCGGTAATGCTCCTTGCGGTAACCCTCGCGCTCGAAGCCGAACGCCTCGTAGAGGCGGAGCGCGCCCTCGTTCCACGGAAAGACGTGGAGCTCGAGCTTCCGCACGCCCGCCTTGCGCGCCCACTCGACCGCCGCCTGCAGGAGCGCCCGCCCGACGCCCTGGCGCCGCGCGTCGATGGCGACCATCAGCCCCACGTCGGCGACGTGCACGCTCGCCGGATGCGGGTCGCGACCGACCGAGAGCCGGCCCACGAGCCTCCCGTCGTCGCGCTCCGCGACGAACACGGCGGCGTGCGGATAGCGCCGGAGCGCCTTGAGGTAGCGCCGCTCGTCGCCGGCGCTCCGCCACTCGCCGGCGACGCTGATCAGCCACCCTTCCGGCTCCGCGCTCACCGCCTCGGCGAGCCGGACGAGGTCCTCGGCATCGGACGGATCGGCGGGACGGATCCCGAAGCCCACGGCTGCTCCCTCGCTGTCCACGGCGTCCACGTCTCTCATGCTCCGAGCGTACGCTCTGTCCCATGTGGGCGCAGCGTCCGGTGGCGCGCGAGGCGTTGCTGGCAGCCGCCGGAGCCGCAGCCGTCACGGCGCTCCTCGCCTGGCTCGGCCCGCCCGGCGGCGACCTCGCCGCGCACGCGTACCAGCGCTCGCTCTTCCTCTCCCACGGCTTCACGCTCTGGGACGACTACTGGTACGCGGGGCGCTACAGCTACGTCGGCTACAGCGTCCTCTACTACCCGCTCGCCGCCCTCGTGGGGATCCGGCTGCTCGCGGTGCTCGAGGTCGCGGCCGCCGCCGGGGCGTTCGCGCTCCTCCTCGGGCGCTGCTGGGGCAGCGGGGCCCGCTGGGCGAGCCGCGCGTTCGCCCTCCTCTGGGCGGGCGTGGCCATCACCGGCGAGTTCCCGTTCGCCCTCGGGCTCGCTCTCGCGCTCGGCGCGCTCCTCGCGCTCCAGGCCGGGCGGCGCTGGACCGGAGCAGCGCTCACGGTGCTCACGCTCGCCGCGAGCCCGGTGGCGCTCGTCCTGCTCGCCGTCGTCCTCGCCGGCGTCGCCGTCGCGCGGCGCGGGCCTCTGCGGGAGCATGCGGCGCCGGCGGCGGCACTCGGCTTCGCCCTCGTCGCGGAGGCCGTGCTGCTTCGGCTCTTCCCGGTCCGCGGCACGCTCGGCTTCCCGGCAGTGGAGGCGGCGGAGGCGGCGGCCTTCTGCCTCGGCGGAATCGCGCTCACCTGGCGCCTCGAGGCCGCGGCCCTGCTGCGGGGTGTCCTCGGCGTCTACCTGATCGCCGTGGCGCTGACGTTCGCCGTCCCGTCGGGGCTCGGGCACGACGTCGCGCGGGTACGGCTGCTCGCCCTCCCGCTCGCGCTGCTGATCGTCGCGCTTCGCCGCTGGCGCCCCTGGCCGGTCGCGGTCGCAGCCGTCGTGCTCGCCGGCGTCTGGAACGTCGCGCCGCTCGCAGCGCAGTGGAGCAGGAGCGCGAGCGACCGCTCGCGGCACGCCGCGGTCTGGGACTTCACGCTCAGGTACCTCCACCTCCATCTGCGGCCGGGCTACCGGGTCGAGGCGGTCGACACGACCGAGCACTGGCCGGCCTTCTACCTCGCGAAGTCCGGGATCCCGCTCGCCCGCGGCTGGTTCCGGCAGGACGACTTCCCGACGAACGCGCTCCTCTACCGAGCCTTCACGCAGGCGGAGTACGTGCGTTGGCTGCGCAGCCTCGGCGTCCGGTACGTCGTCCTGCCGGATGCGCCGCCCGACTACAGCTCGCGCCGTGAGGCCGCGCTCCTGCGCAGCGGTCGCAGCGGGCTCCAGCCGGTTGCGTCCGACCGCTACGTGACGGTCTTCGCGGTACCGCGGCCCCGGCCGATCGTCAGTCCGCCCGGCACGCTCCTCAGGCTCCGGGAGTCCCGCCTCGTCGTCTCGGCGCCGCGCGCGGGAACGTACCGGATCGCCGTCCACTGGTCGCCCTACTGGCGGGCGTCTGCCGGCTGCCTCGCGCGCGGGCCGGACGGCATGCTGCGTCTGACGGCGGCCTCCCCGGGGACGGTGCGGCTCGACTTCGACGTCACGGCGGGCGGCCTGTGGCGCGCCTTCGTCGGCGCGGCGGCGGGCTGCTAGCCGACTTCCCGCACGAGCTCGGCGAGCGGCTTCCGGTTCGCGCGGGCCGACCACTCCTCCGGGCCGCGCCGCTTCGGGTCGCGCGGGCGCACCGGGTAGCCGAAGGAGAGGAGTGCCCGCACCTCGCCGCCGCAGATCTCGGCAGCGGTGTCGGGATCCCGGAGGCCGTTCGGACACGAGACGACGCCCTGCTCCCACGCGGCGAGCATCATGTTCTGGCTGCAGCGACCGGCGTCGAAGCCGCTCGCCTCGCCGACGACGGCGACGAGGAGAGCGGCGGTGCGGACGTTCCGGGGCTCGTACACCACTTCCGCCAGCCGTCGCTGTGCCTCGCCGCCCACGAGCACGAACTCCCAGCGCTGCCGGTTCTTGGAGTTGCCGGCGAGGCGCCCGGCGTCGAGGATCCGCGCGCGCACGCCGTCCGGGACCGCCGTGTCGGCGTAGGCGCGCTCGTCGCGCTTCGACGCGATCGCGAGGAACGTCTCCACGCCCGGATGGTGCCTCAACGGGACCTGTCCCGGTAACAGATACCCGGACAGGTCCGAAACGGTCGTCCTCGGCGTTGCGTCCCCATGTTCCTCCCGACGCCTGGCCCAAATGGACCTGTCCCGGTAACAGATACCGAGACAGGTCCGCAGCAGACGGTCAGTCGCGCAGGAAGGACGGGACGTCGAGCTCGTTGTCGCCGCCCGGCGGGCGGCGGCGCGGCGGGGTCGGCACCGCCCAGTCATCGCCGCGGCTGCGGCGCCCGCGGCCGCCGAAGCCGGTTGCGACGACGGTCACCCAGACCTGGCCGGTCAGCCGCTCGTCGATCGTCGCGCCGAAGATGATGTTCGTGTCGTCCGTCGCGGCCGTGCGAATGGCCTCCGCGGCGTCGTGCACCTCGACGAGCGTCAGGTCGTCGCCGCCGGCGACGGAGAGGAGGATCCCGCGCGCCCCGGTGATCTCCGCGTCGATGAGCGGCGAGCGCAGCGCGCGCTCGGCCGCCTCCCGCGCCCGGCCGTCGCCGGTCGAGGAGGAGAAGCCGATTCCCATCAGGGCGGTGTCGGAGTCGGACATGATCGTCCGCACGTCCGCGAAGTCGAGGTTGATCAGCCCCGGGAGCGTGATCAGGTCGCAGATCCCCTGCACGCCCTGGCGCAGGACGTCGTCCGCGACCTTGAACGCGTCGAGCATCGACGTCGACCGCTCGAGCACCTCGAGCAACCGGTCGTTGGGGATGACGATCGTCGTGTCGCAGGCGCCACGCAGCTCCGCGATGCCCTGCTCCGCCTGGCTGCGCCGCCGCGTCCCCTCGAACCGGAACGGCGTCGTGACGATGCCGACCGTCAGCGCGCCCAGCTCCCGGGCGACGCGGGCGACGACGGGCGCGGCGCCGGATCCCGTGCCGCCGCCCTCGCCGGCCGCGACGAAGACCATGTCCGTGCCGCGCAGCTCCTGCTTGAGCTGGTCGTAGGCCTCCTCGGCTGCGCGCCGCCCGACCTCGGGATCCGAGCCCGATCCGAGCCCCTGCGTCAGCTCGCGTCCGATGTGGATCTTCACCGGCGCGTCGCTCGTCTGGAGCGCCTGAATGTCGGTGTTGACCGCCACGAACTCGACCTGGCTGATGCCCGCGTCGATCATGCGGTTGACGGCGTTGATGCCGGCGCCGCCGACGCCGACGACCTTGATCACCGCGAGATAGCCGGCATCGGCCCCGGCGCGGTGGAGGCGCGGCGGAGGCTCGGGGAGGGGCTCGACGTACCGGGCGGCGGGCGGCGCCTCGCTGCGCAGATCCGGCGCCGGCGGAGACGGCAGCGGCTCGGGATCCGGCGCCGGCGCGGGAGGCTGCGGATCGGGATGCGGCGGCCCCGGGGTCGGCTCGGGGCGAGGGGTAGGCGGAGCGGGAGTCTCGGTACGCGACTCCTCTTCCTCCCAGCTCGGAACGTGCTCGACGGTCCGCTCCTCGGGCTCGGCCGGCGCGGCCGGCTCGACGGCCGGAGCGGCGGGCGTCGCGGCGGCGGTGTCCTCGGGCGGCTGCTGCTCCTCGCCCTCGCCGCCCTGCTCCGCCTGCTTCTGCGCAGCCTCGGTCGCCCGAAAGAGCTCCGCGAGCGGCCCCTCACGCATGCTGGCGCGCCGACGCGCCATCGAGCACCTCCTTCGCCAGGTCACGGTACATCGCGGCCGCCTCGCCGGACGGGTCGTATCTGAGGATGGACTGCCCCTTCACGGGCGCCTCCGCGTACCGCACGGTCTTGCGGATCATCGTGTTGAGGACGAGGTCGCCGAAATTCTCCTTCAGGATCTCGACCGCCTCGCGCGAGTGGAGCAGCCGCCGGTCGAGCATGGTCGCCAGGATGCCCTGGATCGAGACGTGCGGGTTGAGGTTCTCGCGGATCATCGAGAGCGTGTTCTCGAGCTGGACGAGACCGCGCAGCGAGAGGTACTCGCACTGGACGGGAACGATCACGCCGTCGGAGGCGACGAGGGCGTTGATGGTCAGCAAGCCGAGCGAGGGCGGCGTGTCGATGAGGACGTAGTCGTAGCTCTCCCGCACCGGCAGGAGCGCCTTCTCGAGCGCGCGCTCGCGGCCGATCATCGAGGACAGCGCGAGCTCCGCACCGGCGAGGTCGATCGACGAGACGCCGACGTCGAGCTCGTTCGACCGGATGATCTCCGTGATCGGAAGCTTGTGGACGAGGACGTCGAACATCGAGCGATCGATGTCGTCCGGGTTCCAGCCCTGCGACATCGTCAGGTTCCCCTGCGGATCGAGGTCGACCGCGAGCACCCGCTTGCCCCGCTCGACGAGCGCCACACCGAGATTGAGCGTCGTCGTCGTCTTCGCGACGCCGCCCTTCTGGTTCGCAAAGGCGATAACCCTGGCCAAGGCCGGTCCCCTATCCTCCGCCGCCGCTCGCGCGGACGGGCGCGGTCGCGACTGCATGAGCGCCATCCCGCCGCACCTTTCGCAGCACCGACGCCGAGTCCTTCTCGATCGGCTCTGGGGTCATGAGGCTAGGTTTGCAGTCATGGAGCGGAAATGGCGCGCCCTCGTCGTCGTGTGCCTCGCCGTGTTCATGCTCCTCCTCGACATCACCGTAGTCAACGTCGCGCTGCCGAACATCGAGAAGGAGCTGCACACGTCCTTCACCGACCTGCAGTGGGTGATCGACGCGTATGCCCTCACGCTCGCGGCGACGATGCTCAACGCCGGCTCGCTCGGCGACCTGCTCGGCCGCAAGCGGATCTTCGTCCTCGGAATCGGCTGGTTCACGGTCGCGTCCGCGCTCTGCGGTGCCGCGACGACGCCGCTGTGGCTCATCGTCGCGCGCGGGGCGCAGGGGATCGGCGGCGCCGTCATGTTCGCCGTCTCGCTCGCGATCCTCTCGCAGGAGTTCCACGGCCGCGAGCGCGGCACGGCGTTCGGGATCTGGGGCGCGACCGTCGGGATGGCGGTCGCGATCGGCCCGCTCGTCGGCGGCGCGCTCACGACGTACGTCGGCTGGCGCTGGATCTTCTTCGTCAACGTCCCGATCGGGATCGCGTGCATCGCGGGCGGGGCGCGCGAGCTGCACGAGTCGCGCGACGAGGAGCACGGCGGTTTCGACCTGCCCGGCCTCCTCACGCTGACGGGAGGCCTGTTCACGCTCGTGCTCGGCCTCCTCCGCGGCAACGACTGGGGCTGGACGAGCGGGCGCGAGCTCGGCCTGTTCGCCGCCGCCACGATCCTCTTGCTCGCCTTCGCGTCGGTCCAGCTGCGGCGGGAGGAGCCGATGTTCGACTTCCGGCTCTTCCGCGTACCCACCTTCACCGGCGCGCAGATCACCGCCTTCGCGATCTCGGCCGGGATGTTCTCCCAGTTCCTCTACATCGCCCTCTACCTGCAGAACGTGCTCGGGTACTCGCCCATGGGCGCCGGCGTGCGCTTCCTGCCGCTGTCGGCGCTCTCCTTCGTCGCGGCGCCCATCGCGGGCCGCCTCTCGGCCCGGATGCCCGTGCGGCTGCTGCTGAGCGGAGGGCTCGCGCTCGTCGGTGGCGCGCTGCTGCTCATGTGGGGGCTCACCGTGCACTCGACGTGGACGGCGCTCCTCGCCGGCTTCCTCCTCGGCGGTGTCGGGGTCGGGATGGTGAACGCACCGCTCGCGTCGACGGCGGTGAGCGTCGTCGAGCCCAGGCGGGCGGGCATGGCGTCCGGGATCAACAACACGTTCCGCCAGGTGGGGATCGCGACGGGGATCGCGGCGCTCGGCGCGATCTTCCAGGACCGGATCTCGTCCCACCTCGCGGCGTCCGGACAGGTGCCGGCCGGGGAGGTGCACCGTTTCGCGCAGGCGGTGTCGTCCGGGGCGACGAAGCAGGCGCTGCAGAGCGTGCCGCCGCAGCTCCGGGATCAGGCGGCGGCGCTCGCCCGCTCGGCCTTCATCAGCGGGCTGAACGAGATCCTCTTCGTGGCTGCGTTCGTCCTCTTCGCAGGTGCGATCCTCGCCTTCGTGCTCGTGCGGCGGCGTGACTTCGTCGCGAGCGGGCCGGCGGCCGCCGGGCACTGAGACCGGTAGCAGCCACCCTCACGAGACCGTCACGTCTTCCTGAAGAAGCGACTCCCTGAGTCGCACTCGTCGTTACAAAGACGTGCAGTGGCTGCCACCGGTCGCAGCCAC
>CAZRTE010000056.1:11147-16343 GCA_964602945.1 uncultured Gaiellales bacterium
CAGGATCACGGCGGCGCCGGTGACGATGATCAGCGCCTGCGCGGCGACGGAGAAGGCGACTGCATCAGCTGCCCCGACACCGCTGAGCGCGAGGATCGCCGCGCCCGCGCCGGCCTGCGTCGCTGCACCCGCCGGGGCGATCGGCAGCGCCGCCGACGCAGCCGAGGCGACGACAAACGCGAGGGCGAGCACGAACGAGTGCGGCAGGGCGAGGGCGTGCAGGAGCAGGAAGACCGCGAGGCCGCGCAGCGACCAGCAGACCGACACGAGCAGCCAGGCTGCCCACGCCTCCTTCGTGCAGTGCGCGTGGCCGGCCAGCCAGCGGCCGAACCGGTAACGCGTCAGGCGCCGCGAGCCGGACAGCCGCGGCAGGAAGGCGACGATCGTGGCGGCGGCGATGCCGGCGGCAGCGACGACCGCGAAGCCGGCCCGGGCCATCCACTGGCTCGAGCCCGCGGCCGCGACCGAGGCGAGCGGCGTGAGTGCCGCGTTGTCGAGCATGCCGAGCACGACCAGGCTCAGCCCGAGCGTCCCCAGCCCCGCCTTCGTCCCGGGGTACCGCCGGACGATGACGATCCGGACCGCGTCGTCGACGCGTCCGGGCAGCGCGATCCCGCCGACGCACGCGGCACCGTCGGCGAAGGCGAGAGCTCCTGCGGCCGGCCTCTCGCTCGCCTGGAAGAGCCGCTGCCAGCCCCACGCCTTGAACGCATAGGCGGCGAGGAAGAGGAGCCCCGAACCGGTGACGAGCCCCGGGTCGGCATGGCGGATCGGCCAGCCGCCGCGGACGAAGTGGCGCACGCTGACGTAGGCGACGCCGAGGAGCAGCAACCCGAAGCTCGCGTTCAGGAGGAGCTGGATCTTCCGGTTGGAGAGAAGCCGCCGCACCGCGTATCGCCGGTGCTATCGGCAACGGGAACCCGACGCTGAATCGCCGGACGCCACTACGTGCGGGCGGGCAGGGTGACGCCGGGCTCTGCCGGTCGCCGGGCCGAGCGCTCCGCGTCGGCGAGCGCCGCCGCCGCCGCCCGCGCCCGGGGGTCGCGCTCGCGCTCGGCCCAGGCCGCCGTCTCGCGCACGAGCTCGCGCAGCTCGGCGAGGAGCAAGCCCACGCCGGCGCCTTCCCGCTCGAGCGCCTCGATCCGCTCCAGCCTGCGCAGCACCGCGCGCGCCTCGTCCATCACCCGCTCCGGCGCCGCACAGGTCGGCGCCTCCGCTCGTCTCCCGCTCCGGCGCCGGCAAAGCCGGCGCCTACGCCCGTGGCCAGCTCCGTCGAGCCTCCGCTCATGTCCCGAGCGTAGGCGCCGGACCGTGACAGGTCTGTTGCGACTAGCTCGCGCGCCGCTGGAGGCTCGCGGCCGCCGGGACCCCGAGCAGCGTCTCGTCGAGCTCGCCGACGAGACGGGCGCGATCGCCGTGCGGGAGCATTGCGACGAGGATTCTCCGCAGCAGCTCGCCGGTCGGCTCGCGCAGCTGCCCGGCGAGCTGCGTCCGCTCCGCCGCCGTCGAGCCGAGGAGCGCGGCCCCGCGCATCGCTGCGGCCCACGCGCCGTCGCCGTCCCCGAGTGCGGCCTCGAGCGCGTGCCGGAGCTGCTCGCCGCGGAACGGCTCGGACTGGAAGAGCGCGAGCTCCCAGCGGTCGAGCGCCTCGCCGAGACGTGCATCGTCGTCTGCGACGCCGAGACGGACGCGCAGGTCGGCTGCCACGGCCGCCCGGAACGGATCGAGCCGCGTCGGCTCCCCCGGCGGCGCCGTCGCGGCGATCGGCAGGACGGGCCGAATCCCGAAGGGCCGCCAGTCGAGCCGCTCGAACAGCACCGGCCCGGCCGCGACGGGCGCCGAGGTGGCGAGGCGGATCGCCGTGACCGCGTCGGCGAGCTCCCCCGGCGCGTCGGGCACCTCCGCCTCCCCGCCCGCGAGCGGGCGCTCCAGCTCGAGCACGCAGAGCCGGTCGACCTCGCGGCCGAAGTCGCGCGGCAGCAGGCCCGCGGCCTCCGGCCACATCGCCGCGAGCTCGCCGGTCGCCGCGTGACGGACGCGGATGCCGTCCCCGAGCTCGATCTGCGAGCCGACGGAGAGACCGACGAGCGGCGCGACGGCGCCGTACGAGTGGCCGTCGCCGAACAGCGACGCCTCGAGTTCCTCGTACGCGCGCGTGAAGGCGATGTCGTCCCAGTCGAAGCCGCCGCAACCCTCGGCGGTGCGGACGAGCAGCGGCACGAGCACGGTGCGGTAGACCGCCCGGCGCTCGTCCTCGACCTCCCCTTCGTGCGCGTGGGCGAAGATCCGCGCGGCCGGCTCGCGCAGGAGGTCGGCGACGGCGTCCTGGACGTCCACCCGCTCGAACAGCCGCCCGGCCCGGGCCTCGACGAAGCCGCGGACGAGCGGCCGGTACTCGTACAGTGTCGGCCGCCCGTACGAGCCGTGCTCCTCGAAGGCGAAGGGCAGGTCGCTCCCGTCCTCGAGCTCACGCAGGAAGACGGCGAAGGCGCCGAGGCAGAAGCGGCGGAGCGTGTCGTGGAGGTGCGGCGCGCGCATTGCCGGGATCTCCTACGGCACCGGCGGCATTCCTCCTGCGCGATCGGGCAGATCCGGGGCGACGACGACTCGAATGCCTACCCTTTGGCCATGATTCGCCCCTTCGTCGGAGTTCGCTGGTGGCTGGGGGCTGCGTTCGCCGTCGTGGCGGCGACGTCGACGGCGATCGTCGTCTCGCAGTTCTCGGACCGCTCGGAGAGCGCCTTCCGCCGCCACGGGGAGATCGTCGCCCTCGAGGACGCCCGACACGGCGCGAACGTCTCCCCCGCGAAGCTCGGGAGCCTGGGGAAGCAGCTGAGCGTCACCTTCCGGCGCTTCGGCGCCGCTCCGGACTCCGCATCCCGGCTCGAGCGCAGTGCGGTACTCGCCGCGCTCGCCGGCAACGAGTTCAGCCAGGGGACGCCGGACGGCGGGACGTTCGTCGCCGCGATCCCCTATCGCGGCAGCGCGCTCGTCGCGACCAAGCAGGAGCCCGACGTCGCCGAGGCGATCGACACGGTGAACGGCGAGGCCCTGCGCGCGGGCGTGATCGCCGGCGTGATCGGCGTGGTCGTGGGCCTGCTGCTCGCCCAGCTGATCGCGCTCCGCCTGCGACGGCTGAGCGCCGCCGCCGAGGCGATCGCGCTCGGGGACTTCGAGACGCCGCTCCGCTACCACTTCCGCGACGAGTTCGGCACGCTCGCGCAGAACTTCGACCGGATGCGGCGCCAGCTGCGCCGCTCCTTCCGGCGCCTCGAGGCGGAACGCGACCGGCTCCGGCTGCTCCTCGAGCAGCTGCACGAAGGGGTGCTGACGATCGACCAGGATCTCGTCGTCCACTTCACGAACGCCGAGGCGCGCCGCCTGCTCGGGGGCCGGCTCCGGGAGGGGGACGCGCTGCCGGAGCCCTGGCCCGGCTTCGCCCTGCGCGAGTTCGCGCAGAGCCTCTTCGGCGAGCGGGCGCAGCCGGCGCAGGTGCACGTGACGCCCGACGAGCAGCGCGCGTACGGCATCGTCGGGATCCCCTCACAGCCCGAGACGGACTGGGCGCTGCTCGTCGTCGACGACCTGACCGAGCAGGAGCGGCGGGAGCTCGCGGAGCGGGAGTTCGTCTCGAACGCCGCCCACGAGCTGCGCACCCCGCTGACGACGATCATCGGCGCGGTCGAGGTGCTCCAGGCCGGCGCGAAGGAGGATCCGGCCGAGCGGGACCGCTTCCTCGCGCACATCGAGCGCGAGGCCGGCCGGCTGGCGCGGCTCGCGCGGGCCATGCTCACGCTCGCCCGGGCGCACGCCGGGCAGGAACAGCCGCGCGCGGAGACGGTCGAGCTCGCGCCGCTCCTGCAGGAGGTCGCGGCCGGCCTGCGGCTGCGGCCGGGGGTCGCGCTCGCGGTCGAGGCGCCGCCGGGTCTCGCGGCCGAGGCGAACCGCGACCTGCTCGAGCAGGCGCTCCGCAACCTCGGAGAGAACGCGGCGAAGCACACGGCCCGCGGCTCGATCGTGCTCCGCGCGGGCAGGGACGGGGACTCGGTCGCGATCGAGGTCGAGGACTCCGGGCCCGGGATCGACGCGGGCGTGCAGCGGCACGTCTTCGACCGCTTCTACCGCGGCGAGCGCGACGCCCACGGCTTCGGGCTCGGGCTCGCCATCGTGCGCGAGTCGGTGCGCACGCTCGGCGGCCGCATCGAGCTCGACTCGTCGCCGGGCGAGGGCACCGTCTTCCGGATCGTGCTCGCCTCCACGGCGATGCGCGAGGAGGTGCCGGCGTGAGCGGAACGGCGCCGGGCGCGGCCGGCCCGCGGATCCTCCTCGTGGACGACGACCCCGGCGTCCGCGACGTGCTCGCCTTCACGCTCCGGCGCGAGGGATTCGAGGTGGACGAGGAGGGCGACGGCCCGGCCGCGCTCGAGTCCGGCCGCTCGGGCCGCTACTCCCTCGTCGTGCTCGACGTGATGCTGCCGGGGCTCTCGGGCGCCGAGGTCTGCCGCGCCCTGCGGGCGGAGAGCGACGTCCCCATCCTCATGCTCACCGCCCGGGACGCCGAGGCGGACCGGGTGCTCGGCCTCGAGCTCGGCGCCGACGACTACGTGACGAAGCCGTTCTCGAGCGCCGAGCTGCTCAGCCGCGTCCGGGCCATCCTGCGCCGGCGCGAGCTCGACCGGGCGGGCGGCACCGGCACCGTACGCAAGCTCGGCGGGCTCCAGATCGACCTCGGCCGGCACGAGGTACTGGTGGACGGCGAGCGCGTCCACCTGACGCTGTCGGAGTTCAAGGTGCTCGCGCTGCTCGCGGAGCAGCCGGAGTCCGTGGTCTCCCGGCGGGAGCTCATGCAGCATCTCTGGGCGAGCGAGCACGTCGGCGACGAGCACGCGTGCGAGGTGCACATCTCGAACCTCCGGCGCAAGATCGAGCGCGACCCGACCCAGCCCGAGCGGCTCGTGACCGTGCGCGGCTCCGGCTACAAGCTCGTCCCTGCCTAGCTCGCGGGTGCTGCGCACCCGCTCGCTGAGTGACGGAACGAGGGCCGGGGAGAGCGCGGTCTCCCCGGCCCTCGTGCCGTAAGGGCTTGCCTGGGCTTCGCCGGATCAAGCGCTACGTCGGTGTCGCGTGGGGGCAGGCCGCCTGCGGCGGCGTGTCCGCCCGCGACGGCTTCGGCGGTGTCGTAAGGCTTCGCTTCGC
>CAZRTE010000057.1:0-16078 GCA_964602945.1 uncultured Gaiellales bacterium
CGCGAGCAGCGGCGGCAGGCGGCGAGGTTCGCGGCGTGAACGGGCTGGAGCGCCGCCTCGCGGTCGCACGCGGCGAGGCGGCAGCCGACCTCGTTCTGCGCGGCGGCCGGGTCTTCTCCGTCTTCACACGCGAGTGGCTCGACACGGACCTGGCCGTCGTCGACGGCTACATCGCGGGACTCGGGGACTACGAGGGCGAGGAGGTGCTCGACGTCTCCGGCCGCTACCTCGTGCCCGGCTTCATCGACGCGCACCTGCATCTCGAGTCGCCGAAGCTCCTGCCGGACGAGTTCGCGCGCCTCGTCGTGCCGCTCGGGACCACCGCCGCGGTCGCCGACCCGCACGAGATCGCGAACGTCCTCGGCACGGACGGCGTCCACTGGCTGCTCGACTTCTGCGCCGATCTGCCGCTCGACGTCTACTTCATGGCGCCGTCGTGCGTCCCGGCGTCACGCTTCGAGTCGCCGCGGCGCCCGCTGACGACCGGCGACCTCGAAGGCCTCCTCCGGCGCACGCACGTCCTCGGCGTCGCCGAGATGATGAACTTCCCCGGCGTCGTGGCGGGCGACGAGCAGGAGCTGGCGAAGGTCCGGCTCGCCGAGCACGTCGACGGGCACGCGCCCGGCCTCCTCGGCAAGCGGCTCAACGCCTACGCGGCGGCGGGCATCCGCTCCGATCACGAGGCGATCACCGTCGAGGAGGGGCGGGAGCGGCTCCGGGCCGGGATCTGGCTGCTGATCCGCGAGGCGTCGATGGCCCGCAACCTGACCGCGCTCGTTCCGCTCGTGCGCGAGTACGGGCCCGAGCACATCGCGTTCTGCACCGACGACCGCGACCCGGAGGACATCCTCGACGACGGCCACATCAACGGCATGGTGCGCAAGGCCGTGGCCGCGGGCGTCACGCCGGAGGACGCGATCGTCCTCGCGACGCTCAACCCCGCGCAGTGGCACGGGCTCCAGGAGCTCGGCGCCCTCGCGCCCGGCTACCAGGCCGACGTCGTCGTCCTGCCCGACCTCGAGCAGTTCCGGCCCGAGCTCGTGCTCAAGCACGGGAAGCCGCTGGGCGACATCCGCCGGCCCGAGGTCCCGGAGTGGGTCCGGCACACGGTGCGGCCCGCGCCCGTGGGCCGGCAGGACCTGACCGTCCCGAGCGACGGCTCCGCGATCCGGGTGATCGGACTGATCCCCGACCAGGTCGTGACCGAGGCGCTCGTCGAGGAGCCGACCGTCGTGGACGGTGCCGCGGTCGCCGACCCGGAGCGCGACCTCGCGAAGATCGCGGTGATCGAACGCCATCTCGCGACCGGGCGGATCGGGCTCGGCTTCGTCGAGGGCTCCGGGCTCGGGCGCGGCGCCCTCGGCTCGACGGTCGCGCACGACGCGCACAACATCGTCGTGCTCGGCTCGTCGGACGAGGACATGCTGGCGGTCGTCGACCGGCTCGTCGAGCTCGGCGGCGGCAACGTCGTCGTGGACGGCGGCGAGGTCGTGGCCGAGTGCCCGCTCCCCGTCGCCGGGCTCATCTCCGACGCGCCGCTGGCCGAGGTGATCGCGCAGAGCCGCGCCTGCAACGAGGCGGCCGAGGCGCTCGGCTGGACGGGCCAGACGCCGTTCCTGACGATGTCGTTCCTCGCGCTGTCGGTGATCCCCTCGCTGAAGATCACCGACCGCGGGCTCGTCGACGTCGACCGCTTCGACCTCGTCCCGCTCGTGGCGGGCTCACCGACAACAGGAGGCAGCGAACAATGAGGACCCTGGGACTGGAGCGCGAGATCGTCGACTCCGCCGTCTACGAGAACACGGTCGGACGGTTCCGCGACCGGGGCATTCTCGTGCCGACGTTCGCCGAGCTGACCGATCCGTCCCGCATCCCGGAGCCGGTCCGAGCGGCACTGCGGGCGGTCGGGCCGGACGACGCGCACCCGCTCAACCTCTTCCGCGTCCACTGGTACAACGACGCCGAGCGCACGGGCACCGTGCCGCTACCCGCCCACGTCGTCCTGCCGCAGGAGCTCACGGGCGTGGCGGCGCCGATCGTCGTGCTGCTCGCCGACCGCTTCCCGCTGATCGGGGCGCACAAGGTCCTCGCGACGTTCGGCTGCCTCGCGCCGCGGGTGCTCACCGGCCAGTTCGATCCCACCCACCACAAGGCGATCTGGCCGTCGACGGGCAACTACTGCCGGGGCGGAGTCGCGGTCTCCCGGCTGATGGACTGCCACGGGGTCGCCGTGCTCCCCGAGGGCATGAGCCGCGAGCGCTTCGACTGGCTCGAGCAGTGGGTCGTCGACGAGTCGGACATCATCCGCACGCCGGGCACCGAGAGCAACGTCAAGGAGATCTACGACGAGTGCGCGCGGCTCGAGGCCGACCCCGACAACATCGTCTTCAACCAGTTCAGCGAGTTCGGCAACAGCCTCGCGCACTACCTCGCGACCGGCCGCGCGGTCGAGCACGTCTTCGAGGAGCTCGCGTCAGGGCGGCCGGACCTGCGCCTGCGCGCCTTCGTCTCGGCGACCGGGTCGGCCGGCACGATCGGCGCGGGCGACTATCTCAAGGAGCGTCTCGGCACGCGCATCGGCGCCGTCGAGGCCCTCGAGTGCCCGACGATGCTCGAGAACGGCTTCGGCGAGCACAACATCCAGGGGATCGGCGACAAGCACATCCCGCTGATCTTCAACGCGATGAACATGGACTTCGCGATAGCGGTCTCGGATCGGGCGACCGACCGGCTCAACGTGCTCTTCAACACCGAGACGGGGCGCGCGCATCTCGCCGGGCGGCGGCACGTCCCGGCGGAGACGATCGAGGCGCTCCCCTCGCTCGGGCTCTCGAGCATCTGCAACATCGTCGCGGCGATCAAGCTCGCCAAGGACCAGGCCTACGGGCCGGACGACGTCGTCGCCACCGTCGCGACGGACGGGGCGCCCATGTACCACAGCGAGCGCGACCTCGCGCTCGAGCGGTACTTCCCGGACGGCTTCGACGAGGTGGCGGCGGGCGAGGTCTTCGGCGAGCACCTGCTCGGCGCGACGACGGACAACCTCCTCGAGCTCACCCGCCGGGACGCGTTGCGCATCTTCAATCTCGGCTACTACACCTGGGTGGAGCAGCAGGGCGTCTCGATCGAGGACTTCACGGCGAGGCTCGAGCCGGGCTTCTGGACGGACATCCGCTCGGTCGTCTCCGACTGGGACCGGATGATCGACGAGTTCAACGAGCGCACGGGGGTGCTCGCCTCGCTATGACCGGCGACCCGCGGCTCCCTGGGGGAATCCCCGGATCGGATTGCGACCGAGTCCGGATGCCGGCGTGCCGCCCCACTCGTACCGTTACCCGCGTTCACGTCGAGGGGGGCAGAGCCGCGGCCGAGCGGCGATCCGCATGGCGACAGACCCTGTGAGCCGGCTCGTCTGCGCCGGCTGCGGCGCCGAGCCGCCCGCCGCGGAGCCGTACCCGTTCCGCTGCCCCGCCGCGCGCCCCGGCGACGACGTCGACCACGTCCTCCGGCGGGAGCTCGACCTCGCCCGGCTCGAGGGCCTTCCCGGAGCCGGGGAGCCGAACCCGTACGTCCGCTTCCGCACGCTCCTGCACGCCTACCAGGCGGGCCGCGCGGGCGGCCTCGGCGACGAGGACTTCGTCGCGCTCGTCCGCGACCTCGACGAGCGCGTCGCGGCGGTCGACGGGCAGGGGTTCCGCGTCACGCCGTTCCGGCGCAGCGACGAGCTCTCCGACCGGCTCGGCTTCGGCCCGGAGGGCGGGGTCTGGGTCAAGGACGAGACGGGCAACGTCTCGGGCTCGCACAAGGCGCGCCACCTGTTCGGGGTGCTCCTCTGGCTCGAGGTGGCCGAACGGCTCGGTCTCGCCGGCGACACGCGGCCCGACCTCGCGATCGCGAGCTGCGGCAACGCGGCGCTCGCGGCCGGGGTGGTCGCGGCGGCGGGCGGGCGCCCGCTACGGGTGTTCGTGCCGGTCGACGCCGATCCGGTCGTGCTCGCGCGGCTCGAGGAGCTCGGGGCGCAGATCGCCGTCTGCCCGCGCGAGGACGGCGTCGCCGGCGATCCGACGGTGCACGCGCTCGAGGAGGCGCTCGCGGGCGGCGCCCTCCCGTTCACCTGCCAGGGCAACCTCAACGGACTCGCCGTGGAGGGCGGGCACACCCTCGCCTGGGAGATCGCGGCCGCCGGCGTGCCGCTCGACAGGCTGCTCGTCCAGGTCGGCGGCGGCGCCCTCGCGAGCGCCTGCCTGCACGGCCTGCGCGAGGCGAGGGAGCTCGGGGCGCTCGCGCACGTGCCCCGGGTGGACACGGTGCAGACCGAGGGCGCGTGGCCCCTGCGCCGCGCCTACGACCGGGTCGTCGAGCAGGGCGGAGCGAGCGCGCTCGCCTATGCGGCCCACCACCGCCACGAGTTCATGTGGCCCTGGGAGCAGGAGCCGCACAGCGTCGCGCACGGGATCCTCGACGACGAGACGTACGACTGGCTCGCGGTCGTCGAGGGCATGCTCGCCACCGGCGGCGCGCCGGTCGTCGTCGGCGAGCGCGCGCTCGGTCAGGCGAACGACCTCGGCCGGCAGGCGACGGGCATCGCGGCCGACGCGACCGGAACCGCAGGACTGGCCGGCCTGATCGGGCTGCGCGAGACGGGTAGCGTCGGCGACGACGAGCGGGTCGCCGTCCTCTTCACCGGCGTCGACCGGACCACATCCGAACGGAAGGGAGCAAGCAATGCGGAGCTTTCTCGGGCGGGACATCCTCTCGCTGAAGGAGTTCGAGCGGACTGACTTCGAGCGCGTCTTCGAGGTCTGCGACGAGCTCGCGCCGATCGCGCGCAACCGGCGCAACAGCGACCTGCTCGCCCACAAGACGCTGCTGACGGCCTTCTACCAGCCGTCCACGCGCACGCGGATGGCGACCGAGGCCGCGATGCACCGCCTCGGCGGCCACGTCCTCGGCTTCAGCGACGCCAAGCAGACGCGGGCCGGCGACTTCTACCAGGAGTCGATGAAGGACACGATCCACATGCTCGAGTTCTACGCCGACGTGATCGCGATGCGGCACTTCCAGCAGGGCGCGCCGGCGGAGGCCGCCCACTGGGCGTCCATCCCGGTCATCAACTGCGGCGACGGCTGGGGCGAGCATCCGACCCAGGTGCTGACCGACCTGTACACGATCCGCAAGGAGCTGGGCACGCTCGACGGTCTCACGTACCTTCTCGTGGGCGACATGCGCATGCGGACGATGCACTCGATCCTCTACGCGTTCTCGCAGTTCGACGCGAAGGCGTACGTCGTCGGCCCGCCCGAGATGTCCCTGCTGCCCGAGTTCAAGCTCGAGCTGGACGCGCGCAACGTCCTCTACGAGGAGGCGGAGTCCGCGGAGTCCGTGATCGCCGACTGCGACGTGATCTACATGGAGCCGGTCGTCCAGGCCGACTACACGAGCTCCCGCGACGAGCGCGGCGAGGGTGGGGTGGGGACGACTCCGAGCGCGTACCAGGTCACGCGCGAGCTGCTGCGCGAGAAGGCGAAGCGAAGCTCCATCATCCTTCATAGCCTGCCGAGGATGGACGAGCTGCTCCCCGACGTCGACGAGACACGCCACGCGCGCTACTGGCCGGAGGCGTTCAACGGCGTCGTGATGCGGATGGCCCTGCTCGCCCTCGTGCTGGGGGCGATGGAGTAGCGGTGGACTTCACGCTCAACGGGAAACCGGTCTCGGTCGAGCCGCGCGAGGGCGAGAGCCTGCTCGAGGTGCTCCGCGAGGAGCTGGGCCTGTGGTCGGTGAAGGACGGTTGCGCGCCGGAGGGGATGTGCGGCGCCTGCACGGTGATCGTCGACGGGCGTCCCGTCGTCTCGTGCGCGCAGCCCGCCACCCGCTTCGAGGGGAAGGAGGTGCTCACGCAGGAGGGCCTGCCGGAGGCCGAGCGTCGTCTGTGGGCCGACTCCTTCGTGGCCGCGGGCGCGTCGCAGTGCGGCTTCTGCTCGCCGGGGGTCGTGCTGAAGGCGGAGGCGCTCCTCGGCCGGAATCCCGACCCGAGCCGGGAGGAGGTGGCGCGGGCGCTGCTGGGCAACTTCTGCCGCTGCACCGGCTACATCAAGATCGTCGACGCGATCCTGCTCGCGGCCGCCGCCAAGCGGGGCGAGGCGCTGCCCGAGCAGGACCGCAGCGGCCGGGTCGGCAGCCGCGCCCCCCGCTACGCCGGCGAGGAGCTGGCGCTCGGCGACGAGCCGTTCGTCGGGGACATGACCGTGCCCGGGATGCTGCACGGCGCGCTCCGCTTCTCCGACCACCCGCGCGCGCGTGTCCTGAGCGTCGACACGGCGAAGGCCGCCGCGCAGCCCGGCGTCGTCGCGGTGCTCGTCGCGGACGACGTTCCGGGTGAGCGCACGCAGGGGGCGCTCACGCAGGACTGGCGCCAGCTCGTCGCGGTCGGCGAGGAGACGGCGTACGTCGGGGACGTCCTCGCCGTCGTCGCGGCCGAGACGAGACATGCCGCCCGCGAGGCGGCGGCGCTCGTCGAGGTCGAGTACGAGGTGCTCGAGCCCGTGACCTCGCCGTTCGACGACGGCGCCCGCGTCCTCTCGCAGTCGGTCGTGCAGCGCGGGGACGTCGACGCGGCTCTCGCCGCCTCGGCACACGTCGTCCGGAACGTGTACCGCACGCAGTTCATCGAGCACGCCTTCCTCGAGCCGGAGTCGTCGCTCGCGACGCCGGAGGACGGCGGCTTCCACGTCTACTCGCAGGGCCAGGGAGTCTGGGAGGACCGCCGCCAGATCGCGAGCTTCCTCGGCCTGCCCGAGGACGCCGTGCGCGTGACGCAGGTGTCTGCCGGGGGCGCGTTCGGCGCGAAGGAGGACCTGAACGTGCAGGCGCACGCGGCCCTGATCGCCCACGCAACGGGCCGTCCGGCCCGGATCACGCTCTCCCGGGCGGAGAGCATCCGCTTCCACGCCAAGCGGCACCCGATGTGGCTCGAGTACACCGCCGGCTGCGACGCCGAGGGGCGCCTGACCGCCGTCCGCGCCCGGATCACCGGCGACACGGGTGCCTACGCGAGCGTCGGCGACAAGGTGCTCGAGCGCGCGGCCGGGCACGCGTGCGGCCCGTACCGCGTGCCTGCCGTGGACGTCTCCTCGACGGCCGTCTACACGAACAACCCGCCGTGCGGCGCGATGCGCGGCTTCGGCGTCAACCAGACGAACTTCGCGGTCGAGGGCGTGCTCGACAAGCTCGCCGCGGAGGTCGGCATCGACGGCTGGGAGATGCGCTGGCGCAACGCGCTCGAGGAGGGCGACCGCTTCGGCACGGGGCAGAAGCTCGGCCCCGGCGTGGGGCTGAAGCAGACGCTCCTCGCGGTGAAGGACGCCTACGAGGAGGCCCGCTACGCCGGCATCGCCTGCTGTGCGAAGAACACCGGCATCGGCAACGGCGTCCCCGACCGCGGGCGCGCCGTGCTGCGCGTCGAGGAGGACGGGAGCGTCTCGCTCTTCCATTCCTGGACCGAGATGGGGCAGGGCGTGCACACGGTGCTGCGTCAGATGCTCTGCGAGACGCTCGGTCTCCCGCCCGAGCGGATCCGCGTCCACGTCGACACCGAGCGCGAGCTCGACACGGGCCAGACGACGGCCTCGCGCGCGACGGTGCTGGGCGGCCAGGCCGTCCTCGCCGCCGCCGAGAAGCTGAAGGCGGCGCTCGACGGGCGGCCGCTCGAGGCGCTGGCGGGGCAGGAGTTCCCGGGGGAGTTCGTCGTCGACTGGACGACGACGAACGAGGTCTCCGAGCCGGTGACGCACCTCGCCTACGCGTGGGGCACGCAGGTGGCGATCCTCGACGACGAGGGCCGGCTCGCGAGATTCGTCGCGGCGCACGACGTCGGCCGCGCGATCAACCCGACGCTCGTCGAGGGCCAGATCGAGGGCGCCGTCCACATGGGACTCGGGCACGCCCTCTCCGAGGAGTTCGTCGTCGAGGACGGGATCCCGGTCACGACGACGTTGAAGTCGCTGCACCTGATCCCCCCGACCGGCATGCCGGAGGTCGAGTGCATCCTCGTCGAGGAGCCGCAGCCGGAGGGCCCGTTCGGCGCGAAGGGCATCGGCGAGGCGGCGCTCGTCCCGACCGCGTCGGCCGTCCGCGGCGCGCTCGAGGCGTTCGACGGCGTCCACCGCACCGAGCTGCCGATGAAGGACTCGCCGGCGGCGCGCGCGGCGGTTCCCCGTCTCGTCAAGGCGAGTCGGTGATCGTCCGCTCCCTCGACCCGCTGCGCGTCGACGACGGTGACGTGTGGGTCGCCGAGGGCCGCATCGCCGAGCCCGGCAGCGGCGCGCGGGTCGATGCCGGGGGAGGGCTCGTCGTGCCCGGCAACGTCTGCGCGCACACGCACCTCTACTCGGCGCTCGCCCGCGGGATGCCCTACGCGCTCGAGCCCCCGCGCGACTTCCTCCAGATCCTGCAGCGGGTCTGGTGGCGGCTCGACCGGGCGCTCGACGAGGAGTCGATCCGCGCCTCGGCGCTCGTCGGCGGCATGGAGGCGCTGCTCTCGGGGACGACGACGCTGATCGACCACCACGCCTCCCCCAACGCGATCGACGGGTCGCTCGACGTGATCGCCGACGCGCTCGAGTCCCTCGGCGTGCGCTCGGTCCTCTGTTACGAGACGAGCGACCGCGACGGCCCCGAGCGCGCGCTCGCCGGGGTCGAGGAGAACCGCCGCTTCCTCGCGACGACGCGTCCGCTCGCGCGCGGGCTGGTCGGCGCGCACGCCTCCTTCACCCTCTCGGACGAGACGCTGCTCGCCTGCGCCGAGACGGGCCCGCTGCACGTCCACGCCGCCGAGGGCGACGTCGACCGGGGCGCCGTCGAGCGACTGGCCCGGCTCGGCGTGCTCGACGACCGGACACTGCTCGCCCACGGCATCCACGTCGACGACCACGAGATCGCCGGCTTCCGCGCCGCCGGGGCCACGCTCGCGCACAACGCCCGCTCGAACATGAACAACGCGGTCGGCCGGACGCGGGTGCTCGAGCTCGGCCCGCAGGTGGCGCTCGGGACGGACGGGATCGGCTCCGACATGTTCGAGGAGTCCCGCGCCGCCTGGTTCCGGCTTCGGGAGGACGACCTGCTCGCTCCGCCGGACTGGCCGCTCGCGACCCTCGCCGAGAGCGCGCGGCTCGCCGGCCGGATCTTCGGCGAGCCCCTGCTCGGGACGCTCGAGCCGGGCGCGCCCGCCGACCTCGCCGTGCTCGACTACGTCCCGCCGGCGCCGCTCGACGGCACGAACCTCGCCGGCCACTGGATCTTCGGGCTCTCGTCCCGCCACGTCCGCAACGTGATGGTGGCGGGCCGCTGGGTCGTGCGCGGCCGCCGCCTCGCCCTGCTCGACCAGGACGGGCTCGCCGCCGAGGCGCGGCAGGCCGCCGGGCGGCTGTGGGAGCGGCTGGCGGAGACCCCGGAGCACACCTTCGAGCCGGAAGGAGCACTGCGATGAGTCGCGTCGCGCTCTACCTCCAGGACAAGCACCCGATCCGCGAGGGCATGCACTACTCCCGGCTCGCCGAGCAGGCCGGCTTCGAGGCCGTCTGGCAGGCCGAGAGCCGGCTCGTGCGCGAGGCGACGGTGCCGATGGCCGCGTACGCCGCCGTGACCGACCGGATCGGCATCGGCAGCGGCGTCGTCAACACCTGGACGCGCAACGTCGGCCTGCTCGCCGCGACCTTCTCCACGCTCGACGACCTCGCGCCCGGCCGGGTCAAGCTCGGGCTCGGCGCCTGGTGGGATCCCCTCGCGGCCAAGGTCGGCATCGACCGCCGCCGCACGCTCACCTGCATGCGCGAGACGGTCGAGGCGACACGTCGCCTGCTGGCCATGGAGCGGGTCACCTACCACGGGGAGTTCGTGCACCTCGACGACGTCGAGATCGACATCGTCCACGGCGACCGCTCGCCGAAGCACGTCCCGATCTACATCGGCGCGACGGCCATGAAGATGATGGAGCTCGCGGGCGAGATCGGCGACGGCGTCCTCCTCAACTACCTCGTCGGCTCCGCGTACAACCGCGAGGCGATGGAGCACCTCGCGGCGGGCGCGGCGCGCGCGGGCCGCACCGTCGAGGACGTCGACCGGCCCCAGCTCGTCGTCTGCTCCCTCGACGCCGACCGCTCGCTCGCGCTCGATCGCGCCCGCGAGCTCGTGACGCAGTACCTGGGCCAGCAGCCGCACATCATGAAGGCGAGCGGTGTCGCTCCCGAGCTCCTCGAGGAGATCGGGGCCAAGCTCACGTGGCCGGCGAGCGAGGCCCAGATCCAGGAGGCCATGCATCTCGTCCCGGACGACGTCGTCCAGCTGATCACCGCCTCGGGCACGGCGGACGAGTGCCGGGCGAAGGTGCAGGAGTACGTCGACGCCGGCTGCACCTGCCCCGTTCTCTACCCGCTCGGCGACGACGTGTCCGCGATGATCGACGCCTTCGCCACGACGAGGAGCGAATGAGCGAGCCGGCGCCGACGACGCTGGCGGAGGCGCTCGAGGCGCGCGCCGCGCACCCGGAGGCGATGCCGGTCGCCGGCGGCACGGACCTGATGGTCCCGGTCAACGCCGGCCGCCTCCGCCCGGACGCCTTGCTCGACCTCTCGCGCGTCGCGGAGCTCGCGACGTGGGAGCTGCGCAACGGCAGCGTCCACGTCGGAGCCGGCACGACCTTCGCCCGCATCGCGCGCGAGCTCGGCGCCTTCCCGCCGCTCGTGCAGGCGGCGCGGACGGTCGGCTCGCCGCAGATCCGGAACCGCGCGACGATCGGCGGCAACCTCGCCACGGCGTCGCCGGCCGGCGACTCGCTGCCCGTGCTCGCGGCCTTCGGGGCCGACGTGCTCGTCGCCTCGACTCGCGGGGAGCGGCGGCTCCCGTGGAACGAGTTCCTGCTCGGGCCGAAGCGCACGGCGCTCGCCGAGGACGAGCTCGTCGTCGGCGTCGAGTGGCCGCTGCGCGAAGGCCCCGGCTCGTTCGCCAAGATCGGGACGCGCAACGCGATGGTGATCGCCATCGCCAGCGTGTGCCTGCAGCTCGACACGAGGGAGCGCCGCGTGCGGCTCGCCCTCGGCTCCGTCGCTCCCACGGTCGTGCGGGCGCCCGAGGCGGAGGCGTTCGCGGCGGACGCGATCGCGTGGGACGACCCGGCGCGTCCGCTGCCCGAGCAGACGGCGCGGGAGTTCGGCGCGCTCGCGGCCGCCGCGGCGCACCCGATCGACGACGTCCGCGGCTCCGCCGCCTACCGCCGCCGCACGGTCGAGGTGCTGGCGCGGCGCGCGCTGCTCTGGGCGCTCGCCGACCGGAGGGAGGCCTCCGCATGACGCCGGTCACGACCACGGTCAACGGCCTCGAGCGCACGGTCGACGTCCCGCCGGCGACGAGCCTGCTCACGCTGCTGCGCGACGAGCTCGACCTCACCGGCTCGAAGAACGCCTGCGAGGAGGGCGAGTGCGGATCCTGCACGGTCTGGCTCGACGGTGAGCTCGTCTGCGCCTGCCTCGTCGCCGCCGTCCAGGCCGACGGCCGCTCCGTCCGCACGATCGAGGATCTCGGCGACGGGGAGCGCCTGCACCCGGTGCAGGAGGCCTTCCTCGAGGCGGGCGCCGTCCAGTGCGGCTTCTGCACGCCCGGCCTCGTCGTCGCGGTCGCGGACCTGCTCGACCGCGACCCGCACCCGAGCGACGAGACGATCCGCGAGGCCCTCGCCGGCAACCTCTGCCGCTGCACCGGCTACTCGAAGATCCTCGCCGCCGTCCACCTCGCCGAGGAGGCCGTGGCATGAGACGTCCTGTGTCAACCCTGGGAGGCATGCGCGTTCCTCGGGCGGCGTCAGTCGTCCGCGGAGGCCGGCTCCGCCGGCCGGGAGCGGACGACGGCGAGGGGGGCGCGTGAGCGTCGCCGCCACCCGCGGCGGACGCGTCGGCGAGAGCACGCGCCGCGTCGAGGGCGTCCCGAAGGTCACCGGCGACTACGCGTACGGGAGCGACCTGCACGCCGAGCACATGCTCTGGGGCGTCACCGTCCGCAGCCCGCACGCGGCCGCGCGCATCCGCGGCATCGACGTCGAGCAGGCCGCGCGCGCGCCCGGCGTCGCCTGCGTCCTCACCGCGGCCGACCTGCCCGCTGCGCGCACCTTCGGGCTCGAGTTCGCCGACCAGCCCGTCTTCGCCGAGGACGTCGTCCGCTACGCGGGCGAGGGCGTGGCCGTCGTCGCCGCCGAGACGCTCGACCAGGCGCGCACCGCGGCCGGGCTCGTCGCGGTCGAGTACGAGCCGCTGCCCCCGGTGGCCGACATGGAGGAGGCGCTGCAGCCGGACGCGCGGCAGGTGCACGAGTTCGGCAACGTCCTCCGCCACGTCCACATCCGCCACGGCGACCCGGAAGGGGCCGAGGCGGAGGTCTGGGTCGAGGGCTACTACGAGACGGCGATGCAGGACCAGGCGGCGCTCGGCCCGGAGGGCGGCCTCGCCGTCCCGTCCGCCGACGGCAGCGTCGACCTCTACGTCGCGACGCAGTGGCTCCACGTCGACCGGCAGCAGGTCGCCCTCTGCCTCGGACTGCCGGAGGAGATGGTGCGCGTCACCCTCGCCGGGGTCGGCGGCGCCTTCGGCTCGCGCGAGGACATCCACATGCAGATCCACGCCTGCCTGCTCGCGCTCCGGACGCAGCGGGCCGTGAAGATGGCCTACGGCCGCGAGGAGTCCTTCCACGGCCACGTCCACCGGCACCCGTCGCGCACGTGGATCCGCTACGGCGCGACGCGGGACGGCCGGCTCGTCACCGCGGACGTGCGGCTCCTACTCGACGGGGGCGCCTACGCGTCCTCCTCGCCGGCGGTGGTCGGCAACGCCGCCACCTTCGTGGCCGGGCCGTACGAGGTGCCGAACGTCCGGGCCGAGGCGACCGTCGTCTACACGAACAACCCGCCCTGCGGCGCTATGCGCGGCTTCGGCGCGCCCCAGGTCTGCTTCGCCTACGAGGCCGCGATGGACGCCCTCGCGGCGAAGCTCGGGCTCGACCCGCTCGAGCTGCGGCTGCGGAACGCCGTCCAGACGGGCTCCGTGCTCCCCACCGGCCAGGTCCTCGAGGGCCCGGCGCCCGTCCGCGAGCTGATCGAGCGCTGCCGTGCCATGCCGCTCCCGCCTGAGGAGCCGCAGGCGGGACGCGACCCGATCAGCTACCCGGGCGGCGCCGGCAACGTCGGCCGCGGCGAGGCGCTGCAGCGGGGCGTCGGCTACGCGGTCGGGTTCAAGAACGTCGCCTACAGCGAGGGCTTCGACGACTCCGCCGAGGCGACCGTGACGCTCCGGCCCACGCCGGACGGCCCGGTCGCGGCGATCCGCACGGCGGCGGTCGACTACGGCCAGGGCCTCCACACCGTGCTCGCGCAGATCGTCCGCACCGAGCTCGGCGTCGACGAGGTCGTCTTCGAGCCCAACTCGACACTGTCGGGCTCGGCCGGCTCCACCTCGGCCTCGCGCCAGACGACGATGAGCGGCGGGGCCGTCCTCGGCGCCTGCCGCGAGATCGCGGAGGCGCTGGCGGGCGCGCCGCTCGAGGAGCCGATCAGCCGGACGTTCACCTTCCACCACCGGCCGACGACGGGCCTCGACCCGGAAGGGCAGGGCAGCCCGCATCTGAGCTTCTCCTTCGTCGCGGTCCGCGCCGTCGTCGAGGTCGACTCCGAGCTCGGGCTCGTCCGTGTCCTCCAGCTCGCCGTCGCCCAGGACGCCGGCAAGGTCGTGAACCCGCCCGGCGCGCAGGGGCAGGTGGAGGGGGGCGCTGCCCAGGCGCTCGGGCTCGCGCTCACCGAGGAGATCCAGCTCGACGGCGGCTCGATCCGGAACCCGACCTTCACCGACTACCTGATCCCGACGATCCTCGACGTGCCGCCGATCGAGAGCGTCTTCGTCGAGCAGCCCGAGCCCGACGCCCCGTACGGAGCGAAGGGCATCGGCGAGCTGTCGACGATCGCCGTCACGCCTGCGGTCGCGGCAGCCCTGCGGGCCGCCACCGGCAGGCCCCTGAACCGCGTCCCCGTCCGCCCGGACGACCTGGTCGGCATCCGCCCGCCGGCCGCGACGAGCGGACGGCCCCCGATACCCGACGTGCCGGGCCAGCGGCCGATCCCGGAGTACCTCGGTCTCGGCCTCGGCCAGCAGAACCTGATGAAAGCGAGGGAGAAATGAGCACGACGACCGTCGATCGCACGACGCTCGCCGGCAAGGACTACATCGAGACGATCGACTGGTCGTTGCCCGAGCTCGAGGAGGTGCTCGCCGTCGCAGGCGAGCTGAAGGAGGACCGCCGAGCCGGGAAACCGCACCGGCTGCTCGAGGACAAGACCCTCTACATGCTGTTCCTCGACAAGTCGACGCGGACACGCAACGCCTTCGAGACCGGCATGACGCAGCTCGGCGGCCACGCGATCTTCCTCGACTCCGACAAGACGCAGGTCTCCCACGGCGAGAGCCCGAAGGACACGGCGCTCACGCTGTCCGGCTTCGGCGAGGGGATCGCGATCCGCCACGACCTCGCGCCCTACGAGGGCAACGGCTGGATCCGCGAGATCGCCGAGTGGGCGGACATCCCCGTGATCAACCTCCAGTGTGACGTCGACCACCCGACGCAGACGCTCGCCGACCTGATGACCCTGCGCGAGCACCGCGGCGCGGACCTCCGCGGCCTGAAGGTCGCGATGACGTGGGCGTATGCGCCCTCGTACGCCCGGCCGCTCTCGGTGCCGCAGGGCGTCGCGACGCTCTTCCCGCGCTTCGGCATGGACGTCGTGATCGCGCACCCGCCCGGCTTCGACCTGATGCCCGAGGTGCTCGAGAAGGCGCAGGCCGCGGCGGCCGAGGCCGGCGCGACGATCAGCTTCACCGACTCGATGGAGGAGGCGTTCGAGGGCGCCGACGTCGTCTATCCGAAGTCGTGGGGCCGGCTCGACGCGTTCACGGACTCCTCGAAGGCGCTCGCCGAGTCGGGGGCCTTCGCGGACTGGATCGCCGACGAGCGCAAGCTCGCGCTCGCCTCGCCGGACGTCCTCTACCTGCACTGCCTGCCGGCCGACCGCGGCCGCGAGGTGACCGACGCCGTGATCGACGGTCCGCACTCCGTCGTCTGGGACGAGGCGGAGAACCGGATGCACACCGGCAAGGCGCTCTGTGCCCTGACGATGGGCGGTTACGGGGGCGGCTCGTGAGCCGTCGCCGCAGGGCGGTCATCGCCATCGGCGGCAACTCGCTGATCAAGGACCGGCAGCACCAGAGCGTCCGTGACCAGTACATCGCCGCCGGCGAGACGTGCTTGCACATCGCGGCGATGATCGAGGAAGGCTGGGACGTCGCGATCGGCCACGGCAACGGCCCCCAGGTCGGCTTCATCCTCCGCCGCTCCGAGCTTGCGGCGCACGAGCTGCACGAGGTGCCGCTCGACGTCTGCGGCGCCGACAGCCAGGGCGCGGTCGGCTACGCGCTCGTGCAGAACCTCGAGAACGACTTCCGGCGGCTGGGACTGAACCGGCACGCGGTCGCGGTCGTGACCGAGGTCGAGGTCGCGGCGGACGATCCTGCGTTCTCGCACCCGACGAAGCCGATCGGCTCCTTCATGGACGAGGAGACCGCCGAGCGCCGGCGGGCCGAGGGCTGGGCCGTCGTCGAGGACGCGAACCGCGGCTGGCGGCGCGTCGTCGCCTCGCCGCAGCCGGTCCGGATCGTCGAGGAGGAGGCGATCACGACGCTCCTCGACGCGGGCTTCGTCGTCGTCTCGGTCGGCGGCGGCGGCATTCCCGTCGTGGCCGACGCGGACGGAAACCTCAGCGGTGTCGCCGCGGTGATCGACAAGGATCTCGCCAGCTCGCTCCTCGCCACGAGGATCGGGGCGGACCTCCTGCTGATCACGACCGCCGTCGAGAAGGTCGCTCTCGACTTCGGCACGCCCGAGCAGCGCTGGGTTGACAAGATGACGCTCGCCGAGGCGAAGGAGCACCTGGCAGAGGGGCGCCACTTCGCCGCGGGGAGCATGGCACCGAAGATCGAGGCCGTCATCGGCT
>CAZRTE010000058.1:0-15622 GCA_964602945.1 uncultured Gaiellales bacterium
GGCCGCCGCAGCACCTCGGCGCTGTGGAGCGAGACGAGGAACTCCTCGGGGCCGTCGAACCGGCGCAGGCGGACCGCGCCCGTGCCGACTCCCGCGAGCACGTGCGCGTCGGAGCCCGCCCCCGGGATGAGGTTGTACTTGCGGGCGAAGCGGAGCGCCTCGTCGTTGTAGGTCTCGAAGAGGAGGCGGGCGTTGTAGACCTCGAGTACGTCGATCTCCGCGAGGTGGCGATGCAGCGTGGCGGGGTCGGGGATCGCGTGTAGCCGGTCGAACGGGTGGGGGACGTAGACGAGCCCGCCCTGGGCCCGGATCGCGTCGACCGTCTCGGCGAAGGACATCCCGCGCGGGATCTCCTCCCGCAGGAAGAGGCCGATCACCTCGCCCTGGCCTGCGGTCTTCACCTCCTCGCCCGGGATCACGACCAGGCGGCGGCCGCGTGCCCGCTCGACCGCCTCGAGTGCGCCGCCGAGCACGTTGTGGTCGGTGACCGCGATCGCGCCGAGCCCCTGCGCCTCGGCATGGTCGAGCAGGTCGTCGACGTCGATCGAGCAGTCGTGCGACCAGCTCGTGTGGAGATGGAGGTCGGCGAGGATCCAGTCGCGCTTCTCGGACGGCGAGGCCGGCGTCCGGCTACGCCGTCTCGAGGCGAGACGGCCGTAGACCTCCTCCACCACGTCCGCGAGCGCTTCCCTCGTCTGCGACGCCGCAGCCGCCGTGCCCTCCCCGGCGCGGCGGGCGCGGAAGTCCTCGTCCTCGATCAGCCGCGCGACCTCGGCTGCGGCGAGCTCGGGCTGGGCGGCACGCCGGGGAGGCGCCGCGACGGCCGCCCCCGCGGCCTGCGCCTCGGCGACGAGACGCGGCAGCCCCTCGACGGCCGGGACGAAGATCGCGGCGGGGCGGAGCAGCTCGGCGCGAGCGGCGCCCGAGAGCGCGGTCCGGACCCGCATCCTCCCGCGCAGCCGGCGCGACACCGCGGGGCGCGAGGCGGGGGTGCGGGTGCGGAGGAGGACGAGCTCCCAGCCGGGCTGCTGCGCGAGCTCGCGCACGAGCGCACGCAGGAGCGGCCGCTCCGTCTGGCGCCACTCCATCACGACGAGCTGCCGCTTCCGGCCCGGGGTGAACAGCGAGGCGTCGACGCCGTGCGGGACGACCTCGTAACGTCCCGGGAAGCGTGCGGCAGCCGCCTGGGCGACGTTCTCGCCGGTGGCGAGGAGCGCGTCGATCCGGGCGAGCAGCCGCTCGCGCTGTGCGCGGCCGGGCGGGTAGCCGAGCCGGTCGGGCGAGAAGAACGTCGCCGCGGTCAGGGCGGCCGAGTCGCGGAGGGCGAGGTACGAGAGGCTGGGCAGTCCGGGCTCGAAGCCGTGCACGACGTCGAAGCGCCCGCGGGCGAGGGCGAGGGCGAGGCTCGCGCGGACGCCGACCGGGGCGCCGATGCGGCTCTGGCGCGAGATCGGGACGGCGGGCCCGAGCGCGATCAGCTCCTCGTCCTCGAAGGTGCCGAGCAGGGCGCGGCGCCCGGCGGCGAGCTCACGGGTGCGGTTCGAGGGGGCGAGCACGGTGACGACGTGGCCGCGGCGGCGCAGCTCGCGCGCGAGACCGTCCACGTGCTCGTTCACGCTGTGGGGCTGCGACCAGGCGAACGGCGTGACGAGGGCGATGCGCACCCGCCCATGTTAGGTTCGCGGCGGCCTGCGGCCGAGTTGCGGCGGGAGGTGGAGAGGATGCCGGGGACGACGACGGCGGCACGCACGCTCGACCTGGCCAACCCGTTTCTCGCCGGGCCGGACGTCGCGGCGCTCCAGCGGCTGCTCGCGCCGTACCGGCCGGGACCGGTCGACGGGGAGTACGGACCGCTGACGGCGGCGGCGGTCGAGCGGGCGAAGTGGGCGCTCGGCTACCCGCCGCGGCGCTGCGACTCGAGCGCGGATCCGCGCTTCGTCGCCCGCCTCGAGGGAGCGCGGCTGCCCGCGCGGTTCCTCGAGCGGCAGGAGGCCCGCCAGGAGCAGGAGGCGCAGGCGCCCGCGCTCCGCGGGCGGATCGTCGCGAACGCGCAGTGGGGGATCGCGCACGAGCCGCAGATCCACTACGAGCAGCTGCGTCCCATCGACGGGCTGCACGAGCCGCGCAAGCTCCCGCTGCACACCGACTGCTCCGGGTTCGCCACGCTCTGCTACGCGTGGGCGGCCGCGCCCGACCCGAATGGGCTCGGCTACTCCGGACAGGGCTACACCGGGACGCTGCTCCGGCACATGAAGCCGGTCGCGGCCGACGCGGCCCAGCCCGGCGACCTCGTCGTCTTCGGGCCGCCACCGGGACATCACGTGGCGCTCGTGCTCGAGCCGGGGCCGGATCCGCTTCTCTGCTCGCACGGCGAGGAGCAGGGCCCGCTCGCGATCCGCTTCTCGGTGGAGTCGGCCTACCAGCCGGCGCCCGCGAGCTGGCTCAGCAGCCTGCGCTAGGAGCGGAGCCCGCTAGAGGTCGAGCAGCATCTCGTGCTGCCGGACGGCGACCTTCGCGCCGAGCTCGCGCAGCACGTCTGCCGCCGGATCCTCCACGGGGAGGTTGAGGACGCTGACCGGCCCTCGCGCGCGCAGTGCCCGGAAGAGCGGCCCGGCGTCGCCGGCGACCTGCACGAGCTGGACGTGCTCACCGGCCTGCCGGTAGACGGCTGCGCCGTCCTCCGCCAGGAGACCGAGGGCGTCCGTGTAGTGGGCGAGCGTCTCGTCGGCGCGCTGCCACGGCTCGCGGCCGGTGCGCAGCCCGCGAATCCTCGTGTGCGCCTCGCCTGCCGGAACCTCGCGCGTCGTGGCCCCCGACTCCTCCGCAGCCGGCAGCGACCAGACCTCGACGTCCCGGACGGTGCGGTAGCCGAGCTTCTCGTAGAGCGCGAACGCCCCGGTGTTCTCGACGATGACCTCGAGCCAGACGCGGCGGGCGCCTCGCTCCCCCGCCTGCCCGTGGAGCGCGCGCATCTGCGCCTCGCCCACCCCGGCGCGCCGTGCGGCCGGACCGACGCCGACGCCGCCGATCCAGGCGTCCTCCCCCCGCAGGCCGAGGTTGCCGATGCCCACCGGGACGCCGTCGCGCAGGGCGATGCGCGAGGCGTCGACGTCGAGGTCGAACATCTCGGTCATGAAGGCGACCGTCGCCTCGTCGACGTGCATGGGCACGAGGTAGCCCTCGTACGAGGCGTTGAAGAGGTCCACGCGCCCGCCCGGTTCGAGCGAGCGCGCGGACTGAAGCTCGACTCGCAACGTGCGACTAGCCCGACGCCGGCGGGGCCTGCTTCGCCGCCGGGGCCTCGGCCGGCGCCTGCCGGTGGTGCTCCCGGATGAACTCCTCCGTGCGCTCGTACGCCTCGTCGTCGACGATCTGCTGCGGCGGCGACTTCATCAGGTACGAGCTCGGGCCGACGAGCGCGCCCGCGACGTTGTCGTTCAGCGCGAGCTTCGCGAGGCGGACGGCGTCGATCACGATCCCCGCCGAGTTGGGCGAGTCCCAGACCTCGAGCTTGAGCTCGACGTTGAGCGGCACGTCGCCGAAGGCCGAGCCCTCCATGCGGATGTAGGCCCACTTGCGGTCGGTCAGCCACGGCACGTAGTCGGACGGGCCGACGTGGACGTTCTGCGCGCCGAGGTCGTAGTCGAGCATCGACGTGACGGCGTTCGTCTTCGAGATCTTCTTCGACTCCAGCCGCTCCCGCTCGAGCATGTTGAGGAAGTCGGAGTTGCCGCCGACGTTGAGCTGCATCGTCTTGTCGAGGTGGATGCCGCGCTCGCGGAAGAGGGAGGTGAGGACGCGGTGCGTGATCGTCGCGCCGACCTGCGACTTGATGTCGTCGCCGATGATCGGCAGGCCCTTCTCCTCGAACCGCTGCTGCCAGTACTCCTCGCGGGCGATGAAGACCGGCATGCAGTTGATCATCGCGCAGCCGGCCTCGAGGATCTGCTCGGCGTACCACTTCGTCGCCATCTCCGAGCCGACGGGCAGGTAGTTGACCACGACGTCGGTCTTCGTCTCCTTGAGGATCCCGACGACGTCGTCCGTCTTGCCGTGCGCCTTCTCGACGATCTGCGAGAGGTACTTGCCGAGGCCGTCGTGCGTCATGCCGCGGGAGACCTTGACGCCGGTCTGCGGGACGTCCGCGAACTTGATCGTGTCGTTCGGGTGCGCCCACATCGCGTCGGCGAGATCCTCGCCGACCTTGCCCTTGACCACGTCGAAGGCGGCCGTGAACTCCACGTCGCGGATGTGGTAGCCGCCGAGGTTGACGTGCATGAGGCCCGGGACGAACTGGTCGTCCGGGGCGTCCTTGTAGTACTCGACCCCCTGCAGGAGGGAGTTGGCGCAGTTCCCCACGCCGATGATCGCGACGCGGACCTTGCCATCGTCGAGGTGAGCCCTACCGTTCGTCGATGCCACTGGTGCCTCCAGAAGAGAGTTGCTTGCGGACGTGCAGGATGCGCTGGACGACCGTGAGCCAGGCCGTCGCGGAGAGGGCGACGATGGCCCACGGCAGGCCGCCCCAGGGGGCGAACACGAGCCCGGCCGTGATGAGGACGACGCGCTCGGCGCGGGAGCCGAGGCCGACGTCGCCGCGCAGGCCGATCGCCTCGGCCCGGGCGCGGGTGTACGAGACGAGGAACGAGCCGACGACCGCTGCGACGGTGAGCACGACGGCCCACTCGCGTCCGTGGCGCGAGAAGACGAGCGCGATCGCCGCGAGCATCGCCCCCTCGCCGACCCGGTCGGTCGTCGAGTCGATGAACGCGCCGAACGGGGTGGACTTGCCTCCCGCCCGCGCGAGCGCGCCGTCGAGGATGTCGAGCACCGAGCCGACGACGAACGTGCCTGCGGCGAGCCAGAAGACGAGCCACGCGTTCCGGTTCTCGAAGGGGACGAGCACGGCGGCTGCGAGGCAGAGCGAGACGCCGGCGGCCGTGAGCGCGTTCGGCGTGACGCGGGTGCGCGCGAGGCCCGAGACCGAGCGGCCGGCGAGTGAGCGGGCGCCGCTGGTGTAACCCTGCTTCACGCGGCGGAGCCGTGGCGTCGCGTTCATCTCCAACATCGCAATCCTGCTATGTCCGACTATAGCAGGTTTGCGATGGCTATTCCGGTGGCGCGGAGGCGTCCCGCCAGCCGCGGCGTCCACGCGGTGACGAGCAGGGAGGCGAGCGCGACGCCGATCCCGGCGAGGACGTCGAGGAGGTAGTGGTTCGCGGTCGCGACGACGCAGAACCAGACCCAGAGCGGCCAGAGCGCCCAGAGCGCCTTCGTCCAGATGGAGCGGCAGCTGAGGGCGAGACACCAGCCGACGATGAGCGCGTCGGCCGCGTGGAGGCTCGGCATCGCCGCGTACGGGTTGCCGAGCGTCTGCAGGAGGGCGCTCGAGTGGTTGACGCCGGCGACGAAGCCCTGGTACGGGAACATCCACGGCGGCGCGGTCGGCATGATCGCGAAGCCGACGAGGCCGACGAGGTTCGCGAGCAGGATCGCGTTCCGGAAGCGGTTGAACTGCTCGTGGCGGCGCAGGTAGACCCAGAGCAGCGTCAGCCCGATCACGGTGAACTCGGAGTTCCAGTACGTCCACGCGGCCGCGGTCAGCAGCAGGTGTGACGAGTCGGCGAGCCTCTGCGCCGTCAGCTCGAACAGATGGTGCGTCAGCCGCCGCTCGAGGGAGATCACCCGGAGGCCGTTCGTGAACGCCTCCGTCGGGTCGCGGTCCGTGAGGCTGCGGACGCCGAGATAGGAGAAGTAGAAGCCCAACCAGATCGCGAGCTGGGTCAGGAAGTGCGCCCAGCCACGCGGCAGCACCCTCCGGCCCAGAGCGACTACCCGCTCCATGACCACGATCTTATGCGGGATGCTCGCGCGCGGGCCAGCGCCCGGCCTTCAGCCGCCGATGTAGGACATCTCGACCTTCGGCAGGGCCGGTGTCTCGGCTGTCCGCAGCTCGGAATAGCGGTCGGTGCGACGCCCCCAGACCGAGTGGAGGAGCTCCGCGAGCTCCTCGTCGGAGCCTCCGCTGCGCAGCGGGGCTCGGAGGTCGTGCCCCCTGGCGGCGAAGAGGCAGGTGTAGAGGCGACCCTCGGCGGAGAGCCGCGCACGGGAGCAACCGCCGCAGAACGGCTGCGTGACGGAGGCGATCGCGCCGATCTCGCCGGCCCCGTCGGCGTACCGCCAGCGGCGGGAGGTCGCATCGGGCCGCTCCGCGGGCAAGGGGACGAGCGGCCAGCGCTCGCCGATTCTCCGCACGATCTCCTCGGCCGGTACGACGTCCTCCAGCCGCCAGCCGTTCGTCGAGCCGACGTCCATGTACTCGATGAAGCGGAGCACGTGGCCGCTGCCGCGGAAGTGCTCCGCGAGCCCGAGCACGTCCCCGTCGTTCGTGCCGCGCTTGACGACGGCGTTCACCTTGACCGGCAGCCCGGCCGCCGCCGCCGCCTCGATCCCCTCGAGCACGCGCTCGACCGGGAAGTCGACGTCGTTGAGCGTCGCGAAGGCCGCATCGTCGAGCGAGTCGAGGCTGACCGTGACGCGGCCCAGCCCTGCTGCGGCGAGGGCCTCCGCCTTCTGGGCCAGCAGCGAGCCGTTCGTCGTGAGCGCGAGGTCGAGCCCGCTGCCGTCCGGTCTCCGGATCGCCGCGAGCAGCTCGACGAGATGCTCGACGTTGCGGCGCACGAGCGGCTCCCCACCGGTGATGCGGACGGTGCGGACGCCGAGCCCGGCGAAGACGCCGGCGACGCGCGCGACCTCCTCGAGCGTGAGCAGCTCGCGCCGGTCGAGGAAGGCGTAGTCCCGCCCGAAGACCTCCTTCGGCATGCAGTAGACGCAGCGGAAGTTGCAGCGGTCGGTGATCGAGACGCGCAGCGTCTCGAGCGGGCGTCCGAGCCGGTCGAGGAGCGACTCCACGCCGTTCAGCGTACCCTCGCGCGCCGGTGCTACCCGGCCCGGGAGCGCGGCGTTACTCAGCCCACACTTGCGCGAGCTCGACGAGCGTCTCGGCTGCGAGGCCCAGGTCCTCGACGCAGATCCACTCGCGCTCGCTGTGCGCGTCGTGGCCGCCGGTGAAGACGTTTGCGGTCGGCAGGCCCAGCTCCGTGAGCGTCGAGCCGTCGGTGCCGCCGCGGATCGCTGTCAGTCTCGGCTCGAGGCCGACGCGCCGGATCGCCTGCTCGAGGTTGGCGAGGATCTCGGGACGCCGCTCGAGCGCCGCCCGCGGGTTCCGGTACTGGATCTGCTCCTCGACCTCGATCGAGCAGCGCGGCTCGGCGGCGGCGACCTCTTCCGCCAGTCCGCGCAGGAAGGCCACGTGCCCGGCCAGCTGCTCGTCGTCGAAGTCGCGCGCGATGAAGACGAGCCGGGCCTCGGTCGCATCGCCGTGGAGCGAGACCGGGTGCACGTAGCCCTCGCGTGCCTCCGTCGTCTCCGGGGAGAGACGCTCCTGCGGCAGCCGCGACACGATCTCGGCGGCGATCTTGAGCGCGTTCACGAGCTCGCCCTTCGCCCAGCCGGGATGGATGGCGCGGCCGCGAATCCGCAGCGTCACCCCTGCCGCGGAGAACGTCTCGGTCTGGAGCTCGCCGGTCGTCGAGCCGTCGACGGTGTAGGCGGCCGAGGCGCCGAAGCTGTCCACCGGGAAGTGGATGACGCCGCGGCCGACCTCCTCGTCCGGGTTGAACGCGACCTTGACCGTCCCGTGCGGGATCTCGGTGTGCGCCGCGAGATACGCGACGGCGGCGACGATCTCCGCGACTCCGGCCTTGTCGTCGGCGCCGAGAAGCGTCGTGCCGTCGGTCGTGATCAGCTCGTGCCCCACGTGGTTCTCGAGCTCGGGGGACTCCTCGGGGCGAATCTTCTGGCCGGACTCGCCGAGCGGGATCTCGCCGCCCTCGTACCGGATGCGCTGCGGCACGCACGCCCCGCCGAGCTCGCGCGCCGTGTCGACGTGGGCGAAGTAGGCGATCACCGGCACGTCCCGCTCGACGGTCGACGGCAGCGTCGCCGTCACGTAGCCGTGCTCGTCGAGCGTGGCGTCGGCCAGCCCGATCTGCTCTAGCTCGTCCCGCAGGAGCCGCAGGAGGTCGAGCTGCCCCGGGGTGCTCGGGTAGGTGCTCGACGCGTCGGCGGACTGCGTGTCGATGCGGACGTAGCGGAGAAAACGCTCCACTGCGTCCTCGGCGAGCTGCGCAGCGAGCGCGGTCGACCCCTCCGTGGCCATCGGCGCGAGTGTACGTTCGCGCGATGCGCGCTCGCCTCGCCCAACTCTTCGCCGGCCTGCTCCTGTACGGCGTCAGCTCGTCGCTGCTCGTCCTCGGCGGCCTCGGGCTCGACCCGTGGGACGTCTTCCACCAGGGGCTCGCCCGGCACACGCCGTTTGCGATCGGGACGTGGGCGATCCTCGTCGGCGTGGTCGTGCTGCTGCTCTGGATCCCGCTGCGGCAGTGGCCGGGGATCGGAACGCTCGCCAACGTCGTGGTCGTGGGCGGGACGATGGACGTCGTGCTCGGGCACGTGCACGCGCCGCACGCTCTCGCCGCCCGCGTGGGCTGCCTCGTCTGCGGCGTCTTCCTCAACGGCGTCGCGACGGGCGCGTACATCGGCGCGGGTCTCGGGCCGGGGCCGCGCGACGGGCTGATGACGGGACTCGCCGCCCGCGGTCATTCGATCCGCGTCGTCCGCACCGGGATCGAGCTGACCGTGCTCGTGACCGGGTGGCTGCTCGGGGGCACCGTCGGCGTCGGCACGGTCCTCTACGCGCTCGCCATCGGGCCGCTCGCGCACGTCTTCGTGCCGCTCCTCTCGCGCGGGGAGCGGCTGCCGGAGCGCGTCCTGGAGAGCGCATAGTCGCCGTCGGGCTCGCCCTGCTCTCCGCGCTCCTGTTCGGCGGGATGAGCGTCGCGTTGCGGATGGCGGTCACCCGTGACCGGGACGTGGCGCTCGGCGCGCTCGCCACGACGACGACCGCGCTGACGGTCGCGGTGCTCGCCGCTGCGGCGGAGGTCCCGTCGCGGGGACTCCACGCCGCGAGCGCCTGGCCGTTCCTCCTCGCGGGGCTGCTCTCGCCCGGCGCGGCGCAGATCCTCTTCACGCTGGCCGTCCGCGAGTCGGGCGCGTCGCGCGTCTCGATGGTGCTCGGCACCGCGCCGCTCGTCTCCGTCACGATCGCGCTCGTCTTCCTCGGCGAGCCGGCGCAGGCGCCGCTGCTCGCGGGGGCGGTGCTGATCGTGGCGGGTGCCGTCGAGCTCGCGCGGGAGCGGGACCGGCCGGCGCACCTCAACCGTCTCGGGCTCCTCTACGCCTTCGCGGGCGCGACGCTGTTCGCGACGCGGGACAACCTCGTGCGGCATCTGGCGGTGGGCAGGACGGCCGTGCCGCCGGCGGTCGCCGGGGCCGCCGCCCTGCTCGGCGGCACGCTGCTGGTGGCGGTGTGGGCGCGGCGGAGACTCGGGTTGCGCTGGCTGCGGTTCGTACCCGCGGGGCTGCTCCTGGGCGGTTCGTACGTCTCGCTCTTCGAGGCGTACTACCGCGGCCGCGTGAGCGTCGTGGCGCCGCTCGTCGCGGTCGAGTCGCTCGTCGCGGTCGTGCTGTCCGCGTTCCTCCTGCGCGACTCGGAGGTCGTCGGGCGGCGCCTCGTCCTGGGAGCCGGCCTGATCGTCGCCGGCGGCGCGCTCATCGGCGCGTTCCACTGAGGCCTGGCGCGGCTCGGCGGTCGCCCGCGCCGCGCGATCCGGGCGAATCCGACTCGCAGTCGCGCCCAATATCTGCTACAAAGAGGCTTAGATTTTCTCAACCAGGAGGCAAGAGCGAGACATGGCGAAGACCATCGGAATCGACCTGGGTACGACCAACTCGTGCATGGCCGTGCTCGAGGGCGGCGAGCCGACCGTCATCCCGAACGCCGAGGGCGGGCGCACGACGCCGTCCGTCGTCGCGTTCACGAAGGACGGTCAGCGCCTCGTCGGCGCCCCGGCGCGGCGGCAGCAGGTCACGAACCCGCAGAACACCATCTTCTCGATCAAGCGCTTCGTGGGGCGCAAGTTCGACGAGGTCACCGAGGAGATGACCATCGTCCCGTACGAGGTCGTCAAGGGCCCGAACAGCGACGTGCGCGTCGAGGCGGCCGACAAGGAGTACGCGCCGCCGGAGATCAGCGCGATGATCCTCCAGAAGCTCAAGCAGGATGCTGAGGCGTACCTCGGCGAGCCGGTCACCGACGCGGTGATCACCGTCCCCGCCTACTTCAACAACGCGCAGCGCGAGGCGACGAAGGACGCCGGCAAGATCGCCGGCCTCGAGGTCCTGCGCATCATCAACGAGCCGACGGCGGCCTCGCTCGCCTACGGGCTCGACAAGGAGTCCGACCAGACGATCCTCGTCTTCGACCTCGGCGGCGGCACCTTCGACGTGTCGGTGCTCGAGCTCGGCGAGGGCGTCTTCGAGGTCAAGTCGACCGCCGGCGACAACCATCTCGGCGGCGACAACTTCGACAAGGCGGTCGTCGACTGGATGGTCGCCGAGTTCAAGCGTGACCAGGGCATCGACCTCTCGCAGGACCGGATGGCGCTGCAGCGGCTGTACGAGGCCGCCGAGAAGGCGAAGATCGAGCTCTCGTCGACGATGACGACGCAGATCAACCTCCCGTTCGTCACGGCGACGCCGGAGGGCCCGAAGCATCTCGACCTCCAGCTGACGCGCGCGAAGCTCGAGGAGATCACGGCCCACCTGCTCGAGCGGACCGTCGGCCCGACGAAGCAGGCGCTCTCGGACGCCGGCCTCGACTCCTCGAAGATCGACCACGTCGTCCTCGTCGGCGGCATGACCCGCATGCCGGCGGTGCAGGAGAAGGTGCGGGAGCTGATCGGCTCCGAGCCGCACAAGGGCGTCAACCCGGACGAGGTCGTCGCGGTCGGCGCCGCCCTCCAGGCCGGCGTGCTCAAGGGGGAGGTCAAGGACATCCTCCTGCTCGACGTGACCCCGCTCAGCCTCGGCATCGAGACGAGGGGCGCCGTGATGACGAAGCTGATCGAGCGCAACACGACCATCCCCACGAAGAAGTCCGAGGTCTTCACGACCGCGGAGGACAACCAGCCCTCCGTCGAGGTGCACGTGCTCCAGGGCGAGTCGGAGATGGCGACGTACAACAAGACCCTCGGCAAGTTCCAGCTCGTCGGGATCCCGCCCGCGCCGCGCGGCCTGCCGCAGATCGAGGTCACCTTCGACATCGACGCGAACGGGATCATCCACGTCACCGCGAAGGATCTCGGCACCGGGAACGAGCAGCAGATCCGGATCGAGGGCGGCTCCGGCCTGTCCGAGAACGAGGTGCAGGAGATGATCCACAACGCGGAGACGCACGCCGAGGAGGCGCATCGCCTGCGCGAGGCAGCGGACACGAAGAACCTCGCCGAGACGCTCGCCTACCAGACCGACCGCTCGCTGAAGGAGCACCGCGACAAGCTCGACGAGTCGGATGCCTCGACCATCGAGGGCCGGATCATGGAGCTGCGCCAGGCGCTCGAGGGCGACGACCTCGCCGACATCCGCGCGAAGATGGAGGCGCTGCAGGAGGCGTCGCACAAGCTCGCCGAGGCGGTCTACGCCGAGGCGGCCCAGCAGGCGCAGGCCTCCGCGGGCGGCGAAGCCGGCTCGGCGGACGCCGGTGACGAGGTCGTCGAGGAGGGCGAGTACGAGGTCGTCGACGAGGAGGAGGCGCCGACCTCGTGAGCGAGGACGTTCAGCAGGACGAGACGGAGGCGCAGGACGAAAGGCAGGTGCCTGGCACTGAAGAGCCGTGCCAGGCACCTGAGCCGCAGCAGCCGGTGGAAGAGGCGGACGATCGGCTGCTCCGCCTCGCGGCCGACTTCGAGAACTACAAGAAGCGGGCGGCGCGCGAGCGGCAGGAGTACGTCGCGCTCGCCAACGAGCGGCTGCTCACCGAGCTGCTGCCGGTCCTCGACGACCTGGAGCGGGCTCTCGCCGCGGCGGAGCAGCACGAGGAGGCGCAGCTCGAGCAGGGCGTCGCACTCGTCCACCGCTCGCTCGCCGCGCTGCTCGAGCGCCACGGCGTGACGGCGATCGACACCGGCGGCAAGTTCGACCCGCACGTGCACGAGGCGATGCTCTCCCAGCCCTCGGAGGCGGAGGAGGGCTCGGTGCTCGACGTCGTGCAGAAGGGCTACAGGCTCGGCGACCGGGTCGTCCGGGCCGCGCGCGTGATCGTCGCGGGGCCGCCCGCGGAGCAGGAGAGTGATGCCTGAGTCGCTCTACGACACCCTCGGCGTGAAGAAGGGCGCCTCGGCCGACGAGATCAAGAAGGCGTACCGGAAGCTCGCGCGGAAGCACCACCCCGACGCGAATCCCGGCGACAAGGCCTCGGAGGAGCGCTTCAAGCAGGTGCAGACGGCGTACGACGTGCTCTCCGACCCGGAGAAGCGGAAGGCGTACGACCGCTTCGGCTCGACGAACGGGCGCGTGGGGCAGGGGCCCGGCGGCGTCAACGTCGACTTCGGCGACTTCGAGTGGGCCGGCGACCTCGGCGACATCTTCCGCGGGCGGTTCGGCGACCTCTTCGGAGGTGCCGCGCGCACGCGTGGGCGGCCGCAGCCCGTGCGCGGGGCCGACGTCGAGACCGAGGTGCGGCTCTCGTTCGAGGACTCGCTGGGCGGCGCCGAGGCGAAGGTCCCCGTCGAGCTGACCGTCGCCTGCTCGGAGTGCGGCGGCACGGGTGCGCGCCCGGGCACGGCGCCCGTGATCTGCCCCGAGTGCAACGGTCGCGGCGTCAGGGCCGAGAGCCAGGGCCTGTTCGCCCTCTCGCAGCCGTGCCCGCGCTGCCGCGGCAACGGCACCGTGATCGAGCAGCCGTGCCCGAAGTGCAAGGGCTCCGGCAGGGAGCGGCGGCTGCGGACGTACACGGTGAAGATCAAGCCGGGCGTCAAGGACGGGACGAAGATCCGCCTCAAGGGCAAGGGGGAGGTCGGCGCGCACGGCGGCCCGAACGGCGACCTGATCGTCGTCACGCGCGTGGAGCCGTCGGCGACCTACGAGCGCCGCGGCGACGACCTCGTCGTCCAGGTGCCGGTCTCCTTCCCGACGGCCGCCCTCGGCGGCAAGGTCGACGTGCCGACGCCCGAGGGAGCCGTCTCGCTCAAGATCCCGGCCGGCTCGGAGGACGGCAAGCTGCTGCGGATCAAGGGCCGCGGCGCGCCGAAGCTGAGCGGCTCGGGAAAGGGCGACGTGCTCGCGCGCGTGCGGATCCAGGTGCCGAAGCGCGTGAACAAGAAGGAGCGCGAGCTGCTCGAGGAGCTCGGGAAGGGGATCTGAGGAAGTGGACGACCGGCCCATCTACATGATCAGCGTCGCCGCCGAGCTCGTGGGCATGCACCCGCAGACGCTGCGCATGTACGAGACGAAGGGGCTCGTGCGGCCGCAGCGGACGCCGGGCGGTACGCGCCTCTACTCCGAGGCGGACATCGAGCGGCTGCGGATCGTCCAGCGGCTCACGACCGAGCTCGGGCTCAACCTCGCGGGCGTCGAGCTCGTGCTGAAGCTCGAGGACGAGCTGCGCAAGGCCCACATCCAGATCGAGCGGCTGCAGCGGCAGCTTCGCGCGGACGTGCAGACGGTGCACAAGCACTACCGCCGCGACCTCGTGATCTACCGCGGGGAACGGCTGCCGGAAAGGAAGTAATGGATTTCACGAAGCTGACGATCAAGGCACAGGAAGCGGTCGCGGCGGCGCAGGAGCTCGCGCGCCGCAACGGCAACCCCGAGCTCTACCCCGAGCACCTGCTGCTCGCGCTCCTCGACCAGGAGCTGCCTCGCGAGCTCGTTCCCGACGCGCAGGCGCTGCGCGCGCAGGCCGAGGCGACGCTGGCGCAGAAGCCGCGGATCGAGGGCTCGCAGCAGCAGCCGTCCGTCTCCGCCGCCTTCTCGAAGGTGCTCGACCGTGCCTTCGACGAGGCGCGCAAGCTCGAGGACGAGTACGTCGCCAGCCAGCACCTCCTCCTCGCGCTCGATCCATTCGTCGAGCAGGGGGCCCCGCGGGACGCGCTGCTCGCGAAGATCGCCGAGGTCACGGCCGGCCGCCGCGTCACCTCGGCCGATCCCGAGGGGACGTACCAGGCTCTCGCGAAGTTCGGGCAGGACCTCACCGAGGCCGCCGAGAGCGGGAAGCTCGATCCCGTCATCGGCCGCGACGAGGAGATCCGGCGCGTGATCCAGGTGCTGTCCCGGCGGACGAAGAACAACCCCGTCCTCATCGGCGAGCCCGGCGTCGGCAAGACCGCGATCGTCGGAGGGCTCGCGCAGCGGATCGTCGCCGAGGACGTGCCGGAGTCGCTGAAGGGGAAGCGCGTCTGGGCGCTCGACATCGGCGGGCTGCTCGCCGGCTCGAAGTACCGGGGCGAGTTCGAGGAGCGGCTCAAGGCCGTGCTCGAGGAGATCACGAACGCCGCGGGCGAGATCATCGTCTTCATCGACGAGCTGCACACGATCGTCGGCGCGGGCGCGGCCGAGGGCGCCGTCGACGCGGCGAACATGCTCAAGCCGATGCTCGCCCGCGGGGAGCTCCGCTGCGTCGGCGCGACGACGCTCGACGAGTACCGCAAGCACATCGAGCGTGACGCGGCGCTCGAGCGGCGCTTCCAGCCGGTGTTCGTCGGCGAGCCGTCGGTCGCCGACACGATCGCGATCCTCCGCGGGCTGAAGGAGCGCTACGAGGCGCACCACAAGGTTCGGATCCGGGACGCCGCCCTCGTCGCGGCGGCCGTGCTCTCCGAGCGCTACATCTCCGACCGGCAGCTCCCCGACAAGGCGATCGACCTCGTCGACGAGGCGGCGTCCCGGCTCAAGATGGAGATCGAGTCCTCGCCGGTCGAGCTCGACGAGGCGAACCGGCGCGTGACGCAGCTCGAGATCGAGCTCGCCGCCATGGGCGACGAGTCCGAAGAGGTGCGCTCGCCGGTCGAGGCCGAGCTCGCCGGGGCGAAGGAACGGCGCGACGGGCTCGCAGCGCGCTGGGCGCGCGAGAAGGAGGCGCTCGACCGGATCGGCGAGATCGCGCAGCGAATCGAGGCGTTGCGGACCGAGGCCGAGCGCGAGGAGCGCGCCGGCAACCTCCAGCGCGTGGCCGAGATCCGCTACGGCGAGCTGCCGGCCCTCGAGAAGGAGCTCGCGGAGCGCGACTCCCAGCAGGCCGAGTCGATGGTCAAGGAGGAGGTCGACGAGGACGACGTCGCCGCCGTCGTGGCGCGCTGGACGGGCGTCCCGGTCGACCGGCTGCTCGAGGGCGAGACCGAGAAGCTCGTCCACATGGAGGAGCGGTTGCACCGGCGCGTCGTCGGCCAGGACGAGGCGGTCGAGGCCGTCGCGAACGCGCTGCGGCGGGCGCGCACCGGCTTGCAGGACCCGAACCGGCCGATCGGCTCCTTCGTCTTCCTCGGCCCGACCGGCGTGGGGAAGACCGAGCTCGCGCGGGCGCTCGCCGAGTTCATGTTCGACGACGAGCACGCCCTCGTGCGGCTCGACATGTCGGAGTACCAGGAGCGGCACACGGTCGCGCGGCTGATCGGCGCGCCGCCCGGCTACATCGGCTACGACGAGGGCGGCCAGCTCACCGAGG
>CAZRTE010000059.1:0-15225 GCA_964602945.1 uncultured Gaiellales bacterium
CCGAAGCCGTCGCGGGCGGACACGCCGCCGCAGGCGGCCTGCCCCCACGCGACACAGGCACGGCGCTCGATCTATCCCGGCCCAAGCAAGCCCTCAGCACGGAGCCGGCCGGAGACCGCGCTCTCCGGCCGGCGCAGTTCCTTCGCCCCCGGGCGAAGAGCGCAGCTCTTCGCCCGGCTCAAGCTCGAAGCCGCGAAAGGCGGGCCGACCGGATCGCCTGGAGCTCGTCGTCGTCGAGCAGGCCGACCCGGCGCCCCACCATCGCCAGGATTCCACCCGCGAGCATGATCCAGGCCTCGGCGTCCGGATCCCGGCCCTGCGCGATGACGCCCTGCTCCTGGCCGCGCCGCAGGAGCGAGGCGAAGAAGTCGTGCACGTCGCGCATGTGGCGGTGCAGGTGCCGCCGGAGCTCCGCATCGTCAGAGGCCTCGCTCAGCGCCTGCACCCACAGCTCGGCGAGCTGGAGCTTCGGCGACCGGACCGAGACGTGACCCTTGCCGATCGCCTCCACCGCCGCGCACGCATCCGGCGCCTCGTGCAGCTCCCGCTCCCAGACGGCCCGCGTCCGTTCCCAGACGTGCTCGAGCGCGGCGAGGTAGAGGTCGCGCTTCGAGGCGAAGTGGCGGTAGAGGATCGGCTCCGAGACACCGGCCGCGTGCGCGATCTCCGCCGTCGTCGTACCGCGGTAGCTGCCTTCCGTGAACAGGCGGATCGCGGTCTCCACGAGGTGGCGTCGCCGCTCGGCCGCCGGCATGCGCGCGGTCGTGCTCGTCACGCCGCCATCTCCGCGAGGTGGGCGCGCTCGACCGCCGGCCGCGTGCGCACGGTGAGGACGGCGACGATCGCAGCCGCGAAGCTGATCGCCGCGCTGACCGCGAGCGCGACGTGGAGCCCGTGCACGTAGTCCTGGGCTCCGGCGAGCGTGCGCGGCGCGTGGTGCAGGTACGAGGAGACGATGGCCCCGATGAGCGCGATCCCGAGCGCCCCGCCGACCTGGCGGAAGCTGTTCAGGACACCCGAGCCGACGCCGGCCTTGTCGACCGGAACGGCGCCCATCGCCGCCGACGTCATCGGCGACATCGTGCTCGCCATCCCGACGCCGCCGAGCAGCATCGCGGGCAGCAGCGTCCAGAAGTCGGAGTGCACCCCGACGCGCTGGTAGAGCAGCAGGGAGATGCCGAGCAGCGTCATCCCGCCCCCCATGAGCCAGCGCGAGCCGAGGCGGTCGGAGAGCCGACCGGCGATCGGGGCCACGAGGATGATCAGGATCGTCATCGGCAGGAACATGGCGCCCGCCTGGGTGGCCGAGTAGCCGAGGATCCTCTGGATGTAGATCGAGACGAAGAAGAAGACGCCGAACATCGCGAGCGAGACCATCATCGCGACGATGTTCGCTCCGGCGAAGGCGCCGATCCGGAAGAGCGAGAGGTCGAGCATCGGCAGCCGCTGACGGTGCTCGAGCACGACGAAGGCGACGAGCAGCACCACCGCGGCGACGAAGAACCCGAGGATCTCGCCCGACGTCCAGCCGCTGGACCCTCCCTCGATCAGCGCGTAGCTGAGCGCGAGCAGTCCCGCTCCGGAGGTGACGAGCCCCGGCAGGTCGAGTCGCTGCTCGTGCGACGTGTCGCGCGACTCACGGATGAAGATCCGCGAGGCGACGACGCCGGCCGCACCGACCGGCACGTTGACGAAGAAGATCCAGTTCCAGTTGAGGTTCTCGGTGATGAGCCCGCCGAGGAGCGGGCCGATCGCGAGCGCGAGGGCCGAGACGCCGGCCCAGATCCCGATCGCCTGCCCCCGCTGCCGTGGCGGGAACGTCGCGGTGATGATCGAGAGCGTCGCCGGGTTCATCAGAGCAGCGCCCGAGCCCTGCACGGCGCGCGCGCCGATCAGGAAGCCGGCGTTCGGCGCAAGGCCGCACGCGAGCGACGAGAGCGTGAAGATCAGGAGTCCGACCACGAAGATGCGGCGGCGGCCGTAGAGATCGGCGAGCTTGCCGCCGGTGATCATCAGGGCCGCGAAGGTGAGCGCGTAGGCGGTGACGATCCACTCGAGCGAGGAGATGGAGACGTGGAGGTCCCTCTCCATCGTCGGCAGCGCGACGTTCACCACCGTGTTGTCGAGCATGATCATGAACAGGCCGAAGGAGACCGCGGCGAGCGTCCACCACTTGCGGTTCTCCTCGGCGAGGAGCCGTACTCTCACGTGCTGTCTCTCCTTCTCCGAAGTTAGCGCTCACTAGGTTAGCGTCCACTAACATCGCCGGGCAAGGAATAGACTCGCCGGGGATGCCCCGCACCGTCCTCTGCTTCGGCGACTCGAACACGTACGGGACGGTTCCGGGCAGCGACGACGACCGCTTCCCCCCTGACGTCCGCTGGCCGGGCGTGCTCGCCCGAGAGCTCGGTCCCGGCTGGCGCGTCGTCGAAGAGGGACTGCCCGGGCGGACGACCGTGTACGAGGACCCGCTCTCGCCCCACCGGCGCGGCGCCGCCTACCTGCCGCCGTGCCTCGCCTCCCACGCACCGCTCGACGCGGTCGTGATCTTCCTCGGCACGAACGACCTCAAGTCCCGCTTCGCCGCCGGAGCGTACGAGATCGCGCGCGGCATCGGCCTGCTCGTGGAGACCACGCTCGCGAGCGGAGCCGGGCCCGGCGGCGGCGCGCCACGCGTCCTCGTGCTCGGGCTGCCGCGGCTCGGCCCGATCGCGCACGAGGGCTTCGAGGGCGCCGGGGCGAAGGCGGAGCGTCTGCCGGCGCTCCTCGAGCAGGTCGCGGGAGAGATCGGCGCGGAGCTGCTGCAGCTCGGAGACCTCGTCTCCTACTCGGAGCTCGACGGCATCCACCTGGACGCGGAGGGGCACGCCGCCGTCGGGACGGCCGTGGCTCGTAGACTCGCCCCATGAGCGAGCTGGACGGGCGCGCATTCGTCACGGGCGGCGGCCGGGGGATCGGCGCAAACGTCGCGCGCGAGCTGGCGGCGGCCGGGATGGAGGTCGCGGTCAGCGGCCGCACCGCCGGGCAGGTGGAGGCGGTCGCGGCGGAGATCGGCGGGCAGGCGCTCGTCGGGGACGTCTCCCGGCGCGACGACGTCGAGCGCTGGTTCGCGGAGCTCGGCGAGGTCGACCTCCTCGTCGCCAACGCCGGCACGGGGAGCCGTGACGTCACGTGGGAGGTCGACCCGGACGAGTGGTGGCGCACCTTCGAGGTCAACGTGCTCGGCGTCCATCTCTGCTGCAGCGCCGCGATCCCCGGCATGCTCGAGCGCGGCCGCGGCCGGATCGTGATCGTCGGCAGCGGCGCCTCGTACCTTCCGGGCGCGACCGAGACCGGCTACACCGCCTCGAAAGCCGCCGTCTGCCGCTACGGCGAGACGCTCGCGAACGAGCTCCGCGACCGGATCCCCGTCTTCGTCATCAGCCCGGGGCTCGTGCAGACCGCGATGACGTCCGACTTCCCGGATGACGCGCCCTGGACACCACCGGAGTGCGCCCCACAGCTCGTCCGCGCGCTCGCCTCGGGCGAGCTCGACGCGCTCGCGGGCCGCTATCTCCACGCAGAGCACGACCCGCCGGAGTCGCTCCGCGGGCGAGTCGACGAGATCCTCGAGCACGACTGGAACGCCATCCGCCTGCGGCGGCCGTAGGCGCCCCTCCCCGGTTTTCGACTGTTAGGCTGAAACCGCTATGAGACTGGCCCTGGCCCAGGTCGACCCGGTGGTCGGCGACCTCGACGGCAACCGGGACATGATCGTCGCGCGGATCGAGGAGGCGCGCGCCGCCGGCGCGGATCTCGTCCTGCTCCCCGAGCTCGCCGTGACGGGCTATCCGCCGGAGGATCTGCTGCTGCGGCCGGGCTTCGTGCGGGCGGCCCGCGCCTCGCTCGACGAGATCGCGGCTCGCACCGAGGGAATCGTGGCGCTCGTCGGCGTGCCGCTCTTCGACGGCGCTCTCCACAACGCGTGCGCGGTCTGCGTCGACGGCGAGGTGCGGGCCGTCGCGAAGAAGCGCCACCTGCCGAACTACGGCGTCTTCGACGAGAAGCGGTACTTCAGCTCCGGCGACGAGATCACGCTCGTCGAGGTCGCGGGCACGAAGGTCGGGATCACGATCTGCGAGGACATGTGGATCCCCGGGCCGCCGACGACCGAGCTCGCCGCGGCCGGCGCCGAGCTCGTCGTCAACCTCTCGGCCTCCCCGTTCCACGTGGGGCGGGAGCAGGAGCGGGAGGAGATCTTCCGCACCCAGGCGCGCGAGAACGGCGTTCGCGTCGCGCTCTGCAACACGGTCGGGGCGCAGGACGAGCTCGTCTTCGACGGCCACTCGCTCGTGATCGACCGCGACGGCACCGTGCTGGCGCGGGCGCCGGGCTTCGAGGAGGCGCTGCTCCTCGTCGATCTCGACCGGCCGGAGACGGCGGCGCTGGCGCCGGTCTCGGGCGAGCTCGAGCAGATGCGGCGGGCACTGGCCCTCGGCCTGCGCGACTACGTGCGGAAGAACGGCTTCGAGGACGTCCTCGTCGGCGTCTCCGGGGGGATCGACTCGGCCGTGACCGCCGCGCTCGCGGTCGAGGCGCTCGGGCAGGAGCACGTCCACTGCGTCTCGATGCCGTCGCGCTACTCGTCCGAGGAGACGAGGACGGACGCGCGGCGACTGGCAGAGAGCCTGGGCTGCGACTTCCGCGAGCTGCCGATCGAGCCGGTCGTGGAGGCGTTCGGCGGCGCGCTCGCATCCTCGCTGGAGGGCCACGAGCACGGGCTCGCGGACGAGAACCTCCAGGCGCGAGTCCGCGGCACGCTGCTGATGGCCCTCTCGAACACGTTCGGCTGGCTGCTCGTCGCCACCGGCAACAAGTCGGAGCTCTCGGTCGGCTACGCGACGCTGTACGGCGACATGGCCGGCGGCTTCGCGCTGCTCAAGGACGTGTTCAAGACCGACGTCTACCGGCTCGCCCGCGATCTGAACGAGCGTGCAGGGCGCGAGCTCGTCCCCCGCTCCACCATCGACCGCGCGCCGACCGCCGAGCTGCGGGCCGACCAGCTCGACGAGGACTCGCTGCCACCGTACGCGGAGCTCGACCGGGTGCTCGAGGCCTACGTCGAGGAGGACCGCTCGCTCGACGAGCTGGAGGCGGCCGGCTTCGATCCGGCGGTCGTGGCCCGCGCGGTGGCGCTCGTCGACAGGGCGGAGTACAAGCGGCGGCAGGCGCCGCCCGGAGTGCGGCTGCGGCCGAAGGCGTTCGGGCGCGACCGGCGCACGCCGATCACGAACCGCTGGCGAAGCTGATGCCGGCGCCGGTCGCCCGGGTGCGGGCCGCCGAGCTGCGCCGGGATCCTGAGCACGCGCTCCTCGAGGCATCCCGGCTCGGCGAGCTCGTCTGGGTCCGTGCCGGCCGGCAGCGTCTGCTCCTCGTCGGCAGCCCCGACGGGGCCCGGCAGGTGCTGCTGGAGCGGGCGCAGGAGCTCGTGAAACCGCGATCGCAGGCGATCCCGCTCGGCCCGGCGACGCCCGAGCGCAGGGACGACCGGCTCGCGCCGGCAGACCTGCGGCGCTCGCTGTCGCAGGGAATGGGCGCCGACCGGGCCGCGGAGACGGCCGCCGCGCTCGCGGCCGAGGTGGCGGCCGGGACGGCAGGCTGGCACGACGGCGACGAGGTCCCGGTGCTGCCCTGGCTCCGTCCGCTCGTCTGCCGGGCCCTCGTAAGCGGGACGTTCGCGAGCTCGCTCGCCGCCGAGGAGATCGCGCGACTCGCGGCCGTCGTCCGCTGGGCGAGCCGCTCGCCGCGGGTGCGGAGCCGCAGGCCGTCGCGGCACCGCATCGTGCGTCCCTACGAGCTGGCGCGACTGTCCGTGATCGCCCGCAGCCTGATCGCCAACGCCGACCCGGCCCGTCCGTCCGAGCTCAGCGCCCTCGTGTCCGGCGAGGGTGCGGCGACGGCGCTCTCGACCGCCGAGCGGCAGTCGCTCGTGGGCGAGCTCCTGCTCGGCGCGATCGGGCCGCTCGTCCAGGAGGGCGGCTGGGCGCTGTTCCGGCTCGGCAGCGAGACGCAGCCGGCCGGCCGCCTGCGGGCGGAATGGGAGCGCGGGACGGAGCGTGCGTACACGGAGGCCTTCGTCCGCGAGGTGACACGGCTCCACCCGACGAATCCGCTGCTCACGCGTGTCGCGCTCTCGGACACGACAGTCGGTGGGGAGGCGGTGCCTGCGCACACGCGCGTCATCGTCAACGTCGCCGCCCTCCAGCGCGACGCGCGTGTGTATCCGGAGCCGGAGCGATTCCTGCCCGAGCGGTGGCTCGAGGGCCGCTCGGCCGGGCACCGCTTCTCGTATGCCGCCTTCGGGATCGGCGACCGCCGCTGCCTGGGCGAGACGATCGCGACGAGGACGCTCCAGGCCCTCCTGGAGGCGGTCGGCCGGAAGTGGGATCTCGCCTTCGGCGCCGCAGACGTCTCCGCGCAGGGACGAAGGCAGCTGGCCGACGACGTGCGGGCGACCGTCAGCCGGCGGCAGAGCTAGCGGCCGGCGTCGAGCGGCTCCGGCGGCGGGCCCTGCTCGAGCAGGTCGCGCACGAGTCCCTCGAGGCGTCGCGGCGCCGTCGCCAGGTCCTCGAGCTCGTCGAGCGCGAACCAGCGGATCTCGTCGACGTGCTCGGCGGCCAGGTCCACCTCCGGCTCGGGCTCGAACGGGTCGACGCGAACGAGGTAGTGCCGTTCGCGCTGGCCGCCCCAGCCGGGCATGCCGGCGAACCAGTGCTCGCGCGTCCAGAGCAGCACGCCGACCTCGATGTCCCGCAGCCCGCACTCTTCGCGCAGCTCGCGCCGCACGGCCTCGTCGTCGCTCTCGCCACGCTCGACACCACCGCCCGGTGACGCCCACCACGCCCCGTAGGCGTCGCTGTAGCGGGTGAGGAGTGTCCGCCCGCCGCTGTCGAGCACGAGCGCCCGCACCGCTTCCCGGAGTGGCCTGCCGGTGGCGCGACCCGCGAGCTCCTGGAACCAGTCCAGCCGCTCGTCCCACGGTACGGCCGCGTTCGCGGGCGACGTGGAAGGAAGGACGAAGAGCCTCGTCGCACCGAGCTCACGCGCCTGCAGGCCGAGCTCGGGCCGCTCGCCGAAGGCACCCCGGTACGCCTCCTTGCCGACGAAGGCGAGCCACGCCGGGTGGAGGTCGCGGGCGATCCGCTCGAGCCGCTCGGCGGAACCGGCGAAGTCGGCGCGGCGAAGATCGCCGGAGCCGGGCGTCGTGCGGTAGGCGGCGTTCGTGATCCCGACACCCTCGGCGGGCAGCGCGAACTGCTCGTGCGGCTCGTAGAGCCGGGACGTGAGGCGAGCCGCGTGGAGCAGGCGCCAGAAGTCGTTCCGGGGGTTCGCGAAGTGCGCGCCGGCGGCGGCCGAGACGCGGCCGGGATTGATGCCGACGAAGACGACCCGGAGGCCCGGCGCGAGCACGTCGGGTACGTCGCTCGGAGTCACCCCGCCGGCGGCCCTGCCCTCAGGAAGGGACACGTATTCCCCCCAACGGGGGGCGAGATCCCCCTTGCCGGAACGGTAGGTGACAAGGCGTCACGCGCAGGTTGCGACTCTGTGCCGGCTGCGGGCCCAGCGCAGGCTAGGCGGCCTCGGCAGCGTCCAGACCGGCCGCGATGTCTTCCGGCCGCGCGTCGATCCGCGCCTCGAACTCCTGCCGCAGCGCCTCACCCGAGACCTTCGGCTCGTAGCGCGGCCGTCGGGGCTCGACCTTGACGATCGTGACCGTCGGCTCCCAACCGCCGTAGCAGCGGACGTAGCACTCGGCCTCGGACAGCGGGCGCAGCCGTCGCACGCCCGCAGCGTAGGTGGGCCTCCGGACGGAACCGGCGGGATCAATCCTGCTCGAGCGGCGCCATCGTGAGCCCTCGCTCGCGCAGCTGCTCCCAGTACAGCTCCGCCTGCTCGCGCAGCCCCGACCAGACGATCGCCTGCCCAGTGCGGTGAATCGTGTCAGCGAACCGCATCCCGGCGTCGTACGAGACGCCGGGGATGACGCTCGACAGGGCGAAGGCGACGCCCTGGAAGGTGTTGTGATCGTCGTTGAGCACGATCACGTGCCAGGGCCGGCCGAGACCGGTGCCCTCGCCGCGGTCGAGCCGCTCCTGTGGCGGCGTCAGTGTCGTGCTCACCTCCGCCGAGTGTAGAGGCGGTCGGATAGCGTCGCGCCATGGCCGCCTCCGTCCTCGACGTCGACACAGTCCGGGCCCGCTTTCCGGCGCTCGCCTCCGGCGTCGCCTTCCTCGACGGGCCCGGCGGCACCCAGACCCCGCAGACGGTGATCGACGCGATGGCCGGCTATCTGCGCGACTCGAACGCGAACCTCGGCGGGGCCTTCGCGGCCAGCCGGCGGAGCGGCGAGCTCGTCGAGCAGGCGCACGCCACGGCCGCCGGCTTCCTCGGCTGCCGCCCGGAGGAGACGTTCTTCGGGCAGAACATGACCACGCTCAACTTCTCGCTCACCCGGACACTCGGGCGGAGCCTGCGCGCGGGCGACGAGATCGTCGTCACGCGCCTCGACCACGACGGCAACGTCGCCCCCTGGCTCGAGCTCGCGCACGACCTCGACCTCCGCGTCCAGCTCGCCGACATCCGCGACGACACGACCCTCGACCTCGACGCCCTCGAGGACAGGCTCACCGAGCGGACGCGCGTCGTCGCCTTCCCGCTCGCCTCGAACGCGTTCGGCACGCTCACGGACGCGCAGCGGATCGTCGAGCTCGCGCACGCTGCCGGCGCACTGGCCTGGGCCGATGCCGTCCACTTCGCGCCGCACGCGCCGATCGCCGTCGAGACGGTCGGCGTCGACGTCCTCCTCTGCTCGCCGTACAAGTTCTTCGGGCCGCACCTGGGGCTCGCCTACGTCCGGTGGGAGGTCGCCGAGACGTGGCGGCCGTACAAGGTCAGACCGGCTCCCGAGCAGCCGGTGGGCGCCCGCTTCGAGACGGGCACGCTCGCGCACGAGCTCCTGGCGGGCTTCGTCGCCGCCGTCGAGTACCTCGACGAGCTCGGCTGGGACGCGATCCGGGCGCACGAGGCAGCGCTCGGACGGCGGTTCCTCGACGGGCTCCCCGAGCGCTGCACGCTGTACGGCCTCCCCGGGAGCGAAGGGCGGGTGCCGACCTTCGCCTTTCGCATCGCCGGCGTCCCGCCGCGGGTCGCGGCCGAGCGCCTGGCCGCGAGGGACATCGCCGTCTGGGACGGCGACTACTACGCGGTCGAGGCGATGACGCGACTGGGGCTCGAGCCCGAGGGAGCCGTCCGCGCCGGCTTCGTCCACTACAACACGCTCGCCGAGGTCGACCGCCTGCTCGCCGCTCTTGCCGAGCTGTGACCGGCGGCCGCGTCTATACGATCGAGCGATGAGCGTCTTCCGCCGCGACACACTCGACAACGGCCTCCGTGTCCTCACGGCCGAGCTGCCGCACGCGCAGTCGGTGGCCGTGCTGGTGATGCTCGCCGCCGGCTCCCGCTACGAGACGGCCGAGACGAACGGCATCGCCCACTTCTCCGAGCACATGTTCTTCAAAGGCACCGAGCGACGCCCGACCGCTCGCCAGATCGCCGGCGAGATCGACGCGATCGGCGGCGAGTTCAACGCCTTCACCGGCAAGGAGTACACGGCGTACTACGTCAAGTGCGCGGCGGAGCACCGCGACGTCGCGCTGGACGTCCTCGTCGACATGCTCCGCAACTCCCGCTTCGCCGAGGACGAGATCGAGCGCGAGAAGGGCGTGATCATCGAGGAGATGAACATGTACTTCGACACGCCGCGCGACTTCATCGACGGCGTGTACGAGCGGCTCCTGTTCGGCGACCAGCCGCTCGGCTGGGACATCATCGGCCGGAAGGAGACGGTGCGCGGAGCGACTCGCGCGACGTTCACCGACTATCTCGGCCGCTGGTACAAGCCCGCGCGGATGGTGGTCGGCCTGGCCGGCCGCACCGGTGACGACGTGCTCGAACGGGCGCAGGAGCTGCTCGGCGACCTGCCCGCAGCAGAGATCGGCGGACCCGAGCCGCTCGCGCCGTCGTCCGCGAATGGGCGGGTCGACGTGTTCACGAAGCAGTCGGATCAGGCCCACGTCTCGCTCGGCGTCCGCAGCTATCCGCTCGACCACCCCGACCGCTATGCGCTGCAGCTCCTCGCCACGGTGCTCGGCGGCGGCATGTCGTCGCGCCTCTTCAGCGAGGTGCGCGAGCGGCGCGGCCTCGCCTACTACGTCTACGGGCTCAACCACAGCTACACGGACGCCGGCACGCTCTACACACAGGCCGGCGTCGACATCGCCCGGATCGACGACGCCATCACGACGATCGCGGGCGAGCTGCGCAAGATCGCCTCCGAGCCGGTGCCGGCGGAGGAGCTCGAGAAGGCTCGCAGCTTCGCCAAGGGCCGCTTCGTGCTCCAGCTCGAGAGCCCCCAGGGGTTGATGCTGTTCGGGCTGCGCCGCGAGGTGCTCGAGCGGCAGCTCCCCGACCCGGAGGTGGTGCTGCGCGGCATCGACGCCGTGACCGGTGAGGACGTCTCGCGCGTGGCGGCCGAGCTGATCTCGCCGGAGCGCCTGCGGCTCGCGGTGATCGGCCCCTTCGACGATCCGGCCCGCTTCGAGCCGCTTCTCGACGGCTGAGCGTGCGGGTCCCGTTCGAGCGGGTCCGCCACCTCGTCACGGTCCCCGTCACGGTGGGAGACGTGGCGACGCGCTTCGTCCTCGACACCGGGATCGGGCTGACGCTTCTCTCCTCGACCCTTTGCGCACGGCTCGGCTGCGAGCCGACGGGAGACGTCTTCCGCGGTCGCCGCATGTCCGGGCAGGAGGTCGCGGTCGAGCTCGTGCGTGTCGACTCGCTGCGCTTCGGCTCGCTCGAGCACCGGAACCAGGAGGTCGGCGTCCTCGACCTCGACGGGTTTCCGCCGGAGCTCGCCGAGATCGGCGGCTTCCTCTCGCTCGCGTTCTTCGCCGAGCAGCCGTTCACCGTCGACTACGGGGGCGGGCACGTCGCGCTCGAGACCGCGGAGACGCTCGCCGCGCGGCTCGGCAGCGGCCGCGTCGTGGAGGTCTCGCTCGAGCGGAACGGGCCTTCCGTCGACGTCTTCCTCCCGCTCACGCTCCCCGGCGGACGCTCGATCTCGGCCGAGGTCGACATGGGCAGCGACTCCCTGATCCTCGACGAGCGGTTCGCGACAGAAGCGGGCGTCGACCTCGCGTCCGCGGAGGTCCGCCGGGTCGAGGGCACCGACGAGACGGGCGGCAGCTTCACACGCTACTTCGCGCGCCTGCCCGGGAGCGTGCACCCGACCGGCGCGCCCGAGCTCGCGCAGGAGCGGCCCGACGCGATGTTCCAGAGCATCGTCCACGACGGGCTCGTCGGCGACGCCTTCCTCCGCCGCCGGCCGGTGACGTACGACCTTCCGGGCAGCCGGCTGGTCTTCGGCCGCCCAGCGGCCTGAGCGAGCGCACGCCGAGCAGCTCGTGCCCGGCGCATCCAACGGAACGGACGACGGCGCCTTGAAGCTCAGGTCGGCGGTCCAGTTGGCACCTGACCCGGATCCGCCCGTTGGGGTGCCTTCGACCTCCGCCGCTGTCCGCAGCAGGGCGGTTCTACCACCCCCGGCGGCCGGAGGCCGGCCCCTACGAGGCTAGACGAGGACGGAGTCGAGCTGCGATTCGATGTGCTCGCGGTCCTCGGCGTCGGCGATCTTCGCCGCCTCGACACGCCCGAGCTCGACGTAGCGCCGTGCCTCCGCCTCCTCGCCTGCCGCCGCCTGCGCCCGGGCGAGCGCCTCGTACGCGCCGGGCAGGTCCCAGTCCTCCATCTGCTCGCCGTTCCCTTCGACGAGAGCGAGGCACCGGCGCGCATGGTGGAGCGCCGGCTCGGGCCGTCCCAGCACGGCGTGGACGTGCGAGCAGAGCCAGTGGCTGCGGGCGCGGTGGGCCGGCGTCGCACCGGCCGCGTGCCTCCAGTGGTGAGCCGAGGCGTGCGCGCAGTCGACGACCTCGTCGGGATCGGCGCCGGCCTCGAGCAGCTCCCACGTGCGGTTGAAGAGCTCGACTCCGAGCTGTCTGTGCTCGTCGGGATTCATCGGCGAAGACAGAACGGGGGAGCCCGGAGGCTCCCCCGCACGACGCACGCGTCCGGCGTCCTACTCGACCTGGCCGAAGGCCTTGATCTCGGCCAGCTCCTGCTCCGAGAGCTCGCGTGGGGTCTCGCCCCGTGCGACCTTCTCGGCCCGGACGTGCTCGTTGATCTGGTCGACGATCTCCGGGTTCGCGAGCGTCGTCACGTCGCCGACGTCGGCGAAGTTCGAGATGCTCGCGATCACGCGCCGCATGATCTTGCCGGAGCGCGTCTTCGGCATGTCCGCCACGACCCAGACGTTCTTGGGCCGCGCGATCTTGCCGATGCTCTTCTCGATCTGGGACGTGACCTTCTTGGCCACGCCCTCGCTGTCGTCGACACCCGGCTTGAGCGAGACGTACATCTCGACCGCCCGGCCCCGCACGTCGTCGATCACAGGCACGGCGGCCGCCTCGGCCACCTCGTCGACCTCGATCGCCGCCGATTCGAGCTCCTTCGTGCCGAGCCGGTGGCCGGCGACGTTGATCACGTCGTCGATGCGTCCGAGGATCCGGTAGTAGCCGTCGGCCGCCTGCATCGCACCGTCGCCGCACAGGAACGGCCAGTCGTGCCAGTCGGTGCTCTTCGGGTCACGGTTGTACTTCGCGTAGTAGGTGTCGATGAACCGCTGGTCCTGGCCCCAGACGGTGAGCATCCGGCCCGGCCACGGGTTGCGGACGCAGATGTTGCCGGCCTTGCCGGAGCCCTTCGCCACCTCGTCGCCGTTCTCGTCGTAGAGCGCGAGATAGACACCGAGGACGTTGGGACCGCAACTGCCCGGCTTCATCGGCTCGAGCCCCGGCAGTGTCGAGCCGAGGAAGCCGCCGGTCTCGGTCATCCACCAGGTGTCGGTGATCGCCGACTCGTCCTTGCCGACCGTGTGGTAGTACCAGCGCCAGACGTCGGGCTCGATCGGCTCTCCGACGGTGGTCATCGTCTTGAAGTGGTAGTCGTACTTCGCCGGCTCGTCCGGGCCGAGCTTGCGCAGCATCCGGATCGTCGTCGGCGCCGTGTGGAAGATCTGGACGCCGAGCTTCTCGGCGATCCGCCACGGGCGACCGGGGTCCGGATACGTCGGAACGCCCTCGTACATGACGCTCGTCGTGCCGAGCGCGAGCGGGCCGTAGACGATGTAGGAGTGCCCGGTGATCCAGCCGATGTCGGCGAAGCACCAGTACGTGTCCTCCGGATGGATGTCCTGGTAGTACTTCGACGTCCCGGTGACGTACGACATGTAGCCGCCGATCGAGTGCTGGGCACCCTTCGGCCGGCCGGTGGTACCGCTCGTGTACATGAGGAACAGCGTGTCCTCGGCCGCCATCGACTCCGCCTCGACCTCCTGCCCCTTGTACTTCGGGAGCAGCTCGTCGACGAAGAAGTCGCGGCCCTCGACCATCGGGCTCTCGGAGTGGTACTCGCCCGGCCTGCGCCGGAAGACGAGCACCTTCTCGACCTCCGTCCCGTCCTTGCGGGCGGCCTCGATCGCCTCGTCGGCCTTGACCTTGTGGTCGATCAGCTCGCCGTTCCGGTAGTAGCCGTCGATGGTGACGAGGATCGTGCTGTCTGCATCCGCCATGCGCTGGCCGCAGGCCGTACCGGAGAAGCCGCCGAACACCTCGGAGTGGATGACGCCGAGGCGCGCGCAGGCGAGCATCGCGACCGGCAGCTCCGGCACCATCGGCAGGTGGAACGTGACGCGGTCCTGCGGCTTCACGCCGCAGAAGTCCTTGAGCAGCGCCGCGAACTCGTTCACACGCCCGTGTAGATCGCGGTACGTGATCTCCTGCGTCTCGTCCTCCTCGAGCTCCGGGACCCAGATGATCGCGTTCTCGTCGCCCCGCGTCTCGAGATGCCGGTCGACGCAGTTGACGCACGCGTTCAGCTTGCCCCCGACCCACCACTTGAAGAACGGCGGGTTGGACGTGTCGAGGATCGTGTCCCACTTCTTGTCCCAGGTCAGCATCTCCGCGTACTCGACGTAGCAGTCCGGGAAGTTCTCCTCGGCAAAGCGCTCGCGGATGGCCGGATCGTTGGCGTTCGCCTGCTTGGCGATCGCGGGCGGCGGGTCGTAGTACTCCTCCTCCCGCCAGTGAACAGCGATCTGGGCTTCGGAAACCTGGGTTTCGTCAACGGTTCCCAACGTGCTCACCTCCTCGTGAGGATCAAACTCGGGCGGGCGGGCCCGCCGAGAGGCGGGCCCGCCGTGCATCTATCGCACCGAGATCGTATGTCAGGCCATACCGGCCGCGGGCTCGGTGACGAGCGGCTTCCCGACCGGCAAGACCACCCGGCCGGCGACGCCGTTCCACACGCCAGCCGCCGACGCGTACCAGGCGCACGCCGCAGTCAGGATGCCGATCCAGCCGCCTGCATGCGTGATCCACGTACTGCTCGCGTTGTGCGCTTCCTGGAAGTTGCCGATCACGAGCACGATCTCCGTGATCTCCAGCGTCAGGAAGACGAGGAACACCGCCATGTTCACGCGCATGCTGCCGATCAGCATGTACGTGTTGAAGACGGCGAAGGCGAACAGGTACCACGCGATGGCGTTGGCGAGGTCGCCGCCCGTGTAGCCGCCGAGGAAACTCGTGTCGACGGCCAGGATCACGTAGAGGCCGAGCCCCATCCAGAAGGCGCCGTACGTCGAGAACGCGGTGGCGCCGAACACGTTCCGGTTGCGGAACTCCCACATCCCTGCAGCGAACTGAGCCATGCCCCCATAGAAGATCGCAGGGCCTACCCAAATCAGGTCCGGAATCCACGATGCGTTGTGCCCGCTGAGCAGAAACGTCGTCAGTGCGAATCCTGCGAGACCGAGCGGCGCGGGGTCGGCGGCGGGTGTGCTCTCCACCACCTGAACGGGCCGTTCGGAAGACATTGCGCTCATCCAGCCTCCTCGATTTGTGGCCGGCGTCGGCGGGCGAAAACCCCCTCGGGGCCCCCGTCGGCGCCGAAGTGTCGGGGGAGACTCTCGCGGATCGACCCTCCATTCGTCAAGAAAGTGTTAGCCCGACATAGCTCGTCCGGGCGAAGAGCTGCGCTCTTCGCCCGGGAGGGAGCAAGGAACGAGGGCCGGGG
>CAZRTE010000060.1:0-15214 GCA_964602945.1 uncultured Gaiellales bacterium
CCGTCGCGGGCGGACACGCCGCCTTCAGGCGGCCTGCCCCCACGCGACACAGGCACGGCGCTCGAACCCACCCAGCCCAAGCAAGCTCTTACCGGACGAGGGCCGGGAGACCGCGCTCTCCCGGCCCTCGTTCCTCGCACTCCAGCGAGCAAGAGCGGAGCTCTTGCTCGCTATTGTGGGGCAGTCGTATCCCTACTCCCCGGCGGCCCGGCCGCGGCGCGCGTGCCTCTTCTCGCGAGAGGTGCGCCGCGACTTCCGTCGGCGCACGACGCAAACGAATCCGGAAGGAGCTTCGCAATGCCAGTTGCAACCGGGGCAGTCTCCATGCGCGAGCTGCTGGAGGCCGGAGTCCACTTCGGCCACCAGACGCGGCGCTGGAACCCGAAGATGCGCCGCTTCATCTTTGCCGAGCGCGGCGGCATCTACATCATCGACCTCACGCAGACGACGGAGCGGCTCGACGAGGCGCGGCAGTTCCTCCGCAACATCGCCGAGCGCGGTGGCACGGTGCTCTTCGTCGGGACGAAGAAGCAGGCGCAGGACGCCGTCGAGCAGGAGGCGAAGCGCGTCGGCATGCCGTACGTCAACCATCGCTGGCTCGGCGGCCTGCTGACGAACTGGCGGACGATGTCCGACCGGATCGACCGCCTGCACGAGCTGCGGCGCCTGCAGGAGGAGAGCCAGCTCGAGCTCCTGCCGGCGAAGGAGCGCATCGCCATGGCGAGCGAGCTCGAGAAGCTCGAGCACAACCTCGGCGGCGTCGCCGACATGCGCCGGCAGCCCGATGCCGTCGTGATCATCGATCTCAAGAAGGAGGCGCTCGCCGTGCGGGAGGCGCGCCGGCTGAACGTTCCGGTCGTCGCGCTCGTCGACACGAACTGCGATCCCGACGAGGCCGACTACATCATCCCCGGCAACGACGACGCCATCCGTGCCTGCAACCTCGTCGTCCACGCGCTGAGCGAGGCGATTCTCGAAGGCAAGCAGAAGGTCTCCGCCCGCGAGCTCGAGCAGCAGGAGGCCGCGGCCGCCGCCGCGTCCGAGGGCGAGGCGGAACCGGAGGCGGAGAAGCCGGAGCCGAAGGCAGAGGAAAGCGCGCCACAGGACAAGGCCGAGCAGGTGGAGGCGGTCGAGCCGGCCGCCGGCGGAGAGACCGCACCGGCCGCGACGGCAGAGGCTCCTGCCGAGGAGGCCGCCGCCGAGGCGACCGACACGTCCGCTGCGGCGGACGAGAAGGAAGAGAACTGATGGCGGCCGAGATCTCCGCACAGCTCGTCCGCGAGCTCCGGGAGCGCACCGGGGCGGGAATGATGGACTGCAAGCGCGCCCTGCAGGAGACGAACGGCGACATGGACGCGGCGGTCGTCCTCCTCCGCGAGAAGGGGATGGCGAGCGCCGCGAAGCGCGCAGACCGCGCGACGACGGAGGGCCTCGTCGGCCACCGCGTGGCCGGCGACGGCTCCCGCGGCACGATGGTCGCCGTCGGCTGCGAGACGGAGCCGGTGTCGAAGAACGAGGCGTTCCAGGCGTTTGCGAGCAAGGCGCTCGAGGCCGTGGAGGCCGAGGGGATCGACGGCGCCGCCGGGCTCGAGCAGGAGCGCACCGAGCTGTCCGCGAAGCTCGGCGAGAACATCGCGATCGCCGGCGCCGCACGCTTCGAGGCCGTGGACGGAGGGCGGATCGCCGCCTACGTCCATCCACCGGCCAACAAGCTCGGGGTGCTCGTCAACCTGCGGGGCGGCAGCGACGACCTCGCGCGCAACCTCGCCATGCACATCTCGTGGTCGGATCCGCGCTGGGTCGGCCGCGAGGACGTGCCGGAGGAGATCCTGGCCGCGGAGCGCGAGATCTACCTCAACTCCGACGAGGTGCAGTCGAAGCCCGAGCAGGCGCGTGAGAAGATCGTCGACGGCATGCTCAACAAGCGCTTCTTCGCCGAGCGCGGCGGCGTCCTGGCGGACCAGCCGTGGATCCACGACAGCTCGCTCACCGTCGGGAGCGTGCTCGCGGACGCGGGCGCGGAGGTGCTCGAGTTCCAGCGCTTCTCGCTGGCCGGATGAGGACGCAGGGAGAGACCGCGTCCGACCCTCCTGCCCGGGCACCCGCCTTCCGGCGTGTGCTCCTGAAGCTGTCCGGCGAGGCCTTGATGGGGGAGCGCCCGTTCGGCATCGACCCCGGAGTCGCGAGCGCCCTCGCCCAGGAGGTGGCGGCCGTGCGCAGCGAGGGAGTGGACGTCGCGCTCGTCGTGGGCGGCGGCAACTTCTACCGCGGGCTCGCCGTCGCCGCCGAGAGCGGGATGGACCGGGCCACGGCCGACTATGCCGGCATGCTCGCCACGCTCCTCAACGCGCTCGCGCTCCAGGATGCGCTCGAGCGGCAGGGAGCCGACACGCGCGTCATGTCCGCGCTCTCGGTCTCGGAGGTGGCGGAGCCGTACATCCGCCGGCGGGCGATGCGCCACCTCGAGAAGGGGCGGGTCGTGATCTTCGCCGCGGGCACCGGCAACCCGTTCTTCACGACGGACACGGCCGCAGCGCTCCGCGCGCTCGAGATCGGCGCCGACGCGATCCTCATGGCGAAGCACGGGGTGAAGGGCGTCTACGCCGGCGATCCGCGGCGCGTCGCCGACGCCGAGTTCCTGCCGCGGCTGACCCATCTCGAGGCGATCGAGCGTGGCCTCAAGGTGATGGACACGACTGCACTCTCGCTCTGCATGGACAACCGCCTCTCGATCCACGTCTTCGAGCTCGCCGAGGGCAACCTCGCACGGGTCGTCGCGGGCGAGGAGGTGGGCACGGTGATCGCGACAGAGGCTGGAGACGTCGCCGGCGAAGCCGCCGATGCCCGGCCGGTAGACCCCGCTGCCTCGGGTGGCGGGCGGAAGGAGGGCTGAACGGTGGCAACCGTCGACGAGCTGATCCAGGATGCGCGCGACCGTATGGCGAAGTCGGTCGAGCACGCGCGATCGGAGTTCGCCACGGTCCGGACCGGGCGCGCCTCGGCGTCGCTCCTCGACCGGATCGAGGTCGACTACTACGGCACCTCGACGCCGCTGCGACAGCTCTCCACCGTGAACGTGCCGGAGCCGCGCATGCTCACCGTCCAGCCCTTCGACCCGAGCTCGATCCGCGCGATCGAGAAGGCGATCCAGGAGTCCGATCTGGGGCTCACGCCCTCGAACGACGGCAAGCTGATCAGGCTGCCCATCCCGCAGCTGACCGAGGAGCGGCGCAAGGAGCTCGTCAAGGTCGTCCGCAACATGGCGGAGGAGCACCGGGTCGCCGTGCGGGAGATCCGCCGGGACGCGATGCGGCACCTGAAGGAGCTCGTCGACAACGGCGACGTCGGCGCCGACGAGGAGCACCGCGCCGAGGGTCGCGTGCAGGAGCTGACGGACGAGCACACGCAGCACATCGACGAGCTCCTGAAGCACAAGGAAGAGGAAGTGATGGAGGTGTGAGCACCTCCCCGTCCGTCTCCGGCACCGACGTCACGCCCGAGGGCGAGGAGCGTCTCCCCGAGCTCGCGCGTGCGGTCGCGATCATCATGGACGGGAACGGCCGCTGGGCCGCCGCGCACGGCGTCTCGGTCGCGGAGGGGCACCGGGCGGGCTCGCGCGCGCTCCGGCCGGTCGTCGAGGCCGCGATCGATTTGGGCATCGAGTCGCTCGCCGTGTACGCGTTCTCGACGGAGAACTGGAACCGCTCGGCCGACGAGGTGGGCGCGCTGATGGAGATCTTCGGCGAGACGATCGACCGCGAGCTCGAGGATCTCGCGGCACAGGGCGTACGCTGCCGCTTCGTCGGCCGCCGCGACCGCGCGCCGGACTGGCTGCGCGAGAAGATGGAGCGGCTCGAGACGGCCACCGCCTCGAGGTCGCGGCTCCAGCTCTGGATCGCCTTCGACTACGGCGGCCGCACCGAGATCCTCGACGCGGTGCGCCGCCTGCTCGAGGCGGGCGTCGCGCCCGAGGGGGTCGACGGGGCGGCGCTCTCGGCCGCCCTGTACGCGCCGGACATGCCGGACCCGGATCTCGTCGTCCGCACGTCGGGCGAGCGGCGGATCTCGAACTTCCTCCTCTGGCAGTCGGCCTACGCCGAGTACGTCTTCACCGACACGCTCTGGCCGGACTTCGGCCCGGACGAGCTCAGGGCCGCGATCGAGGAGTATGCCCGGCGGCGCCGTAGGTTCGGCGGGAGATGATCGCCGCCGCAGAACCCGATGGAGCCGTGAGCAACTTCCTGTCGCGCGTGCTCGTCGCCGCGGTCGGCCTGCCGCTCGCGCTCGGGATGCTCTGGCTCGGAGGCTGGTGGCTCTTCGCCCTGCTCGCGGCCGCCGCGGCGGTCGGCGCGCACGAGTTCGTCACGATCGCGCGGCCTCTGCGGCCGCTCGCGCCGGCGGTCTACGGCGGCGCGCTGCTCGCACTCCTCGGGGCGCGCACCGGCGGCCTCGCCTGGCTGGTGGGCGGCTTTCTCGCGTCGTTCGTCCTCGGCTTCCTCCTCCATGCCTTCGCGAGCACCCGCGCGCCGTCGACCGCAGCCCTCGGCTCGACCGTCCTCGGCGCCGCCTGGATCGGGCTCGGGCTCGGCTTCATCCTCCTGCTGCGGCAGATGCACACGGAGCCGAGGCTGATCGCGCTCACGGTCGTCCTCGGCGTGTTCGCGCTCGACACGTTCGCCTACCTCGTCGGCCGTGCCGTCGGCCGGCACAAGCTCGCGCCGCGTATCTCCCCGCGGAAGACGTGGGAGGGACTCGTAGCCGGGGCGGTGGGAGCGGTCTTCGTCACGTTCGTGGCCCTCTACGACACGCGCGACCACTACCTGAGCATCGGGCAGGCGGTCGTGCTCGGGATCGTGGTCGTCGCGGCCGCCGTCGCGGGCGACCTGTTCGAATCCGCGCTGAAGCGGGACCTCGAGGTCAAGGACACCGGCCGCCTGCTCGGGGGACACGGGGGAGTCCTCGACCGTGTGGACGCGCTCCTCTTCGCGGCGCCGGCCGCCTACTTCCTCCTGCTCGGCTTCGGCTACCACTAGCGTCGGCGTCCCTACACTGGCCGGATGAAGCGTGTCGCGCTGCTCGGAGCGACCGGCTCGATCGGACGTCAGGCGATCGAGATCGTCGCAGCGCATCCGGAGCTCGAGCTGTGCGCCGCCGCGTCGGGATCGACGCCGCTCGACGACGTCGCCGCGCCTCTGAAGCAGGTCGGCGGAGACCTCACCGAGCTGCTGGAGCGGGCGCAGCCGGACGTCGTGCTCAACGCGGTCGTCGGCTTCGCGGGCGTGCACGCGACGCTGTGGGCGCTCGAGCACGGGGTCGATCTCGCCCTCGCGAACAAGGAGAGCCTCGTCGCTGCGGGCGAGCTCGCTCTCGCGGCGCGGCTGCGCGGAGGCGGCCGGATCCTCCCGGTGGACAGCGAGCACTCGGCGCTCTTCCAGTGCCTGGAGGGCCGCGAGCCGGAGCAGGTCGACACGCTCGTCCTCACCGGCTCCGGCGGGCCGTTCCGGGGCCGCAGGCGCGAGGAGCTCGAGACGGTCGGCCCGGAGCAGGCCCTCGCCCATCCCACCTGGCGGATGGGGCCGAAGATCACGATCGACTCGGCGACGCTCGCGAACAAGGGGCTCGAGGTGATCGAGGCCCACTTCCTCTTCGGCGTGCCGTACGACCGGATCGAGGTCGTGATCCAGCCGACCTCGATCGTCCACTCCCTCGTCCGGTTCCGCGACGGCGCGGCTCTCGCACACCTCGGCTATCCGGACATGCGGGTGCCGATCTCGTACGCGCTCACGTACCCGCAGCGGGCCGAGACGCCGCTGCGACCGCTCGACCTCGCGTCGCTGGCGCTCGAGTTCGCGGAGCCCGACACCGAGACGTTCCCGATGCTCTCGCTCGCCCGCAGCGCCGGGGAGGAGGGCGGAGGAGCACCTTGCGTCTACAACGCCGCGAACGAGGTGGCGGTGGGGGCCTTCCTCGCAGGGCGGCTCCCCTTCCTCGCCATCCCCGACGTCGTGCACGAGACGCTCGAGACCGTCGGCAGCGGCAGCGTCCGCGACCTCGACGAGCTGCTCACGCTCGACCGGCAGGCCCGTGCCTGCGCGGAAGGCGCTCTGACCGCGGCGGCCGGAGGACGCGGATGACCTGGCTCGTCGTGGTCGGCGGCCTCGTCCTCCTCGTCTTCCTGCACGAGCTCGGGCACTTCGGCGTGGCACTGGCCGTGGGCATGCGGCCGCGGAGCTTCTACATCGGTTTCCCGCCGCTCCTCGCGAAGTTCCGGCACAGGGGAATCGAGTACGGGCTGGGGATGATCCCGCTCGGCGGCCTCGTCCGGATCCCGGGCATGCACAGGCCCGCAGCCCGCGACCTCCGCGTGTTCATGGAGCCGGCCCAGGGCGAGCAGCCGGCACTCACCCCTGCCGTGAACGCGGTCGCCGGCGCGCTCGAGCGGGAGGACTACGCGGCGGCCCGGGAGGCGTATCCGGCTCTCGAGCAGCAGACGGCCACGGCCTCGCTGTCGGCCAATGCTCTTCGCTCGGCGAAGCGGGCGCTGCGGGACGTGGAGGAGGGAACCGGGCTGGACGCGTACTGGCGCGCACCGACGTGGAAGCGCGTGGCCGTGATCGCGGCGGGGCCGCTGGCGAACGTGCTGATCGCCTTCGTCATCCTCTTCACGGTCTTCGCCGTGAGCGGCGGCCCTTCGCGCAGTCCGACGGTGACGATCGCGAGGGTCGAGAGCGGCTCTCCCGCTGCCGCGGCGGGCCTGCAGCCCGGCGACCGGATCGTGGCAGTCGACGGCCGGCGCGCGGAGACCTTCTCGCGGGTCTCGCGCCTGATCCGCGCGAGCCGCGGCGCGCCCGTGACCGTCACCGTCCGCCGCGAGGGAAAGCTGCTGACGCTGGGCCCGCGCCCGACGGTCTTCGAGCAGGGCCGCTGGATCTGGGGCTTCGGGGCCGCTCCCGAGCTCGTGCCCTACCCGGTCGGGCGGGCGGCGAGCGCAGCGGGCTCCGAGCTCTGGTGGGTCGTCCGGGGCACGGGGCAGGGCCTCGCCTCGCTCTTCTCGGCCCACGGCCGCAGCCAGCTCACCTCGCCGGTGGGAATCGTGCGCGTCTCTCACACCGAGCTGCAGGTAGGGCTGGCCTGGTATCTCGAGCTGCTCGCGCTCGTGAGCATGTCGCTCGCGCTGCTCAACCTCCTGCCGCTGCTGCCGCTGGACGGCGGTCACATCCTCTTCTCGCTGATCGAGGGCGTCCGCCGCCGCGCGCTCGCCCGCGAGGTCTACGAGCGGGTCTCGGTCGTCGGGATCGCGCTCATCCTCTTCATCTTCGTGATCGCCTTCTCGAACGACCTCTCCGGCACGACGCCCCGTTGAGCTCGGTCCGGCGCAGAGCGACGTTCAGCGTCCGCTGAGGGCGGCGATTGGGCCCGAAGCCGCCTGGCTAGACTGAATCTCGTGGCCGCTCCGGCAGGTAGCAGCACCTAGATGGCCAGCGAGCGCCAGATCTCGGTGGGCGACGTGAAGATCGGCGGCGGCGCGCCCGTCGTCGTGCAGTCGATGACCCTGACGAAGACGCACGACGTCGAGGCGACGACTGCCCAGATCGCCGCGCTCGCGAGCGCGGGCTGCGAGATCGTGCGCGTCGCCGTCCCGAAGCTCGAGGACGCCGACGCGCTGCCGAAGATCGTGCGGCTGTCGCCGCTCCCCGTGATCGCGGACATCCACTTCAACGCCTCGCTCGCGCTGCGGGCGATCGAGGGCGGGGTGGCCGCCGTACGCATCAACCCGGGCAACATCGGGGGCCCCGACAAGGTCGAGCAGGTCGTGCGGGCGGCGCAGAAGGCCGGGATCCCGATGCGGATCGGCGCCAACTCCGGCTCCCTGCCCAAGCACCTCGCCGACCTCGCGCAGCGCGATCAGGCCGAGGCCCTCGTCGAGGCCGCGCTCGAGGAGGTCAGGCTGCTCGAGAAGCTCGACTTCCACGAGTTCAAGATCTCCGTCAAGTCGAGCCACGTGCCGACGATGATCCGCGCCTACCGGATGCTCTCCGCCAAGGTGCCCTACCCGCTCCACCTCGGCGTGACCGAGGCGGGGACGCCGTTCTCGGGCTCGATCAAGAGCGCCGTCGGCATGGGGGCGCTGCTCGTCGACGGGATCGGCGACACGATTCGCGTCAGCCTCACGGCCGATCCGGTCGAGGAGGTCAAGACGGCGTGGGAGATCCTCTCCTCGCTCGGCCTGCGCCACCGGGGGCCGGTGATGATCGCCTGCCCGAGCTGCGGCCGCGACAACGTCGGCGTGCAGACGCTCGCCGAGGAGGTGGAGCGGCGCAAGGCGGCGTACGCGGAGCACTTCGAGATCGCGGTGCTCGGCTGTGCGGTGAACGGCCCCGGCGAGGCGGGCGACGCGGACTTCGGCATCGCCGGCGGCCGGGACGTCGGCTTCGTCTACGCGCACGGACGCGTGCTGAAGAAGGTGCCGTCCGACGTGCTCATCGACACGCTCTTCGACGAGATCGACCAGTGGATCGCCGACGGGATGCAGCGGCCGAAGCGCCTCAAGATGGCGAAGCCTGCAGCGCTTGCCATGGCCGAGGCCTCGATGATCCCGCTCGAGTAGCCTAGGGCGACAACGCAAATGATCGCCCGAGCCTCACAGCTGTTCCTGCCGACCCTGCGCGACCCTCCCGCCGACGCGGAGGCCGTCTCGCACAAGCTGCTCGTCCGCGGCGGGTTCGTCCGGCAGGTCGGGGCCGGCCTGTGGACCTATCTGCCGCTCGGCTGGCGCGTCCACCGCAAGCTCGAGCAGATCATCCGCGAGGAGATGGACGCGATCGGCGGGCAGGAGTTCCTGGCGCCGGTGCTGACCCCGATCGAGCTGTGGGAGGCGACGGGCCGCGACAAGATCCCCGAGATCTTCCACGTGACGGACCGCGCCGGCCGGCGCTTCATCCTGCCGCTCACGCACGAGGAGACGTTCACGTTCCATGCGCGCGAGATCCGCTCCTACAAGGAGCTGCCGCAGCTCTGGTACCACTTCCAGACCAAGGATCGGGACGAGCCGCGCCCGCGCGGCGGGCTCCTGCGCGTGCGGGAGTTCGTGATGAAGGACGCCTATTCGTTCGACCGCGACGAGGAGAGCGCGGTCGCCTCGTTCGAGCAGAACCGGGCCGCCTACCGCCGGATCTTCGAGCGCTGCGGCGTCGAGGCCCACGAGGTGCGAGCGGAGAGCGGGATCATGGGCGGCGAGCTGACGTTCGACTTCCTCGCGCCGTCCGGGTCCGGCGAGAACACGCTCGTCCGCTGCGAGCGAGGGGACTACGCGGCCGATGCCGAGATCGCGCAGGGCATTCCGCGGACGCCCGCGTTCCCGCCGCAGCTCGCCCGCCCGGAGGAGGTCGAGACGCCCGGCGTCGGGACGATCGAGTCGCTCGCCACGTACCTCAACGTCGATCCGGCGGCGACGTCGAAGGCGATACCGGTGACGACCGAGGACGGGGAGGTGGTGCTCCTGCTGATCCGCGGCGACGACCGGCTGTCGGAGTCGAAGGCTCTCTCGGCGCTGAAAGTCACCTCGCGTCCGTCCACGGAAGACGAGATTCGGGCCGCGTTCGGCGCAGCGGGCGGCTCGCTCGGGCCCGTCGGCTTCAAGGGTGCCGTGGTTGCCGACCTGATGCTGCGAGAGGGCCAGTTCGTGGCCGGCGCGAACCGGGACGGGTTCCACCTGCGGGGCGTCGAGGCGGGGCGAGACTACGAGCCGCGGTTCGCCGACCTCCGCGAGCCTCTGGCCGGTGACCGCTGTCCCGAATGCGGCGGTGCACTCACGTTCCAGACCGCCATCGAGGTCGGGCACGTCTTCAACTTCGGCGACAAGTACAGCTCCGGTCTCGACGCGACGTTCCTCGACGAAGACGGGCAGGAGAGGCCGGTCCTCGGAGGAAGCTACGGGATCGGTCCCGGGCGCATACTCGCCGCCGCGATCGAGCAGAGCCACGACGACGACGGGATCGTCTGGCCGAAGGCGATCGCGCCCTACGACGTCCACGTCGTCGCGCTTCCCGGCGCGGGGGAGATCGCCGAGCGGGCGGCGGAAGCGCTCTCTGCCGCGGGGAGGGACGTCCTCCTCGACGACCGCGACCAGCGGGCGGGGGAGAAGTTCGCCGATGCCGACCTGATCGGCTGCCCCGTCCGTGTCACCGCAGGCCGCAAGAGCCTCGAGGACGGCAAGGTCGACGTGAGAGATCGCGCAAGCGGCGCCGAGAAGCGCTTAGATGTTGCCGACCTGGGCACGGAGGCATAGGCAGTGGCGAGACGACGGCGATTCAGCGAGGAGGGCTTCGGCCGGACGGTCGAGCAGCTCATGGACGAGCAGGGCGTCACGTACCGCCAGCTCGCCGCCCGCACGGGCCTCTCCGCCGGCTATCTGAACCACCTCGTGCACGGCAACCGTCCCGTCCCCTCGAACGACGTCGTGACGACGCTCGCCGAGGCGCTCGAGGTCGAGCCCGAGCACTTCCGCGAGTACCGGCTCCGCGTGATCACCGAGCGGCTCGAGGCGATGCCCGAGATGATCGACCGCCTCTACAAGCGCTTCGAGTAGCCGGGCCCGGGCGTAGCGCTTCGCGCTTCGCCCGGGGGTTGAAGGAACTGCGCCGGCCGAAGAGCGCGGTCTCCGGCCGGCTCGTGCGATCAGGACTTGCCTGGGCTGGGTGGGTTCGGGCGCTGTGCCCTGTGTCGCTTGGGGGCAGGCCGCCTGCGGCGGCGTGTCCTCCCGCGACAGCTTCGGTGGCGTCGTAACCACCGGTTACGCCGCCACCTAGCGCCACAGTGGGGGTCTAACGCTTCAACCACCCTCGGCGCCTTTGGCCGGAGCGTACGCGGAACGCGTACGCGCAGGCCGAACCGTGCTCGCGCCGGCCTCCGCCGCGCGCGAGCACACCCGGTACGCCTCCCATCCAGACAACCTCGAGACAAGACAGCACGGAGCCGCCGGGAGACCGCGCTCTCCCGGCGGCGCAGTTCCGCTACCCCAGCGAGCGGGTGCGCAGCACCCGCGAGCTCGTTCCTAGACGTCCGAGCGGCTGCGCGGCTCCGGGGGCTCGAGCGGCATGCCGGTCTCCCGCCACAGGTGGACGCGAACGAGCGCGTCGAGCCCGTAGAGGAGTTCCTGGAGCAGGTCCTCGTCGTTCGCGTCCGCGCTCTCGAGCGAGTCCGTCCAGACGCCGAGCGCCTCGAGGCCCTGCACGTCGGTGCCCGCGTGCGGCTCGAGGCGGTCACGCAACGCTGCCACCAGCTCGTCAGACCTCTCTCTGCGCTCCACGAGCGTCTGGGAGCGGATCGTGCGGGCGGCGATGCGCAGCTCCTGCACGAGGTGGGTGAGGTCATACCGACGGCCTACGTCGATCAGGCTCATGGTGCTCCTTTCCTCGCCCTGGAGCATCGAACGGTCGTTGCGCCACCGTCATCCGGGAAAGCGCGGATATCAGGTGAGGCAGTAGCGCAGGAAGAGGTGCGAGCCGTGCGAGCGGACGGAGCGGAGCCTGCCCGCGACGCGTGTTCCGGGCAACAACTCGACACCCTCGACGAACCCGGGCCGGGGCGCGGCACCACGGCCGGCGACGAGCGGGGAGACGGTCAGGAAGAGCTCGTCGACGAGACGCGAGGCGACGAGCCCGCCGAAGAGCGCGGGCCCGCCCTCGGAGAGGACGACGGCGTGGCCGCGGCGGTGGAGCTCGGCGACGGCGGCCGCGAGGTCGACGCTGTCGCCGTCGCCCACCGCGACGACCTCGCTCGCGGCGGGGACGGTCTTCCGCAGGCGGGCCGCGGCCGCCGCCGTCGTCAGCACGAGCGCACCCGTCTCGAGGACGGGATGAGACGGATCGAGGGAAGCCCCTGTCGTGACCAGGCAGACGAGCGGCTGCGCGGGCCGGCCGCGCTGCGCGCGCAGCTCGGCGAGGCCGTCGGCCGCGGGTGGATACGGACGGTCGATCCGCCACGTCCCCCGCGGCGAGGAGAGGAGGGTTCCCGTCCCGAGGACGATCGCGTCGGAGCACGCGCGCAGGAGGGCCATCACGAAGCGGTCCGCCTCGCCCTCGTCGGCGACGACCGCGTGCGACCGTGCGACGTCCGGCATCGCCACGACGCCGTCGAGCGACTCGACGAAGTTCGCGACGAGGCACGGCTCCTCGAGGCCGATCGCACCGCCGTACAGGCGGGCGAGCCCGGCCGGGACGTCCCAGCGGGGTAGGTCTCCGTCCTCGGCCAGGACCGAGAGTGGCTCGATCACCCCGTCAGCGTAAGGAACTCGGCGCGCAGCGAGTCGTGCTCGACGTAGAGGCCGCGCCAGGCCGTCGTGACGGTGCGAGAGCCGTGCTCCTCGACGCCCCGCATGGCGGTGCAGAGGTGCGCCGCCTCGACCCTGACGGCCACGCCGCGCGCGCCGGCGAGCTCGACCAGGCCGTCGGCGATCTCCTCGGTGAGCCGTTCCTGCACCGTGAAGCGGCGGGCGTACAGCCGCACGAGCCGTGTCAGCTTCGAGATGCCGAGGATCTCGTCGTCGGCGACGTAGGCGAGATGCACCTGCCCGTGGAAGGGAAGCGCATGGTGCTCGCAGAGGGCGTAGAAGGCGATCGGCCCCTCGACGATCTGGGCGTGCCGGCCCTCGACGCCGTCCGGCCGCTCCGCGGGGAAGAGCGTGCGGAGCTTCGGGTCGCCGTCGTAGCCGGCGGTGGCGTCGTGGAGCGCCTCGAGGAAGCGGCGCGGCGTGTCCCGGGTGCCGGGCGTGTCGAGGTCGAGGCCGAAGGCGCCGAGGATCTCCGCCGCGTGCCGCTCCAGCTGCTCCCACTGCGCCGGCGTGAGCTCGCGGCCCTCCCCCTCGTCGCGTGCGGGGAGCTCGAAGACGTTGCTCATGCGAGCTCCTCCTCCCGGCGGGGCAGGCGCTGCGGCAGCAGGACGAGCACGACGGCGGCGGCCTCGCCGAGCGCGACCCAGGCGAAGGCGAGCGGCTGTCCGAGCGCGAGCAGCAGGCCGAACGCCGCCAGCTGGGTCGAGAGGCCGAGGTTCGCGAGGAGCGAGACGGCGGCGCGCGATGCGAGCCACGGACGGCGCGCCACGAGCCGCTCCGCGAGGCGGTCCTGCGGCGCGTAGACGGCGCCGTAGACGAGGCGGAGCAGGGCCGTCACCCGCCCTGCCGTCCCTTCCGGCTCCGCCCGGGCGGCGCGCGAGAGGCGCTCGACGTTGAAGTTGAGGCTCAGCACGAAGGTGAGGGCGAGGAAGCCGAGCAGCGCGAGGGCCGGCCGGCCGGTCGCCCAGCCGAGCGCGGCGAAGAGCGCCGCGTTCACGAGCAGGTCGACCTCCGAGTCGAGGTAGCGGCCGAAGGCGGTCACCCGGCCGGTGAGGCGGGCGAGCTGGCCGTCCGCGTTGTCGAGGAGCGTCTTGAGCTGGACGAGCAGCGCTGCCGCGAGCAACGAGCCGCGCCCGAGCTCGACCGCGGCGGCGAGGCCCGCCACGCCCGACGCGGTCACGACGAGCGGCGGCGGCACGCGCACGCGGGCGCACGCGAGCACGAGCGGGTGGGCCAGCGGGCGGAAGACGTGCTCGCACAGGATCTCCTTCCCCTGCCGCGGCTTGCGCGACCGGGCCAGCGAGCTAGAGGAGCGCACCGGCATCCACGGGCGCCGCCGCCCGGATCCGCTCGCGCGCGTCCTCGACCTTGTCCCAGACGTTCCAGAGCAGGAAGCCGCGGGGCCGCCGCTCTCCGTCGACGTAGGCGACGACGCCCTTGCGGTTCGGCTCCTCCCACTGCTCGACGGTCTCGAGGCGGGAGTCGACCTCCCCGACGGCCTCGTAGCCGAGGTCGAACAGGTCGGAGTAGAAGAACGGCAGGTGGTCGTAGGCGATCCCGGCGCCGGCCATGTTGGCGCCCACGGTGCGGCCGTGCGTGTTCGCGTGATCCTCGTGCTCGACGCGCATTCGCGTCCCGAGCGCGGCGGCGGGGAAGCGCGCCACGTCGCCGGCGGCGAAGACGTCGTCCCGGTCGCCGGTGCGGCCGTACTCGTCGACGACGATGCCGTCCTCCACGGGCAGGCCTGCCGCCTCGGCGAGCTCGACGTCCGGCACGACTCCGAGCCCGGCGACGACGCCGTCCGCCTCGAGCACGCGCCCCGAGCCGAGCGTGACGGACGTGCCGCTAGCCGTGGTCACGGTCTCACCGGCGAGGACATCGATGCCGTGCTCGCCGTAGTAGCCGGTGACGTACGCGGAGAGCGCGCCCGGCAGGAGCCGGTGGGCGATGCCCGGCTCCGGGAAGACCATCGTCACCCGGCAGCCCGCGCCGTTGAGCGCCGCCGCGATCTCGGAGCCGATGAAGCCGCCGCCGATCACGACGAAGCGCGCGCCCTCGGTCGCGAGCTCGCGGACGCGGCGGTAGTCGTCGAGCGTCCGCAGCCAGACGACTCCCTCTGCACCCGGGATCTGCCGCGGCTGGGCGCCGGTCGCGAGCAGGAGCCGCTCCCACTCGTACTCCTCGCCGGAGTCGCTCGTCGCGCGGTGGGCACCGAGGTCGAGCGAGACGATCCGCCGGCCGGTGGCGAGCTCGACTCCCTCGGCCGGCTCGCGCCAGAGCTTCTCCTCGGGCGCGCCCTGCCACAGGCCCTTCGTGAGCAGCGGCCGCTTGTACGGCGGGTGGGGGTCGGCGCCGACCAGCACGATCGAGCCGTCCGGATCGTGCTCGCGAATGCCCTTCGCGGCCATGTCGCCGGTCATCCCGGCCCCGACGATGAGATAGCGGGTCGTGTGCATCGGATCTACTTGTACCTACGAGACGACGGGCTACGCGGCTGCGAGCCCGCTCGTGCGCTCCGCCAGCTGCCGGTCGCGCTCGGTGACGCCGCCGGCGGAGTGGGTCGTCCAGCGCACGGTGACGCGGCGGTAGCGGATGTCGAGATCGGGGTGGTGGTTCTCGGCCTCCGCGAGCTCGGCGAGCCTGAGGACGAAGTCGATCGCCTCGCGGAACGACGGCAGCTCGAACTCCCGCACGAGCGCGCCGTCCTGCTCCTGCCACTCGGCCACTCCGGGACTATGACGAAGCCGTCTCGGGTCCGGAGCGCGCAAGCCGCCGCCGCCGGGAGACCTGAGCTACCGTTTCGGGTCGCGGGGCGTGGCGCAGCCTGGTTAGCGCGTTGGTCTGGGGGACCAAAGGTCGCCGGTTCGAATCCGGCCGCCCCGA
>CAZRTE010000061.1:0-15152 GCA_964602945.1 uncultured Gaiellales bacterium
GGGCCGAGGCGAGGCGCCTGGCCGCCCCAGGCGCGGCGGTGTTTCTTCGCGACCTGGCCCGCCCGCACAGCCGCGACGCCGCGCGGGAAATCGTCCGCCGATACGCGGGGACCGAATCGCGGCTCCTCCAGGACGAGTACTTCCGGTCGCTCCTTTCGTCTTACACGGTGTCGGAAGTGCGCGATCAGCTTGCCGCGGCCGGGCTGGCGGGGCTGCACGTGGCCATGGCCACCGACCGCCACCTGGACGTGACCGGCCAGGTGTCCGCCTGAGGCCCGGGGCCCATTTCCCGCTCCCCCGCGGTCTACTTCGGCTGGAATCCCCCCGGCGCTATCCATTGCGGCGGCGGGCCCGCCGTGCGCCGAGGGCCGGGGGCGAGCCGGCTGCGGCAGGCTCGATCGACGTCTCGCAGTACGGGCAGATCTGCCAGACGGCCTCGAGCGGCGCTCCGCAGCGCACGCACGCCTGCTTGAGCTTCGTCGTGCACACGGGACAGACGAGGTACGCCGGGTCGACGTCGGCCTGGCAGACGGGGCAGCGAAGGTCGACGGCGGCCATGCGGTCCTCGATCGCCCTGATCTCGAGCTCGCGCTCGCGCACGTCCTCGAGGTACTCCGGCGGGCGGAAGAGCATGTAGACGAACGGCCCCACGAACGGCGGCACGAGCCCGACGAGCGCCGAGACGGCGACGAGCATCTGATCGGCGATCCGCCGCCGGGCGTCCTTGTACGTCCAGTAGCCGAGCGCGAGCCAGAAGATGACGCCGAACAGGATGAGGACGTCCCGGACGGCGTACCAGGTGCCGGAGGTGAAGAAGCTGCCGAGTGCGCTCACGATCACAGCCTGCGGATCTTATGGGTTGCGATCGTCTCCACCGAGCTCGGCCAGAAGGTACAGGGAACCGGTGACGAGCACGGCTCCGTCCGCGCCGGCGAGCTCGAGCGCGCGCGAGCGGGCTGCCCGCGGATCGGGCAGCATCTCGACGCGGGCGAAGTGCGCGGAGCCGAGCGCCGCGAGCTCGGGTGCGGGCAGCGTCCGCTCGTTCGGGCTCTCGGTCGCGACGAGCGTCGAGCCGAGGACGGAGAGCGCCTCGAGCATCATCCCCGGCCGCTTGTCGCGCAGGATCGAGCAGACGACGACCCATTCGCCCGCCGGCGACGCCGGGAGCCGGGGCAGCAGCCAGCCGATCCCGGCGAGGTTGTGGGCACCGTCCCAGAGCTCGAGGGGCGCGTCGCCACGGCGCTCGAGCCGTCCGGGCAGCACGACGTCGTCGGCCGCGTGCGGATCGACGGGCCGGCCGAGGAACGACTCGGCCGCGGCGACCGCGAGGGCGAGGTTGCTCCGGCCGGTGACGACGACCGCACCGGCGCCGTTCTCCTCTGCGACCTCCTGCCATTCGGGCTCCGAGAGGACGACGGTGCAGCCTGGCTGCACGACGGCGAGCTTCTCGGCGGCGATCGCCTCGCGCGTCGTGCCGAGCACGTCCATGTGGTCGAGGGCGACGCTCGTGAGGACGACGACGCTCGTGCGCAGGACGTTCGTGGCGTCGTGGCGTCCGCCGAGCCCCGCCTCGACCACGGCCACGTCCACCTGAGCCCCGGCGAAGGCGGCGAGCGCGGCGGCGGTCAGCGCCTCGAACTGCGTGACGCCGAGCTTCTCCCCCGCCGCGCGCACGGCCGCGACCGCCGCCTCGAAGTCCGCCTCCTCGCCGCCGACGCGGATCCGCTCGCTCCAGGCGCGCACATGCGGCGAGAAGTAGGCGCCCACCGAGAGGCCGGCGTCGAGCAGCAGCTCCTCCGCGAGACGCGTCGTGCTCGACTTGCCGTTCGTGCCGACGACGTGGACGGCCGGGAAGCCGTCCTGCGGGTCGCCGAGCTCGCGCAGGAGGGCGTGCATCCGCTCCGTCCCGAAGCCGTCCGCCGGCCACGGGCTGAGCGACTCGATCCAGTCAGTTGCCGAGCGCCTCGAGCTCGGCACGGTATTGCTCGAGCTTCTGCCGCTCGGCCTCGACGACCTCGGGAGCCGCATTCGCGACGAACTTCTCGTTCGCGAGCATGCGCTCGGCCCGCTCGACCTCCCGCCGCAGCCGCTCGCGCTCGCCCTCGACGTCGCCGGCTCCGTCGCCGGAGGGCCGCACGACCGCCTCGAAGATGCGGAGCGAGTCGCCGCCGATCTCGATCCGGACGCCGCTGCGCCGGTAGATCCGGGCGGCGGTCTGCGCCTCGTCGAGCGCGTGGAGGTCGGCCTCGAACTCCGCCTGCGGCTCGGGCCACGGCGCGACGATGAGCCGGGTCTCCCGGCCCGGCAGGTGCGACCAGATCTCCTCCGTCACGTGCGGCATGACGGGATGGAGGAGCTCGAGCAGCCGCCCGAGCGCGGCGAATGCGGTCGCCCGCACCTGCTCCTCGGCGAGCCGCGGCTTGATCGACTCGAGGTACCAGTCGCAGAAGTCGTCGAAGGTGAGGTGGTAGAGGCGCTCGACGGCGTGCGCGAAGTCGAAGCCGGCGAGGTCTGCCTCGAGCTCGGCGCGCGTCGCGTCGATCCGGGCGAGGATCCAGCGCTCCTCGACCGACGACGGCTGCTGCGCGGGCTCGGCCGCGCCGGCCATGAGCAGCAGCCGGCTCGCGTTCCAGAGCTTGTTCGCGAGCTTCCGGCCTTCCTCGATCGAGCCGCTCGAGAAGCGGACGTCCTGCCCGGACGACATCTTCAGGAGGCCGTAGCGGGTCGCGTCGGCGCCGTGCTCGTCGATCAGCTCGAGCGGGTCGACGCCGGTGCCGAGCGACTTGGACATCCGGCGGCCGTCCGCGGCGAGGATCGTCGAGTGGATGATCACGTCGTGGAAGGGGATCTCGCCGAGCAGCTCGAGCCCGGCCATGACCATCCGCAGCTCCCAGAGGAAGATGATCTCGCGCGCCGTCGAGTTGACGTCGCCCGGGTAGAACGCCTGTAGCTCCGGCGTCTCGTCGGGCCAGCCGAGCGTCGCGAACGGCCAGAGGGCCGACGAGAACCACGTGTCGAGCACGTCCGGGTCGCGCGTGAGCTCGCCCGAGCCGCACTCGGCGCACGCGGCCGGCTCGATCTCGGCGCACGTGACGTGGCCGTCGGGGCAGTACCAGATCGGCAGCTGATGGCCCCACCAGAGCTGCCGCGACACGTTCCACGGGCGGATCGAGCGGAGCCAGTCGAGCGCGACTCGGTTGTGCACGGGCGGGTGGAAGACGACGCGGCCGGACTCGACCGCCTCGATGGCGGGCCGCGCGAGCTCGTCCATCGCGCACCACCACTGGAGCGAGACGAGCGGCTGGATCCTCGTGCCGGAGCGCTCGCAGTGGCCGACCGCGTGCCGGTAGCTCTCCCGGCGCTCGAGCAGGCCCTCCTCGCGCAGCCACTCGACGACATAGTCGCCGGCCTCCTCCTCGGTCAGGCCGATGAGGAGCTCCGGGATCTCACCGGTCATGCGCCCGTCGAAGCCGATCACGGACGGCTCGGGCAGGCCGTGATCCCGGCCGATCTCGAAGTCCGTCGGGTCGTGGCCGGGCGTGATCTTCAGCGCTCCGGTGCCGAACTCCGGGTCGACGCGCTCGTCGGCGATCACCGGCACGCGACGCCCGACCACCGGCACGACCACCTCACGGCCGACGAAGTCCCGGTAGCGACCGTCCTCCGGGTGAACCGCGACCGCGACGTCGGCGAGGATCGTCGCCGGGCGTACGGTCGCGACCGTCACGTGCCCGTCGCCGTCCGCGAACGGGTAGCGCGCATACGTGAGCGCGTCGTCGACGTCGATGTGCTCGACCTCGAGGTCGGAGATCGAGGTGCGGCAGTCGCTGCACCAGTTGACGATCCGGTTGTCGCGGTAGAGCCGGCCGCGCTCGTAGAGGTGGACGAAGAAGCGCATCACCGCGCGGACGTAGCGGTCGTCCATCGTGAACCGCTCGCGCTCGTAGTCGAGGGAGCAGCCGAGCCGCCGGAACTGGCTCATGATCGTCCCGCCGGTCGCGTGCAGCCACTCCCAGACGCGCTCGAGGAACGCCTCGCGGCCGAGCTCGAGCCGCGACAGCCCCTCCCTGCGCAGCTCCTTCTCGACGACCGCCTGCGTCGCGATCCCGGCGTGGTCGTAGCCGGGCTGCCAGAGCGCCCGGAAGCCGCGCATGCGGTGCCAGCGGATGAGCACGTCCTGGATCGAGCCGTTGAGCGCATGCCCCATGTGCAGCGCGCCGGTCACGTTCGGCGGCGGGACGGCGATCACGTACGTCTCGCCGGAGGCGTCCGGGTCGGCTCCGTAGAGACCCTCCTGCTCCCAGGTCTGCTGCCAGCGCTCCTCGACGCCCTGCGGGCGGTACAGCGGCTCCATCTCCATACGGAGCCGATCGTATGCGGGATCAGGCAGCGACCAGGCGCCGAACCCGAGCTAGCCGGCCGCCCGCGTCCTCTGCCAGTCGCGCGGCTGGGTGCCGACCTGCTCGAGGATCGCGTCCAGCAGGTGGAAGGAGGAGAGGACGTGGTCGTGGGCCAGCGCCCGCGCGCCCTCGCTGCTGCCGGCCACGAGCGCCTGCCGGATCGCGCGATGCTCCTCGGCGTTCTTCGCGTAGAGGCCGTCGATCGTGTGGTCGCCCGGGGCCCAGACGGCCGGGCCCGAGAAGGAGCGGCGCGCGCTCTTCGCGAGCTGCTCGACGAACGGCAGGTCCGCCACCCGGTAGATGACGTCGTGGAAGGCGTGGTTCGCGCGCACCCAGTCTCCGGTGATCGAGCGGCGTGCCTCGCCCGGCTCGCGCGCGCGGAGATCCGTCGAGACCGTCGCGAACCGCTGCTCGGCGGCCGCGAGCTCTGCGAGGTCGCCCGGCGTCATCTTCGCGGCGGCGACCTCCGTCGCGAGCGCCTCGAGCTCGGCCCGCACCATGAACGCCTCGTGCAGCTCCTCGCGCGAGATCGTGCGCACGCGGACACCGCGGTTCGGGACGAAGGAGACGAGCCCGAGCGCGGCGAGGCGCCGCAGCGCCTCCCGGATCGGCGTGCGCGAGACGTCGAACTGCTCCGAGAGCTGCTCCTGGCGGAGGACGGTGCCCGGCTCGAGCTCGCCGGAGACGATCGCCTCCTCGATCACGAGTGCGATGTCGTCGGCCTTGGTGGTATCGAGTGTCACGTTCCGAGTCCAGGTCGGCTGCTGCCCTGATCAGTCGAGGTGCTCGTAGGCGGGAATGGTCAGGAACTCCTCGAGCTCCTCCGAGAGCGCGACGGCGGCGAAGAGCCCCTTCGCCTCGTCACCGGCGTCCACGGCCGCGAGCTCCTCGCGCACGCGCTCCTCCGGGACGCGGCCGTGCCGCACCCACTGCCAGATCTGCGAGCGGGAGATCTCGGCGGTCGCGGCATCCTCCATCAGGTTGTCGATCGCGGCCGCCCCGACTCCGTGCAGCCAGGAGTCGAGATAGCGGACGCCGACCGAGACGTTCGTCCGGACGCCGGCATCGGTGATCTCGCCCGGAGTGTCCGGAATCGAGAGGAGCGCGGCCTCGTCGGGCACGACGTCCTCACGCAGGCGCTCGACCTGATTCGGCCGCTCGCCGAGCACGCCGTCGAAGACCTCGGTGCAGACCGGCACGAGATCGGGGTGCGCGACCCAGCTTCCGTCGAAGCCGTCGCCCGACTCGCGCACCTTGTCCTCCCGCACCTTGCCGAGCGCGAGCTCGTTCGCCTCCGCGTCCCGGCGGGAGGGGATGTACGCCGCCATGCCGCCGATCGCGTGCGCGTCGCGGCGGTGGCAGGCGCGGACGAGCTGCTCCGTGTACGCGCGCATGAACGGCACGGTCATCGTCACCTGGATGCGGTCGGGCAGTACCCAGTCGCGCGCACGGAACTTCTTGATCGTGCTGAACATGTAGTCCCAGCGGCCGGCGTTGAGCGCGCAGCCCCAGTCGCGCAGCTCGTACAGGATCTCCTCCATCTCGAACGCGGCGAGGATCGTCTCGATCAGGACGGTGCAGCGGATCGTGCCGTGCGGGATCCCGAGCTCCTCCTCGGCCAGCGTGAACGCGTCGGCCCACAGTCGCGCCTCGAGGTGCGACTCGAGCTTGGGCAGGTAGAAGTAGGGCCCGCTGCCCCGCTCGAGCTGCTCGCGCGCGTTGCGCGCCATGTGCAGGCCGAAGTCGAAGAGCGAGGCGGAGACCGGCCCGCCGTCGACGAGCACGTGCCGCTCGGGCAGGTGCCAGCCGCGCGGCCGGATCATGAGCGTCGCGATCTCGTCGTTCAGCCGGTACGTCTTGTCCGGCGTCTCGAGCGCGATCTCGCGGCGGACGGCGTCGGTGACGTTCCGCTGCCCCTCGACGACGTTCTCCCACGTCGGCGAGAACGCGTCCTCGTAGTCGGCCATGAACACGCGGGCGCCCGAGTTGAGCGCGTTGATCATCATCTTCCGGTCGACCGGGCCGGTGATCTCGCACCGCCGGTCGCGCAGGTCGGCCGGCGCCCCGGCCACGCCCCAGTCGCCCTCACGGACGTCCTTCGTCTCCGCCGGGAAGCGCGGCAGCGCGCCGGCGTCGAGCCCCGCCTGCCGCTCGCGCCGGCGCTCGAGCAGCTCGCGCCGGCGCGGGTTCAGCTCCCGGTGGAGCCGGGCGACGAGCTCGAGCCCCTCGCGGGTCAGGACATCCTCGTCCGCCGGAGCGAGGACCTCGACATCGGACACGGCACTCATGCTGCCGTCTCTGTCGTGAACTGCGCTTCCTCGGTCGAGCCCTTGAGCGCGAGGGTCTCGCTCTCGGGGTCGACGGCCTGCGTGACGAGGTCGAAGTAGCCGGCGCCGACCTCGTGCTGGTGCCGCGTGGCCGTGTAGCCGAACTCCTCGAGCTCGAACTCGTGCTGCTGCAGGCGGACGTACGCGGGCATCTGCTCGGCCGCGTAGCCGCGGGCGAGGTCGAACATCGAGGCGTTGAGCGAGTGGAAGCCGGCGAGGGTGATGAAGAGGAAGCGATACCCCAGCTCGCCGAGCTTGTCCTGGAAGGTGGCGATCGCGTCGTCGTCGAGATCCCTGCGCCAGTTGAAAGAGGGCGAGCAGTTGTACATGAGCGGCTTGCCGGGGAAGCGCTCGTGAATCGCCGCGGCGAACTCCCGCGCCTCGCCGAGATCCGGCAGCGACGTCTCGAACCAGACGAGGTCGGCGTACGGGGCGTAGGCGAGCCCGCGCGAGATGGCGGCGTCGATCCCGTCGCGCACGCGGTAGAAGCCGTCCACCGTGCGCTCGCCGGTGACGAAGTCGCGGTCGTACTCGTCGATGTCGCTCGTCAGGAGCGCCGCCGAGAGCGCGTCGGTGCGCGCGACGAGGACGGTCGGGACGCCGCAGACGTCGGACGCGAGGCGCGCCGCGTTGAGCGTCTGGACGAACTGCCGTGTCGGGACGAGCACCTTGCCGCCGAGGTGGCCGCACTTCTTCTCGGACGCGAGCTGGTCCTCGTAGTGGACGCCCCCGGCGCCGGCCTCGATCATCGCCCGCATCAGCTCGAAGGAGTTGAGCGGGCCGCCGAAGCCCGCCTCGGCGTCGGCGACGATCGGGGCGAGCCAGTGCGTCCCGTTGCGGCCGTCGGCCCAGTCGATCTGGTCGGCCCGGAGCAGGGCGTTGTTCAGGCGGCGGACGAGCGCGGGCGCGCTGTTCGCCGGGTAGAGGCTCTGGTCGGGGTACGTCGCGCCGGCGAGATTCGCGTCGGCCGCGACCTGCCAGCCGGAGAGGTAGATGGCCTCGAGTCCCGCGCGCACCATCTGCACGGCCTGCCCGCCGGTGAGGGCGCCGAGGGCGCGAACCGGCTCGTCGCGCGCGAGCAGCTCCCAGAGGCGCTCCGCACCGAGCCGCGCGAGCGTGTGCTCCGGAGCGACCGAGCCGCGCAACCGGACGACCTGCTCCGCCGTGTACGTGCGCACGATCCCGCGCCAGCGCTCGTTCGAGCGCCAGTCGGACTCGAGCTGTGCGGCCTCCTGCTGGATCCGAGCTTCCTGCGACATGGGCCTCCCCTCCGCGTGTGATGGCGATTTCGGATCCCAAATGTACCAGCCGAGGCGGGGTTTACGCCGAAGTTGGCGGAAACTCTCCCTATCTGGGATCCAGGGGAGGGAAGGTGCTGCTACGCGCCGGGCAGGCGGTAGTAGCGGTAGACGACCTCCGCGACGCAGACGGGCTTGTCGCCGCCCTCACGCTCGACCGTAGCGGTCATCGTCACCTGCCGGCCCCAGTCCTGCTCGTCGATCGTGTCCACGCGGAAGCTGCCGCGGACGCGCGAGCCCGACGGGACGGGCGCGGGAAAGCGGACGCGGTCGAGCCCGTAGTTGAGCGCCATCCCGTCCGCATCCTCGTGGGGGATGACCTCGTACGACATGGCCGGCAGGAGGGAGAGCGTCAGGTAGCCGTGGGCGATCGTCCCGCCGAAGGGGGTGGCCGCAGCCCGCTCGGGGTCGACGTGGATGAACTGGTAGTCGCCCGTCGCGTCGGCGAAGGCCTGGATCCGCTCCTGCGGCACCTCGATCCAGGACGAGGGGCCGAACTCCGCTCCGACGTCGATGGCGCTCACGCGGCGAACGGTACGCGAATGTTGCGGGCCGCGGCGCCCGGTGGGATACTCGCGGCCGGTCTGCGGCACGTCCCCGGCGCTCGGGAGGTGCAGGCGAATGGCGGTCGACGAGCGGTTTCGCGCGGACGGCGTGTTCGAGGGAGGCGGCGTCAAGGGGATCGCCTTCGCCGGGGCGCTCGCCGCCGCCGAGCAGGACGCGGGGGTGCGGGAATGGGTGAACGTCGCCGGCACCTCGGCCGGCGCGATCGTGGCGGCACTCCTCGTCGCGGGCTACGACGCGGCCGGGCTGCGCCGGATCATGGGCGCGGCGCAGTACTCCCGCTTCGCCGACTGCGGCTTCGGCGGCAGGTGGGTGGGCGGCGTCTGGAACGCGGTCGCGCGGCTGCGCGGCCTGGCGCCTGGACGCTACTTCGAGGAGTGGCTGAGCGAGCAACTCGCCGCATCACCGCTCGCCCAGGAGCTCGGCAAGACGGAGCTGACCTTCGCCGACGTCCGCCGCCGTGACCTGCCGCCTCACTCGGAGCTTCCGGACGTCCCGGGGGAAGTGTACGAGCGCGCCCGCTATCGCCTCCACGCGATCGCCTCGGACGTGACCGGCGGACGGATGGTCGTCCTCCCCGACGACCTGCCGGACTACGAGGACGAGCAGGGGGCGCGGCTGCACAAGGACAGCTTCCCCGTCGTGCGCGCGATCCGGATGAGCATGAGCTACCCGTTCCTGTTCACGCCCGTCGTCCTCCGCCGCGCGGGGAAGCCCCACTACGTCGTCGACGGGGGCCTGCTCTCGAACTTCCCGATCTGGCTCTTCGACAACCCGGCCCGGCCGGTGCGGCCGACCTGGGGCTTCCGGCTGCACGCGGGCGCGAGCGCGAGGGAGGGAACGCCCTACCGGAAGATCCCGCGGCCGCTGTGGGAGCTGCCGCTGCTGAAGGCGATGTTCTCGGCCTCGATGGAGGCGTGGGATCGCCACCAGCTGAAGCACTTCGCAAACTCGACGGTGAGCATCCCGACCCACGAGATCGCCACCACCGACTTCGAGCTGACGCAGGCCGACGCCGAGAAGCTCTACGAGTGGGGCCTGGAGGCGGCCCACGCCTTCTTCACGGGCCCGGCACGGAGCCGGTAGCGTCAGGCTTCGTGCGCGTCTACGTCGCCGGTCCGCTCTTCTCCGAAGCCGAACGACTCTGGCTCGATGCCTTCTCGGCCCGGCTGCGCGACGAGGGCTTCGACTGCTTCGTCCCGCATGAGAACTTCCCGCAGCTCGCAGACGTCTCGCTCGAAGACGTCTACCGCGTCGACACGGAAGGCCTGCGGTCGGCGAACGCGCTCGTCGCGTGGGTCGACGGCCCGATGTGCGACGACGGCACCGCCTGCGAGATCGGCATGTTCGCCGAGCTCGTCCGCAGCGGCGGCGAGCAGTATCGCGGGATCGTCGCGATCGCGACCGACCTCCGCCTCGAGCGCCGCCGGGAGCGCGGCGTCGTCGCCGGCGGGATGAACCTGTTCGTCGGCGGCGCGATCGAGTCCTGCGGGACGACCGTGTACGCGATAGACGACGCGGTTGCCGCCCTCCGTGCGCTGGCGGGCTGAGCGGCGCCTGCGGGCAAGCCGAATCGGGGTTCGCCGGCTGCTCAGCCGGTCGGGCCGGCTCCCTCGCGGAGCTGGCGGTCGTACTCCACCTGGTCGTACCGGCCGCGCGACTCCGCGATGAGCCCGTCCGCGCCGATCCTCCACTCCTCGAAGCCCGGAACCCGCACCCACTTGCCCGTTGCGGCCGGCTCGCCATCGTTGATGGCGATCATGCCGCCCGGCGCATAGTGGGCCGCGACACGGGCCGCATCCTGGCTACACCAGGCCTCGGTGTAACCGGCGGCAAGGTCCTCGATCTGCCGGCGGTCGTGCGCCATCCCTCCGGCGACCTTATGCCACGTCCTCCCGCAAGACAAATGGAGGGCGACGTCTGGGGCCGGCCGTGGCTGCGAGAATCGGCTGGATGGATGCTCGCCTCAGGTTGGCCGATCTCCTGGGTGGGCTGTCGATCGTGGCGGATATGGGGTTTGGATTGCCGCCTGAGACGGCGATGCGGGCGTGTGTATTGGGTACTGCGCTCGCCCGCAGGCTCGGGAGGCCGGAGGAGGAGGTGGCGGACACCTTCTATGTGACTCTTCTGCTCCACGTCGGCTGTACCGCGCTTGCGCACGAGGCGACGACGGTTTTCGGTGACGATCTCGCGGTCAACCGGGCTGCGGCCAGGACCGATTTCGCGGATCCGAGGGATCTGCTCGCGACGATGATCCCGGAGGCGACGAGGGGGATGCCGCGGCGGGCTCGTGTGCGGGTTGCGGCCTCCCTGGTCGCGCGAGGCAAGGCGTTCGGGAAGCGGTTCGACACCGGGTCGTGTGAGGTGGCACGGGCGACCGCTCGCCGGATCGGCCTTGGCGAGGGAGTGCAGGCGGCGCTGTATGAGGTGCACGAGTGGTGGAACGGCGGGGGCGCGCCTCGAGGGCTCGCGGGAGAGGAGATCGCTCTGTCGGCTCGGATCGCGCGCCTGGCGACCGATGCGGCGCTGTTCAACGAGCTGGGAGGCGCCGCAGGTGCAGAGGAGGCGCTCAGGCGGCGGGCTGGTGGGATGCTCGACCCGTCGCTGGTCGACGCGTTTCGGGCCAACGCCTCGGGGCTTCTGGACGAGGTTGCGACCCATGATCCCCGTGAGCGGATCCTCGAGATCGAGCCGGAGCCGGTGATCGAGACGGCGAGCTTGGAGCTCCGTGACGTCGCCCGCGCCTTCGGCGACATCACCGATCTGAAGACGCCCCATACGCATGGGCATTCGAGCGCTGTCTCGGAACTCGCATGCGCGGCGGCGGATCGGCTCCGTCTGGATCGGGCGACGTGCGCCCAGCTCGAGCTGGCGGCTCTTCTCCACGACCTCGGTCGCGTCGGCGTCTCCAACGCCGTCTGGGAGAAGCCGGGGCCGCTGACCGCCGGTGAGTGGGAGCAGGTCCGGATGCACCCCTATTACTCGGAGAGGATCCTCAGCAGCTCGGGCGCGCTCGAGCCGATCGCGCGGATCGCCGGAATGCACCACGAGCGCCTGGACGGGTCCGGCTATCACCGCAGCTGCCGGGGGAATGACATCCCCGTTGCCAGCCGCATCCTCGCCGCGGCCGACGCCTTCCAGGCCATGAGCCAGCATCGGCCGCATCGCCCCGCGCGGCGGCCGGATCAGGCGGCCGCGGAACTCGCCGGCGCCTCCCGCGCCGGCCTGCTCGACGCCGACGCCGTCGCCGCAGTTCTCGAGGCGGCCGGCGAGCGTCGATCGGGTCGCCGCCGCCACGACCTCCGGCCCGCAGGCCTGACCGAGCGCGAGATCGAGGTGCTGCGTCTCGTCGCCGACGGATGCTCGAACCGGGAGATCGCGAGGCGCCTGACCATCTCGCCCCGCACCGCAGACCATCACGTCCAGCACATCTACGGGAAGATCGGGATCTCGAGCCGCGCAGCGGCCGCGCTCTTCGCTCTGGAGCACGACCTCGTCGCCCCGAGCACGGAAACCTGAGCCGGGCTCGAGGCCCGAATCGAAAGATGGGCAGGGTCGCCGATGTCTCCGCTCGGCTACAGCGCGATGCTCCGACGCGTACCCGTGAACCAGACAGACAGGAGACACCAATGACCGCAACGACCCCCAACGACGTCCATCGCCTCTTCGCAGAGCGCTTCCGCGCCGGCGACCTCGACGGGCTGCTCGAGCTGTACGACCCGGCGGCCATCTTCCTCACCCAGTCGGGCGAGATCGTGAGCGGCAAGACCGCAATCCGCGAGCTGCTGGGCAGCTTCCTCCAGCTCGCCGACAACTTCGAACTCGAACCGCACAACGCTTTCGAGGCAGACGGCATCGCACTGCTGCAAAACCACTGGACGCTGAGCGGCCACGACCCCGAAGGAAACCCGATCGAGATGTCGGACCGCACCGCCGGCATCGCCCGCCGCCAATCCGACGGCAGCTGGAAGATCGCCGTCGACAACCCCTGGGGGCTCGAGACCCGCGCCCCGGACGCGGCCCACGCATAGGCCACCGCCACGAACCGAGCAACGCCACCCGAGCAGCCGCAGACTCCCTGAGCTCGAGCCTCACCCACGGCCTGCTCCTGCTGAGGCGAGGCCCTGGCAAGTAGACCCGCCAGGGCCTCGCGGCCCCAACGGCGAGCCCACATGCGCTGTGGTCTTATCGCCTCTGAAGGGACGACGCTGGCCTGCGCGAGTGCTCGGGAACGTCCCTTGACGCTAGCTCGGCTTGGAAAGGCGGACGCGCCCGTCTACCGGGTCGCAGATCGCCTTGGGGGAGAGTCGCGGGATGTCATTCGGCGTAGGGATTCGGCAGGTGCGTCGTCCTCGTGGTTCCGTCCTCGAACTGGAGTGTGAGCTCGATCCTGTCGGTGCTCACGATCCCGTCGTAGTCGGCATAGAACGAGTTGTTCACGATCGGAACATTGTGGGTTGCTCCATTGATAGCGACCTCGACGGCGCTGATGTTGTCGGCTACGAGTCCGTAGACGGCGACGGGGCCAGGCGTGTGCATCGAGCGGCCGCCTGCGATCGCTGCGGCGTAGCCGTCGAGTGCGGGGTTGCTCGTCATCCAGGTGGGGAGGCAGATCGCGCCCGCGTCAGGGCCCGTGATGAAGAGGCAGCCCGTGCCGGAGTTCCCGGCAAAGGCATAAAGGTTGATGGTGCCTACAGCCTCGGAACCAAGCGACAGTCCGCTTTGGACGAGACGCAGGCGCTGGGCGGCCTCGTCTGGTGTAAGACCGGCCGCACTCGCTTCACTATTCAGGGCGCCTCTCGGGAGACTCGCCGGCCAGGGGGCCGTCGGCAGGTTGTTGAGCGACGACAGGCCGGCGGTGAAGCCAGGCGAGGGGCCGAGGAAGTGGTAGGCGAATGCTGAGGCGGCGCCGACCAACGTGAGCGCCGCGACGCTTACGGCAACAACGGTGCGCCGTCGCGAAGATCGCGTCCAGGCGAACATCGCGACGGATCGGCCAGTGGCCAGCGGGGCGCGACGACGGGAATCGGCGCGGGCGAGCACGTCCGGCCAAAGATCCCGCGAGGGGCCGACCCGACTCAGAACCTTCAGCTCGTCAGACCAGTTCACGCTCATCAGTGCCTCCTGGTGAAGCCCACGCGTCGCGCATCGCGGCCGCGCTTCCGTAGCGGCGGCGCAATGCCTCACGTGCGCGGTGGAGTTGGACGCGGACGCCGACCCTCGTCGATCCGGTCGCCTGCGCGATGTCCGAGATCGAGAAGTCCGCGTAGTAGAAGAGAAAGACGGCAGCGCGCTGCCGCGGTGTCAGAAGCGCGAGCGCGCCGAGCGAAGCAGCCGCCGCATCGCCGTCGGCGGTATCTGGCTCTAGCCGATCGGAAGAAGCGTCGCGCCGCTCTCGGTCCTCTTTGAGGCTCCTGGCCGCCTGGCGGAACGCGACTCGATACAGCCAGGGCAGAAGAGAACGGATTCGTCCCGAGCCTTCAAGCGCTCGGGCAAACGCCTCAGCCACAGCCTCATCGGCGATGTCCGCCCGTCCGCCCGAAAAGGCGTAGACGCCTCGCCACAACTGCGTGCCGTGGTCACGGTACGCACACTCGATCGCTTCCCGGGAAATCGAAGTCCCCACTACACCGATTAAGAGCGTCGCGCTCGCGAAAAGGTTACGCCTGCCTCAACCCCTACTCGGAACCGGCCCCGAAGTACCGTCGCGCGAGGGAGGCGCCATCCAGACTTGCAGACGACTGATCGCTCGGCTGCGCGAGCGTTCCGCAGTGCTCCCTGAACCGCAAGGCGACTAAACAAACTCGGGCGTCTGGTGCATCGTTTGGGTGATGGCGCGAACCAGGCCGCTCACCCGCGAGGTCGAAGCTCTTTACCGGGGCCGGTACGTTCACTTTCTGCGGCTGACCACGGCGATCCTCGGCGACGAGGCTGGCGGCCATGATGCGGTGCAGGAGGGCTTCGCCCAGGCGTTGCGCGAGCAGCGTTCGTTTCGAGGCGATGGGCCGTTGGAAGCATGGGTCTGGCGGATCGTCCTGAATGCCGCCTTGGCCGCCCGTCGTCGCCGTGTGACACGGCGCGAGGCTTCGGGGTTTGTCGAGCTTGCGAGTGCGAATGGTCGAGCCTCGGACGAGTCTGGGGTTCGCGCCTGGATTGCTGCACTGCCGGAGCGGCAGCGGCTGGTCATCTATCTGCGCTACTACGCCGATCTCGACTACCGCTCGATCGCTGAGGCGCTCGGGATCGAGGTGGGGACGGTGTCGGCGACATTGAGTTCAGCGCATCAGGCGTTGCGCCGAAGTCTGGAGGAGGTCGAGCGATGATGGACGTGGAGCCACTGATCATCTCCGAGCTGGAGCGGATACTCCCACTCGCCGACGGCAGGCGCGCCGACTGGGCCGACGTGCTCCAGCGCGCTGATGCTCGCCGCGAGGTGCGGCGCGGCCGCCTGATCGCCCGCCGGCCCGGTCGAGAGCGCCGCTGGCGGCCGGTGCTCGTCGCGGCTGTCATCGTGGCTGCGCTCGCGGGTGCAGGAGTCGCGATCGCGGCTGGCTTGGGCGCCT
>CAZRTE010000062.1:0-14585 GCA_964602945.1 uncultured Gaiellales bacterium
GGCCCCCTCCACGTGGCCGTCTCGCACGTGGCCTACTACAGGCGCATCGTCCGGGCCGGCAAGGTCGGCTTCGGCTAGAGCGGACGGCGCGGTTGCCGCGTTAGCTCTCCCGCGCGCGCGGGGAGATCGATCCGGATGAGCACCTCTCGAGGGCGCACGCCTGCGCGCGACTCGGCCGAGCACGTGCGCGAGCTCGTCGAGCGTGGACAGCGGGGTGACCGCGACGCGCTCGAGGAGCTGTACCTGATCCACTTCGACCGGATCTACAGCTACCTCCACGTCAGCGTCGGGAACCGGCACGACGCCGAGGACCTGACGACGCAGACGTTCCTCAAGATGCTCGAGAAGATCAGGAGCTTCAAGTGGCGCTCGGCGCCCTTCTCGGCCTGGCTGTTCCGCATCGCGCACAACCTCGCCATGGATCACTTCCGGGCGCAGCGCCGCTGGCAGCCGGAGGAGGAGGTCCCGGAGCCGCCCGGCGACGCGGAGCCGTCGGCCGAGGCCGCGGCGCTGAAGACGCTCGGTCGCGAGTCGATGCTCGAGCTGATCGAGCGGCTCTCGCCGGAGCAGCAGCAGGTGCTGACCCTGAAGTTCGTCTTCGGCCTCAGGAACGCGGAGGTCGCGGCGATCGTCGACAAGTCCGAGGGGGCCGTCAAGTCCCTGCAGCACCGCGCCCTCGCCTCCCTGCAGAAGCAGATCGGGGCCGAGGACGACTAGCCTCCGCGCGTGGCGCTCGAGGTGGGAATCGTGGGCCTGCCGGCCTCGGGGAAGACGACGCTCTTCCGGGCCCTGACGCGGGCGGAGACGCACGGCTCCGGGAAGGAGCACGTGGGCATGGCGCAGATGCCCGACGAGCGGCTCGAGCGGGTTGCGGCGACCGTGGGCGCCCGCAAGGTGACCCCGGCGGCGATCCGGGTGGTCGACGTGCCGGGGACCGGGCCGCAGCTGCTGGGCAACCTGCGCCAGGTCGACGCGCTCCTCGTCGTCCTCGACGGCTTCTCCGGGACGCGGGTTCCGGCCGACGACCTCGAGACGCTGAAGCTCGAGCTCCTCGTCGCCGACCGCGATCACGTCGAGCGGAGGCTCGAGCGGGTCGCGAAGCAGGCGAAGTCCGGCGATGCCCGCGTCAAGGCGGAGGCTGCCGAGCTCGAGCGCCTGCTCGCCCACCTCGACGCCGGCCGTACGCTGGCGGACTGGGAGGGGGAGCTGCCACCCGAGCTCGAGCCTCTGACGACGAAGCCGCTGCTCGAGCTCGTCAACGGATCCGGCGGCATCGACCTCGAGCTCGAGGCGGAGCTCGCCGAGTTGTCGCCGGAGGAGGCCGCCGAGTTCCGCGACGGCGGCGAGTCCGCTCTCGGCGAGATCGTGCGCAGGCTCGCCGAGACGCTCGACCTGATCACGTTCTTCACGGCCGGCGAGAAGGAGACGCGCGCCTGGACGCTACCGCGAGGCGCGACGGCGCTCGAGGCCGCGGCGACCGTGCACACCGACATCGCGCGCGGCTTCATCCGCTGCGAGGTCGTGCGCTGGGACGACCTCGTCGAGGCAGGCGGCCATGCGGAGGCCGCGCGGGCCGGTAAGCAGCGGCTCGAGGGCAAGACGTACGTCGTGGCCGACGGGGACGTGCTCAACATCCGCTTCAACGTCTGACCACTGGCCCGGGTGGACCTGTCCGGGTAACTGTTACCGGGACACGTCCTCGCGGGACAGGTAGCCCGGTCCGCGGGTGCCGTACCAGTCAAGATGAGGAGGGAGTCGTCAGGTGCATCTGTCCATCCTCGTTCCGCTGGCCGTGGCGGTGGCCGCGCTGGCAGGTGTTTCGCTGGCCCGGATCTCGCCGGTGCCGGCGCCCGTCTTCTACGTGCTCGCCGGCCTGGCAGTCGCCTACGCGCCGGGGGTCGAGCACGTCCGCCTGCCGCCGCAGGTCGTCTTCTACGTCTTCCTGCCGCCGCTCCTCTACCACGCTGCCTTCTTCACGTCGCCGCGTGAGACGCGGGCGCAGGCGGTGCCGATCCTGACGCTCGCGCTCGGGCTCGTGCTCGCGACGGTGTTCGCCGTCGGCTGGGTGGTGGCCGCGGCCATCGGCACCGTCGGCATCGGTGCCGGCTTCGTGCTCGGAGCCGTGCTCGGTCCGACGGATCCCGTGGCCGCGACCGCCATCATCCGGAAGCTCGATACGCCCGAGCACCTGCAGGCGGTGATCGAGGGGGAGAGCCTCGTCAACGACGGGATCGGGCTCGTCGCCTTCACCATCGCCGTGGCGGCCGCGAGCGAGGGCGGCTTCTCGGTCCCCCATGCCTTCGTCGAGTTCGTCCAGCTGTCCGGCGGCGGCGTCGCCTTCGGGCTCGTCGTCGGCTGGGTGGTCGAGCGCATCCGCCGGCACGTGCACGACGCGGAGATCGAGATCCTGATGTCGCTCCTGACCCCGTACGCCGCCTACCTGCCGGCGGAGCGGATGCAGGTCTCGGGCGTGCTCGCCACCGTCGCCTGCGGTGTCTACCTCGGCTGGCATGCGGGCGGGATCTTCAAGCCGCACGTCCGGCTCCAGTCGTCGGCGTTCTGGGAGGTGCTGGATTTCCTCCTCACCGCGATCCTGTTCGTGCTGCTCGGGATGCAGTTCCCGTCGGTGATCGGGGCGCTCGGCCACTACGCGTGGTGGCAGCTCGTCTGGTGGGCCCTGCTGACGGCGGGGGTCGTGGTCGGCGTCCGGATGCTCTGGATGTTCACGGTGCCGTATCTCGTCGCGGCGCTGACCCGCTCGCGTTCCTGGCGCGAGGTCTCACCGACTCGTGACCGCATCGTGCTCGGCTGGAGCGGTATGCGCGGCGCGCTCTCGCTCGCGGCGGCGCTCTCGATCACGGGTGCGGTGCCGCACCGCGCGCTGCTGCTCTTCCTCACCTTCACGACCATCCTCGCCGGGCTCCTCGTGCAGGGACTCTCCCTGCCGTGGCTCCTGCATGCGCTCGGCTTCCACGGGACCGAGGGGATGGGCCGGGCCGAAGCACAGGCGCGCCTGCGTCTGGCGCGGGCGGCGCTCGACCGGCTCGACGAGCTGCGTGGCGAGGACTGGGCCGCAGCCGAGGTCGTGGAGGCGACCCGGCAGATCTACGAGCAGCAGGCGGAGCGGCTGGCCGCACACGTGGAGCCGGAGCGCGACGACTGGGTGTCGCAGGGCGACTACGCGCGGCTGCGGCGCGAGCTGATCGCCGCCCAGCGGGAGATGCTCGCGCAGCTCACCCGGCGCGGCGAGCTCTCCGCGGGCGAGGCGCGGCAGATCGAGCGCGAGCTCGACTTCGAGGAGGTGCGGCGGCGCCGCTAGGAGGAGGAGGTGGGCCTACTCGACCGGCCGCGTCGCCGCGACGCTGTCGAGCTGGTTCGCGTGGTAGAGAACGGCCGCCTCCGCGGTGCGCGCCGCGCGCGCGTCGTGGTGGCAGGCGACGGCGTGGAGGAGCTCGGCGGGCGCGTCGAGCTGCTCGAGTGCTCGTAGCCCGAGGTGGACGTGACCGAGCAGCCGGCCCTCCTGCGTCGGGGCGAAGACCGGGGCCGGGCCGAGTTCGCGCGTGCGCCCGACGTCGTGGACGAGAGCGGCGGCGAGCAGGAGGTCGCCGCGCAGGCGTGGATGGATCTGGCTCAGCTCGCGGCAGAGCGTCGCAACCCCCACCGTGTGCTCGAGCAGGCCGCCGGCGTAGGAGTGATGGCCCTCGGGCGTGGCGGGATAGGCACGCAGCGGCGCTGCCGAGAGGGCCCGCGAGACGACGCTGCGCAGCGCGTCGTCCCGGATCTCCCCGACGAGAAACTCGAGGAAGCCCTCGAGCTCTTCCACGTCGCGCCGCAGGCCGGGTGTCAGCGCCACGGGATCGACGCCCTCCGCCGGTTCGAGCGTGCGCACGTCGACCTGGAGCTCGTTGCGGAACCGCTCCACCCGGCCGAGCACCCGCACGGCGTCGCCCGGGCCGAAGCGTCCGTCGAGCAGGTCGACGTCGTTCCAGACGCGGGCCGGGATGCGGCCGCTCGCGTCCACGAGCTCGAGCGCGAGGTAGGCGGCGCCGCTGCGCGTACGGAGCCGCTCCTTGCGCGCGACCGCGTAGACGCCGTCGATCGTGCGGTTCTCCTCGAGCTCCGCGATCGCGGTCACGGCAGGGAGTGTAAGCCGACGGACGGGGGCACCTGCCCGGCCGCGGGAGGCGCAGGAGCCGAGGTCGTGACGTTGGTACCGTCGGTTTCGTGGCGGCGATCAGACCATTTCGTGCGCTTCGCTATGACGAGGCTGCCGCAGGGCCGCTCGAGTCGCTCGTCGCACCCCCGTACGACGTCGTCGGGGACGAGCAGCGGAAAGAGCTCCAGGAGCGGAGCCCGCACAACGTCGTCCACCTGACGCTTCCCGAGTCGGAGGAGGCTGCGGCGGCGCTGCTCGCCGACTGGCGGGCGCGCGGGATCCTGGTGCAGGAGCGGGAGCCGTCGTACTGGTGGCTCGTGCAGGAGTACGTCGGCCCGGACGGGGTCGCGCGCAGCCGCGCCGGGCTCGTCGCCGCGCTTCGCGCCGAGCCGTACGCCGAGCGCATCGTCCTGCCGCACGAGCGGACGCACGCCGGCCCGAAGGAGGGGCGGCTGCGCCTGCTGCGCGCGACCCGCACCCAGCTCGAGCCGATCTTCCTGCTCTGGGACGGGACGATCGACGTCGACGGCCTGCAGGAGCCGGAGCTCGAGGTCGACGAGGGCGGCGTCGTCTCGCGCCTCTGGCGGCTCGGCGCGGAGTTCGGCGACGCGCTGACCGAGGAGCTTCGCGACGCGCAGCTCCTGATCGCGGACGGACACCACCGCTACGAGACGGCACTCGCGTTCCACGCGGAGGACGGCGCGGAGGAATCGACCTGGCTGCTCGCCGTCGTCGTGCCGACCGGCCAGGAGGGGTTGACGATCTTCCCGACGCACCGGACCGCGCAGTCCGCGGGTACGGCTGCGGGGACGCCGATCGACCCGCCGGCGGAGACGCTGCCCGGCCCGGTCCTCTACCGACAGGGCCGGTACGAGCTGCTCGAGGGGGACGGCCTCGACCCCGAGATCGTCGAGCGCGCCGCTCCCGCCGGCGTCACGTACACGCCCCGGCGGGAGGAGGCGGTGGCGACGGTGGACGGCGGCGGGGCCGAGGCTGCGTTCCTGCTCCGCCCGCCGCGGATCGAGGACGTCTGGGCCGTGGCGCGCCGTGGCGACGTCATGCCCCAGAAGAGCACCTTCTTCTACCCGAAGCTCACGTCCGGCCTTCTGCTCCTGCCGCTCGCCGGCGGCGTGGACGCGACGGCGCCGCCCGGAGCGGGACGTTGAGCGACTGGCTCGAGCTCTGCCGCGCGGCGGTCGCCGATGTCGAAGGCGTGCTCGCGCGGCTGCCGACGCGAGCCGAGCGGGAGCCGGTGGTCGGGCTCGGCCTCGGCGGCGACGACACGACCGCCGTCGACCGGGCCGCGGAGGAGGCGATCCTCGGCCGCTTCCGCGAGCTCGGCGCGACGGTCGTCTCGGAGGAGGTCGGTCGGCTGGAGGGACACGGGCCGGTCGTCGTCGTCGACCCGATCGACGGCTCGCTCAACGCGAAGCGCGGCATCCCCTTCTTCTCCGTCTCGATCGCGGTCGCCGACGGGGAGACGATGGACGACGTCCACTTCGGCTTCGTGCACGACTTCGGCTCGGGCGAGGAGTGGGTGGCGCGGCGCGGCGAGGGTGCCTTCCTGGACGGTGAGCGGCTCGGGGCGGTGCGTCCGAAGGACGAGGTCGAGATCCTCTCCTTCGAGGCGACGAGGACGGCGCTCGTGGCGCGCGACGCCCCCAAGATCGAGCCGCTCGCCTACCGGCTCCGGATCATGGGCTCGCTCGCGCTCTCCCTCTGCCACCTCGCTGCGGGCCGGGTGGACGCCGTGTGCTCGCTCAAGCAGGCGCGGTCGGTCGACATCGCGGCGGCACAGCTCCTCTGCCGGGAGCTCGGGCTCCCGGTCGAGCTCTTCGACGTCGAGGAGCCCTTCGGTGCGGCACCGCTCGATCTCGAGCAGCGCTCGCGGGTCGTCGCAGCGGGAACCCCTGACGTGTGCGCGCGGATCGCCCGCGCCCTCGCGTAGGGCTGTCAGGACACGACGCGGCTCGGGCCCGAGGTCGCCCTCGCCTTGCCGGCCGCGTTCAGCGCGATCACGCGTACGCGAAGCCTGTGTCCGGCGTCGCTCTTCCTGAGGCGGTACCTGACGTACCTCGCGCCCTCGATCCGCCGGCACGCGCGGCCCTGGGCGTTGCAGCGCAGCCATGCGTAGCGGTACCGCGCCGGCGGGCCGCGCCAGATGCCGTTCCTCGCCCGCAGGCGGTGCCCGGCCTTCGGCTGGCCGGCGAGCTTCGGCTTCTTCCTGACCGACGGGACGGCGACCACGACGGCGGTGTGCGCGGAGAGGACGGTGGTCGTGCCCGCCGCGTTCGTGGCGCTCACCTGCGCCTTGAGCGTGTGGCCCCCGTCGGCGGCGGAGAGCTTGTAGCGCGACTTCGTCGCGTGGACGATCGTCGTGCACCTGCTCCCGTTCGGATGGCAGCGCAGCCAGTGGTAGCTGAAGGCGGCCGCGGTGCTCCAGCTCCCCGGTGTCGCCGAGAGCTCCTTGCCGACGGCGGCGACGCCGGAGACGGCCGGCTGTGCCGTGCTCGCCGGGACCCCGACGACGACGGCAGTCGGTACCGACACGGACGGGATCGAGGAGCCGCCGACGTTGGTCGCGACGATCTTCGAGCGGACGGTGTGCCCGGCGTCGCTCGTGCCGAGCTGGTACGAGGAGCCGGTCGCCCCCGGGATGTCGGCACAGCCGGTGCCGTCCACGGTGCACTCCTGCCACTGGTAGGCGTACGCCGTCGGCGATCCCGTCCAGGTTCCCACCGTCGTCGTCAGGACCTGGCCGACCGCTGCGACGCCGGACACCGCGGGCAGCGCCGCGTTCGTCGGCGGCGGATTCGGCAGCGCGTACCGCTGGAGGCACGTGGCGCCGTCGTTGCTGTACTCGGTCTGCAGCCAGTAGTAATGGCCGTTGATGACCTGGTTGTAGGAATGCCCGGGGGCGCCTCCCAGCGCCGCCCCGAAGTTCCAGGCGCAGAGGTCGCCGTTCTCGTCGCCCGAGCCGTCCTCCGCGAACCAGGCCTCCCCCGTCGGGTCCGTGATCGCCTCGTTGTGCTCGTGGCTGATCGTGTTGATCGTCGCGTCGGCGGCGTCGCCGTTGGGCGACTGGCCGTCCCAGCAGGCGCCTCCCCCGCCGATCGTCGCGTCGTACGGCTCGACCGCGTACGACGACCAGTTGCCCCCGTAGTCCGAGAAGGCGCTGTGGTAGGCGCAGAAGGTGTTCGTCGTGCAGACGTTGGTCTGGGCGCAGATGCCCACCTGGTCGGGCGTCATGATGAAGAAGAGGCTCGTCGCGGCGATCGGCCAGTTCTTCGTCGCGATCACGTGGAGGATCTCGGACTTCAGCTGCTCGTTCGTCAGGCAGACGGGGTCGCTGCCGTCGTCGCAGCCGTTCCCGGGGAACGCGTGCGTGTCGACGTAGTAGTCGGCGAACGTCGACTGGTAGGCGATCGGGCCGGTCGTGTCGTAGTACTGCGTGTCCGTCGAGTAGACGTTGCCCGACGTTCCGCTCGCGGCGGCGACGCTCGCGAAGTAGCCGTTGATCAGGCTGACGTAGCCCGCGCTGACCTGGAAGCCGCTCGGGATCCAGTAGATGGCGTAGACGTCGTTCGTCCGCAATGTCGGGCCGCCGTGGTAGACGAGCGGGCCGTAGCCGGCCGCGCCGAAGACGCTCGGGAGGAATGTGGTCGCTCCCGCGTGCGGCACCATGCCGAGGATGGGAGCCTGGCCGGCTCCCGCGGCGCGCGAGCTCGCCGGCGCGGCTCCGAGCAGGAGCGCGGCCGTCACGAGCGTGCCTGCGAGCAGTCCCCTCATCGCAGGCAAGAGCCTCGCACGAGGCATCCGAAGAGGACAACCCCCATTCGGACAGTTAGACGACGCCGGCGCGGAATGGTCAGTGGCCCGCGGCGAGTGCGGTCGCCCGCTGCGCCAGCTTCTTGGCCGCGGCGTCGAATGCGGTGACGGCGGTGCCGACGCTGCCGCTCGCTGCCTGGAGCGCGGAGAGCTGGCGCGTGAGATAGGTCGTCTGGCTCTGGATGTAGCCGGCGTCGAGCTGGCCGGTCGGCGTCGTCGTCAGATACGTCTCGAGCGTCTTGAGCTCGCTCTCGAGCTTTGCCGTCGAGGAGGTGAGCGCGCCCGCGTTGCCGGAGACCGTGCCGGCGGCGTGATGCGAGGCCGTGGCCTGCTTCGCGAGCGTCGCCGCCGCGCCGGCCAGGGCGGTGGCGGACGCCTCCGCCGCAGCCTGCGCCGTCCGGGCCCGCTTCTCGGCGAGGCGTGCCTTGGCCTCGCCGTCGCGCGCGGTCGCCAGTGAAGCCTGGAGCGAGTGGTTCCGGGCCGTTGCGGAGGCCAGCGCGGCCTGGGCCTCGTTTCCCTGCTGGGCCTGGTGGCGCCAGCCGATCGAGAAGCCGGCGGCGCTGACGAGTCCGCCGCAGACGAAGGCGAGCGCGGCGAGCGCCCAGCCCGGACGTCGCGGACTGCGGCGCGTGCCTCGCGCCGAGCGGACGACCGGCGCACGCTCGTCGAGCACCGGCCAGCCGGTGGAATCGGATGCCATCGAGCGAGCGCTTCGCCGCGTCCGCCCCGGCTCCTCCTGAGCCCGGCGCCAGTCGCTACCCTCGGTTTGTGACGCCGACACGCGAAGCGGTGCTCGAGGCGCTCGGACAGGTGATCGATCCCGAGCTGAGGCGGCCTGTCACGGAGCTGGACATGGTGCGCGACGTCGAGATCCACGACGGCGTCGTCGCCCTCACGATCGTCCTCACGGTCGCGGGCTGCCCGCTGCGGAACTCGTTCGAGGAGCAGGTCGAGCGTGCCCTCGCCGGCGTCGAGGGCGTGACCGGCGTGGAGCTGTCCTTCGACGTGATGACGCCCGAGCAGCGGCAGGCCCTGACCCAGAAGCTGCGCGGCGGCACGCCCGAGCGGGAGGGTGTGATCCGCCTGCCGTCGGGCTGTCGCGTGCTCGCAGTCGCGAGCGGCAAGGGCGGCGTGGGCAAGTCGTCGCTCGCCGCGAACCTCGCGGTTGCGCTCTCGCGGCTCGGCCACTCGGTCGGCGTGCTCGACGCCGACATCTACGGCCACTCGATTCCGCACATCCTCGGCATCCGCCAGCGGCCCGTCGCGGTCGACGACCTGATCGTCCCGCCCGTCAAGGACGACCTGAAGCTGATGTCGATCGGCTTCTTCCTCGACGGCAACGAGCCCGTGATGTGGCGCGGCCCGATGCTCCACCGGGCGCTCGAGCAGTTCCTCACCGACGTGCACTGGGGCGAGATCGACGTCCTCGTCGTGGACATGCCGCCGGGCACGGGCGACGTCTCGATCTCGCTCGGCCAGCTCCTGCCGCGGGCGGAGGTCCTCGTCGTGACGACGCCGCAGAAGCTCGCCCAGGACGTGGCGGCGCGCGCCGCGGCCATGGCCCAGAAGACGAACATGCGCCTGCTCGGCGTCGTCGAGAACATGTCGGGCGACGTGTTCGGAAGCGGCGGCGGCGAGGAGCTCGCAGGCGAGCTCGGGGTCCCGCTGCTCGGGACGGTGCCGCTCGACCCGGCACTGCGCGAGCAGGGGGATGCCGGCGTGCCCGTCGTGTCGGCCCAGCCGGAGGCGCCGTCGGCGCAGGCGATCGTCGCCGTCGCCCAGGAGATCGAGACGCTCCGCCGCGAGAGCGGCGGTATCGTCAAGTCGCTGCCGCTCGTGGGTTGACCGGCGCACCCGGCGTGGCCGCGGCGGCGTTCTTCGACCTCGACCGGACGCTCCTTCGCCGCTCCTCGGCGCTCGCGCTCGCAGGCTCGTTCCGAGAGCGTGGCCTGATCTCGCGTCGGCAGCTCCTGCATGCGGCCGCCTGGCAGCTCCTCTTCGTCGCGCGCGGCGCGGGTCACGAGGCCGTGCGGCGCGCGGCGGAGGACGGCCTGAGGATCCTCGCGGGCTACACCCCGGCGCAGTTGCGCACGCTCGTCGCCGAGGCGATGGAGCCCGTTCTGCGGCCGCTCGTCTATGCCGAGCCGTTGCGGCTCGTCGAGCAGCACCGCACGCGTGGCGAGCGGGTCTACGTCGTCTCCGCGACGTTGCAGGAGATCGTGGAGGCGATCGCCGAGGATCTCGGTTTCGACGGCGCGCTCGGCACGGTCTGCGAGGTGCACGACGGTCGCTACACCGGTCGGGCGGTACGCGCGCTCCACGCCGAGGCGAAGGCCGACTCCGTGCGTGAGCTGGCGGGTCGCGAGGGGCTCGATCTGGGCGAGTGCACCGCGTACTCGGACAGCCACACCGATCTCCCGTTTCTCGAGGCCGTGGGGCATCCGGTCGCCGTCAATCCCGATCGCGAGCTGCGCACGGTGGCGGCGGACCGCGGCTGGCCGGTGCTCGAGTTCAGCGATCGCGCGTATCCGCACGCCCGGCGGCGGGTGCCTCCGGCGGTACTCGCCGTCACCGCCGCGATCGGTGCGGCGCTGCTCGCCCGGAGGCGCCGTGGACGCTGAGGAGGGACTCCGTCGTCTGCGGGCTCTCGGCTTCCGCGAGGCGGACGCGCTCGAGCTCTGGGAGCACTTCGACAGCGCGGAGCGGCGGGGCAAGCCCGGCCACGGCCACGCGAGGCTCGCGTGGCTCGAGGGCCTCGGAGGCTACGACCCGGCCGGGGAGCCCCGGCTGCTCGAGGAGGGGGACGGGTTCCAGCGGTGGCACGCCGATGCGGCGATCGGCTACCTCGTGCTCGCGCGGGTCGCGCGGGCGCAGCTCGAGCGTCCTCCGGCGCATGCGCGGCTCGTCGTCTGCGAGCGTACGTCCCCGACCGGGATGCTCAGCCACCATGTGCGGCGCCTCGCGAACGGAGGTCTCGTCGCGGTGCTGACGACGACCTCGCCGCGGCGGCTCGGATCTCCGGCGGGCGGCCCGAAGCTGACGGGGACGAACCCGCTGGCGATCGGGATTCCGAGCAGCGCGGGCGACCCTGTCGTCGTCGACGTCTCGATGGGAGCCGTCACCTCGGGAGACGTCGTCGCGGGTCTCGCCTCCGCAGATCAGCTCGTTCCCTTCGGTGGCGAGCACGCGTACAAGGCCTTCGCGCTCGCGGTCGGCCTCCAGCTGCTCGTCGACTCCCTCGTACGGGAGGAAGGGCATGCAGCGGTGCTGCTCGTCGCGCGACCCGAGGCCGACCCCGTGCCCGAGCTGCGCCGTCTCGCCGCCGGGGTCAGGCTCCCCGGCGATCCCCGCTGACGGGGGAGCTAGTAACAGTCTGTTACTAGCTCGGCCCTGGCCGAGAAGTCGGGGTCGATTGCCGAAGCTCCTGCGCTTCCCGGGCAGCTCGTAACAGTCTGTTACTTGTGGGGGAAGCGGGGATCGTCGCGGATCGAGGCCAAGTCCTCGTCCGTTCGGGCCGACTCGAGGAGGTGCGGGTCGGCGGCGACGGCCGACGCCAGATGTCCGAGAGCCTCGTCCTGCTCGCCGGCGAGCGCCTCGGCGCAGGCGAGGTTGTAGAGGATCGCGCCGTCGCCCGGCTTCGCCTCCAGCCCTTCGAGGAGCAGGCGCTTCGCCTCCTCGTAGCGTCCCGCCTGCAGGTGCGGGACGGCGGGAAAGCTGTACTCCCACGCCGAGATCTCGTGGGGCCGGCCCGGCTTGCCGCCGGTCGCGAGCACGGCTGCGTCGTCGCTCAGGGCGACGGCGCCGCGCCGCAGCGACGGGTCGCGGACGAAGACGAGCTGGCCGGCGGACAGGTCGTGCTCGTCGCCGTCGATCGTGAAGCGGACACGGCCGCGCAGGACGAGGTAGATCTCCTCGTGTCCGAGCGAGTCCTCCGTGTGCTCCTCCACGACCCGGCCGCTCGCGCCGGGCGTGTACGCGTTCACCCCGAACGCCTGGATGCCGAAGTGCCTCCGGACCGGCCGCCAGACGAAGCCTTCCGGCAGCTCGATCGCGTCGAGTCCGTCGACGTGTGCGAGGTTCATCCGAGCAGCTCCTGGAAGCGGGGGTCGTCGCGGATGTTGTCGAGGTCGCTGTCGTCGGCGAGGTACTTGTGGATCTCGGTCTGGTCGAGCTCGAGCGCCCGCCGGAGCAAGGCGAGCGCCTCGTCGGCGTTCCCCGACAGCGCCTCGAGGCAGGCGGCGTTGTACGGCAGCGCCCACGACTCGGGCCGGGCCTCCATCTCCTTGCGCATCACGGCGCGGCTCTCGTCGACGCGGCCCGCCTGCCGGAGTCCGTCGGCCACCGCGAACGTGTCCCAGCCGCCGCCTGCGAATGCCTCGCCCACGGTGGCGCCGACGACGAAGACGAGCGTTCCATCCTCCTCGGCCACGGCGGTCCGAAACACCTCGGCCGGGACGAAGACGAGGGTGCCGGCGGGGGCTTCGGACTGCTCGTCCCCGACCGTGAACGTCGCGCGCCCGCGCACGACGACGTAGAGCTCCTCGTTCCCGCTGTCCTCCTCGTGCGGCGGGATCAGCTGTCCACCGGCGTCCGCCCGCCAGGCGTTGACGCCGGCCGCGCGGTAGCCGAGCAGGTAGCGGACGGGAACGAGGTTGCTCCCGCGGTGCGGAGCAGTCTCGACCTCGTCGAGGGAGAGGATCTCGTAGCCGCCGCTCAGGAGGTCTCCTCCCGCAACGCCTCCAGCACGACCGGGTCGATCGCGTCGCTGCCGTCCACCCGCTCCTCGAGGTTCTCGACTCCGGCCCACGTCTCGAGGGAGTCGTGGCCGAGCTGCGCGAGCCGCTCTTCGACCTCGGTGCGGAGCTCGCCCTCGAGTGGCAGCCAGTCCTCGCGCGGGCTGACCTCGAACAGGCGCCGGTGGAGGCCGTAGATGCGGCGCAGCTCCTCGATCGGGTGCTCGTGGTCGTCCACCCTGAGGTCGACGAGGAGGTCCGAGAGGCCGGCGTAGCCGCCGTCCCGCTCGACGACGAGGAGGGAGGCAGACTGCTGCCCGCGGCGGTCTCCGCCCGCAGCCTGCGCGGCGGCGAGACATTCGATCAGCCGCTGCACGAGCGGCAGATCCGAGCCCGACTCGAACGTGGAGGCGAGCGCTGCGACCGTCTCCTCGCCGACGAGGATGTTGCCCTGGGCGGCGTAGCCGTGACCCGTGCGGTGGCCGGCCCAGTCGTTGCACTCCGGTCCGGTCCAGCTCGCGCTGCCGCCGTTCGCGTCGACGACGCCGAGCTGCCGCTGGTCGCGGCCTTCGTCCTCGGCGACCAGCCGTTCCACGACCTCGCTCGCGGAGCTTCCCCCGCGGAGCAGCGCGAGGCCGCTCGGGCCGTAGCGCGGGTTCGCGTACGCCTGCGTCGCGACCGCACCGACCTCCGGCTCCGCCCACGGCACGACCGAGCCGACGGCGAGGAACTTCGACTGGACGGCGACGCCCCACTGCCGCGCCTCGAGGTCGCAGGCGACGATCGAGTACGTCGCGACGACGGGGCTAGCCATAGGTCAGCTCCGTGAGATCGAGATCGAGCAGGTCGCGCCGCTCCTCCGGGACGACGACCGCTGCGACCTCGGGCCGTGCGAGCGCGTCGCGGACGGCGTCGGCCGTGGTCGCCCGGACGACGACCGGCCGGCCCGCCTCGAACGCTGCCGCGATCGCCGCGAGGTCCTCGACGCCGTCGAGCACGAGCGCTTCCTCCACGGGCACGTCCGGATCTCCCTCGACCGCGAGCTCCGGCGCCCGCCGGCCGGTCGCGCCCCACCAGCGCTCTCTCATACCGTCACCGAATCGCCCGGCTTCAGTCTCTCGATCTGCGCGTCCGGCGCGAGCTCCTGCAGCGCCTCGGGCGTGCCGGTCAGGAGGGGGAACGTGCCCCAGTGGCAGGGGACGCAGCGCTTGACGCCGAGGAGCTCGAGCGCGACGGCGGCCTCGCGTGGGCCCATCGTGAAGTGGTCGCCGATCGGGAGGATGGCGACGTCCGGCGAGTAGATGCGCCCGATCAGCTGCATGTCGCCGAAGACGCACGTGTCGCCGGCGAAGTAGAGCTTCGTGCCGTTCTCGGTCTCGACGACGATGCCGGCAGGCTCGCCGCCGTACGAGCCGTCGGGCGTACCGCTCGAGTGGAAGGCGTTCGTGAGCGTGAACTTGATCCCGTCCAGCTCGACCGTGCCGCCCTTGTTCGGCGAGGGGAGCTTCTCCTCTTCGACGCCCTGCTTGCTCAGCCAGATGCTGAGCTCGACGAGCGCGACGACGGGGCAATCGTGTTTCTGCGCGAGGTCGACGGTGTCGCCGACGTGGTCGCCGTGCGCGTGGGTGAGGGCGATCACGTCGATCCGCTCGGGTTCGAGCTCCGACTCGGGGCACTTCGGGTTCCCGTTCAGGAACGGGTCGACGTAGACGCGCTTTCCGCCCGCCGTGTCGAGCCGGAACGCGGCGTGACCGAGCCAGGTCAAGGTCGTGTCGGACATTCGTGCTCCTTCGACTGGGTTGGTTCGAGCCTACTGAGGAGGACCGTCCGGCGTGGCCGCGAACCTACGACCGATGGGTTCGCGGCTC
>CAZRTE010000063.1:0-14488 GCA_964602945.1 uncultured Gaiellales bacterium
GGTTCTCGCTCGACTTGCATGTGTTAAGCGCGCCGCCAGCGTTCGTCCTGAGCCAGGATCAAACTCTCCGTGAAGAAGTTGCTGCTCCCGAAGGAGCAACGTTCGTCACTTTGAGCTTGAGCTCAAAGTCGGTCCTCCGAGGAGGACCTGACAGGTTGATTCGCCGCCCCGGCCGAAGCCGGATTGGCGTCTCGACGTAAACGCACGCTGTTGAGTTTTCAAGGACCGAGCCTTCGGGATGGCATGAAAAAAGCCTCTACTCGCACCAGAGGCCTCGGGACTTGCTGGACTTCCTCTTGCGGGGAATCCTCCTGAGGCGCTCCGTTTTCTTTCGTTTGCAGGGACTTTTTCACGCCACCCTCTCGGGCAGCGGGGCAAGTGTAGCAGGGTGGAAGGGGCTGTCAAGCCGCTTCGTTGAGCCGAACGAAGCGCCGCTTGCCCGCCTGGAGGACGGAGCCCGCGAGGCTGCCGCGCGAAACGTCCAGCTCGCCCACCGGCTCGCCGTCGAGCCGCACCGCTCCCTGCCCGATCAGGCGGCGCGCCTCGCTCGTCGACATCCCGAAGGCGTCGGCCAGGAGGGCCGGCAGGTGGACGGGATCCCCTGCGGGCAAGGCGAACTCCGGGACGTCCTCCGGTGCGTCGCCCTGCCGCACGACCCTGGTGAAGTGCTGCTCCGCCCCGCGAGCCGCCTCCGCGCCGTGCGAGCGGGCGACGATGAAGCGGGCGAGCTCGAGCTTCGCCTCCATCGGGTCGCCGGCCGGCGGCTCCTGCTCCATGACGAGGCGGTACAGCTCCGGGAGCATCTCGTCGGGGAAGCGCATCGCCTTGCCGAACTGTTCCTCCGGCGCCTCGAGCAGGCCGATGTAGTTGCCACGCGAGCCCGACATCTTCGTCCCGTCCCAGCTGTTGATCAACGGCGTCGTGAGGACGACCTGCGGCTCGAGCCCGTATGCCTCCATCACGTCGCGACCCGCGAGGAGGTTGTAGAGCTGGTCCGTGCCCCCGAGCTCGACGTCGGCCTCGATCGCCACCGAGTCGTAGGCCTGCATGAGCGGGTAGAGGAGCTCGGAGACCGAGATCGGCTCGTTCGCCGCGAACCGCTTGGCGAAGTCGTCCCGCTCGAGCATCCGCGCCACGGTCGCCGTCCGCGTGAGGCGCAGCACGCCCGCGAAGTCGAGCTCCTTCAGCCACTCGCCGTTGAAGCGCACCTCCGTGCGCTCCGGGTCGAGGATCGTGTACGCGGACTCGAAGAAGCGGGCCGCCATCCGGTCGATCTCCTCCGGGTCGAGGATCGGCCGTTCGGCCGAGCGGCCGGACGGGTCCCCGATCCGGGCCGTGTAGTCGCCGACGATGAGCACGCCCATGTGCCCCTCGTCCTGGAACGCGCGCATGCGCTGGAGCGGAATCCCGTTCCCGAGCGTCGCCTGCGGCGCCGTCACGTCGATGCCGAGCTTGACGCGCAGCGGCCGGCCGAGCGCGAGCTTGCGCTCGAGCGCTCCCTCGGGGAGGACGTCGACGGCGTTCCGGGTCAGCTCCTCGATCGGCATGGCGCCGAGTCTAGAGATGGGCGATCTCGAGCGGCTCGAACGTGTCCGCCGGCTCGAAGCCGAAGATCTGCCCCAGGAAGGAGAGCGTCGCCTCGAGCGTCCGCTTGATGTTCTCCTCCCTGCGGAACCCGTGCCCCTCTCCCTCGAAGGCGATGTGCGCGTAGGGGATGCCCTTGCGCTCCAGCACCTCGGCCATCACCTCCGCCTGGCTCGGCGCCACGACCTCGTCGTCGAGGCCCTGGAGCAGCAGGAGTGGGCGTTCGAGCCGGTCGGCGAAGTGGATCGGCGACCGCTCGCGGTACAGGTCCGCACGCTCGGGATACGGGCCGATCAGCCCGTCGAGGTAGCGGGACTCGAACTTGTGCGTCTCGCGGGCGAGTGCCTCGGCGTCGGCAACGCCGAAGAGGCTGATTCCGGCCGCGAACGCCTGCGGCTCGAACGTGAGCGCGCAGAGGACGACGTAGCCGCCGGCACTCCCTCCCTGCACCCAGGTCCGTTCCGGATCGGCCTCCCCCTGCTCGGCCAGCCAGCGCGCCGCGGCGACGCAGTCGCGCCAGTCGATCTCTCCCCAGCGGCCGTCGAGCCGGCGCCTGTACTCGCGCCCGTAGCCGGAGGAGCCGCGGTAGTTGACCTCCACGATGCCGATGCCGCGCGACGTGAAGAACTGCACGACCGGGTCGAGGCTCGGCGACTCGTGGCCGGTCGGTCCGCCGTGACAGAGGACGCCCAGCGGCGGCAGCTCGTCCTCCGGCCCCTCGTACGCGGCACTGCGAGGCGGGTAGAAGAAGGCGTGCGCGACATCGCCGTCGCCGGTGGGGAACTCGATCGCGCGCGGCACGGAGATCCCGGCACGATCGAGCTCGGCCGACAGCGAGCGGCGCAGCACCTGCTCCCGGCCGGTCGCCGGATCCCACAGGACGACCGCCGCCGCCGCGGTCGGCGAGGAGGCCGCGAACGCGAGCTTCCCGTCCCCGCCTGCGAGCGCGGTCGTCGAGTACGCGGTCCAGCCGGGGCCGGCCGGCTCGAGCGCGCCGCTGCCGGGGTCGAGCAGCTCGAGCGAGTCCACCGCCGCGCGGGTGACGACGCAGGCGACGCGGCCGTCGTCGAGGAACGCGTACCGGCGCATGTCGAACGCCCACGCGGGGGTGCCGATCTCCCCGTCCTCCAGCTCCGTCAGCGCCCGCTCGGAGCCGTCGGGCTCGAGACGGTGGAGGTTCCACCAGCCGTTGCGGTCGGTGCAGAAGTGGAGCAACCCCTCCGGAGACCACTCGGGCTGGAAGATCGACTCCTCCGCCCCGCCCGCGACGCGACGGGCCTGCGAGATGCCTCCGTCCGCCGTGAGCTCGGCGACCCAGAGCTCCGTCCCGTGCCACGGCATCCGCGGGTGGTCCCAGGAGAGCCAGGCGAGCCGTGACCCGTCGGCCGACACGCGCGGCGCGGCGTAGAAGTCGCAGCCGGACGCGAGCACGACGGGAGCGGCGGAGCCATCCGCGGGAAAGGCGACGAGCTCGTTCACCACCCCCGCCACGCCGCCGGAGCCGTGCCGCTCGCGGACGCAGACGACGAGACCTCCGTCCGGCGTGACGCGACCGTCGGCGTACCGCAGCGCATGCGGCGCCTCCGGTGGGGGCGTGACCGGGCGCGGCTCGGCGCCCGGCTCGTCGATCCGGTGCACCCGGCCGTCGGCGAACTCGGAGAAGAAGACCGCGTCGCCGTGGTACCAGACCCCGCCGCCGCCGTACTCGTGCACGCGGGTGCGCGCGTTCGCTCCCCGCGGGAGAACGTCCCGCACCGCGCCCTCGCGCCACTCCACGACGACCGAGCGGCCGCCCTCCGCGGCCCGCGACTCCCTCCACCGGACACGGCCATCGTCCACGTCGAGCGCCGCGAACCGCGACGCGGGCACGCGGGAGATGGTCTCGAAGTCGATTTCGGAGGGCCAGGTGCCGTACGGGCGGATCGTCATCAGGAGGATCCTGGCAGAGATCGAAAGGGCCGACTGAGGAAGGCGGAGCCGGCGAGCCCGTAGCGCCACGGCTCGTCCACGGCGCGGGTGATCCCGATTCGCCGCCCGACGGCGAGAGCGGGCTCCGACTCGCGGGCGAGGAGCGCGAACGGCGCCTCGTCGAGCGGGAGGCCGTCGTGGACACGCGTGATCCCGAGCGCCTGGCACAGCTTGCCCGGGCCGGAGCAGAGTCCGCGCTCCCCCTGCACCCCGCGCCGCTCCCGCATCGCCGCGAGGCCGTGCGTCGGCTCGAGCGCGCGCACGAGCGCGGCCTCGGCACGCCCCTCCTGCTCGCAGACGAGGTTGAGGCACCAGTGGACGCCGTACGAGCGGTAGACGTACGCATGGCCGGGCGGGCCGAACATCGACGCCACGCGCGTGGTCCGGCCGCGGAACGCATGGCTCGCCGGGTCGTCCTGGTCGTACGCCTCGACCTCGACGACCGTCCCGCCCACGCCGTCCACGAGCAGCGTCGCCCCGATCAGCTCCGGCGCGACCTCGTGGACGGAGCGCGCGAAGAACGCGCGCGTGAGGCGTTCCCCTGCCACGGCCGACGCGTCAGAAGAGCTGCTCGGGCTCGGGCGGCTTCGCCGTCTTCTCGAGCACCCGCCGGGCGCGGCGGCCCAGGTCGCGCAGGTCGAGCGGCCCCTCGTCGACGGCCTTCGCCACGCGCTCCGCGAGATCGAGCGCCTCGTCGAGGACGGCGCTCCCCGCGGCCGAGTCCTGCCCCATGTCGGTGAGGATCGTCCGCTCGGTGCGCGCCGCGACGACGGGATCCGGGATCCCCTCGACCCAGACGCGCGTGCGCCGGCCGCCGCCGCGGTCGTCGCCGGTGATCGGCTCGAGCGCGTAGATGCGGTCGGCACGGGCCCACTTGCCGAAGCCGAGGAAGACCATCTGCTCTGCCATCGTCATCATTCTCTGCCATGGAAGAGCTGCGCGTCCAGGGGCTCGCGGTCAGCTACTCGCCGGCGGGCTCCACGGCGGTCGTCGCCGTTCACGGCGCGAGCGACGGGACGCGGGACTCCTCGCCGCTCTACCGGCACCTGCACGAGACGCTCCCGCCGCGCGGCATCGGCGTCGCCACGTTCGACCGGCGCGGAGACGGAGAGTCGGAGGGCGAGCCGACGCGCGGCCGGTTCGAGGCCCAGGCCCGCGATGCGCTCGCCGTCGCCGCGGCGCTCGGGACGCGACGGACCGGCCTCTGGGGCTTCAGCCAGGGAGGCTGGGTGGCGCCGCTCGCCGCGACGCTCTCCCGCGACGTCGCCTTCGTGATCACGATCGCCGCAACCGGCGTGACGCCCGCGGAGCAGATGCGGTACGCGAGCAGGCGCCGGCTCGAGCTCGCCGGCCAGGGCCCGGAGGTCGTGGAGCGGGCGGCCTCGCTGCGCCTGGAGCTCGAGGCGTGGGTTCACGACGCCGGGCCGCCACCCGACCTCGCGGGGGCGGCCGACGAGCCGTGGTTCCCGCTCGCCTACCTCCCTCCGGCCGTGTTCGACGACGAGGCGAAGCAGGAGTGGATCGCGGAGATGGACTTCGACCCCCGACCGGTCTTCGCCGCCGTCCGGGTGCCCGTGCTGGCCTTCTACGGAGAGCTGGACTCGACGTCGCCCGTCGCGCCGAGCGTCGCGGCCTGGCCGCCGCCGGCGCAGGTGGTCGTCGTCCCGGGAGCCGAGCACGACCTGACGCTTCCGGACGGCACGCTCGCGCCGCTCTACGAGCGCACGCTGGTGGAGTGGCTCAGCTGAAGAACGTGTCGTCGTCCGAGTAGGGCGGCGAGCACATGCAGAGGATCGTCAGCTCGCTCGTACCGTCGTTGGAAAGCGTGTGCCAGGTGCCCGGGGGGATGAGCACGGCGTCGCCGGGGCGCACGTGCCGCTGCTCGCCGTCGAGCTCCAGCTCCCCCGATCCCTTCGTGACGAGGTAGATCTCCTCGCTCAGGCGGTGGTGGTGCCGCTCCGTCGCCTGCCCCGGCTCCAGCGTCGCCTCCGCGAGGCTCTGCGCCTGCGTGTGGTGCAGCTCACGGATCGTCGACCCGTCCTTCGTGACGAACGGCTCCGCGCGACCGAGCGATGCGACGTTCACGCGAGTACGCCGGCCAGCGTCTCGGCCACGCGCTCCTGGGCGCCGGCCTCGATCCCGGTGAAGAACGGGAGCGCGAGAGACCGTGAGGAGACGTCCTCGGCGACCGGGCAGAGCCCCTCCCGGAAGCCGTAGCGCTCGCGCATGTACGGCTGCAGGTGGATCGAGGGCAGGTAGCGGTTGTAGCCGATCCCCGCGCGCTCGAAGGCGGCGATGACCCGCTCGCGGGTCTCGCCGTCGGGGAGCAGGACGACGTAGACGAACCACGACCGCACGTGCTCCGCGTCATCGGGGGACGGCAACTCCAGTCCGCCGACGTCCCGCAGGAGGCCCTCATAGCGCTTCGCGGCCTCAGCGCGAAGCGCCAGGATCTCGTCGAACCGCTCGAGCTGGCCGATCCCGAGCGCGGCGGCGATGTCGCTCAGGCGGTAGTTGAAGCCGACGCGGACGTGCTCGAGCCAGCCGCCGGGATCGGGCCGCCCCTGGTTGCGCAGCGAGCGGAGCAGCCGCCACTCCTCCTCGGAGTGCGTCGTCACCATCCCGCCCTCGCCCGTCGTGATCTGCTTGTTCGGATAGAAGGCGAAGACGCAGGAGGTGCCGTGCGCGCCGACCGGCACGCCGCGGTAGGCCGCGCCGAGGGCCTCGCACGCGTCCTCGATCAGCGCGAGCCCGTGCCGGTCCGCGATCGCCCGCAGCTCCGCGAGCTCGCAGGGATAGCCGTAGATGTCGACGGCGACGATCGCCTTCGTCCGCTCGCCGACGGCGGCTTCGACGGCGGCCGGGTCGAGGTTGAGCGTGTGCCGGTCGATGTCCGCGAAGACGGGCACGCCGCCCTCGTAGACGAAGCAGTTCGCCGACGCGGCGAACGAGTACGGGGAGGTGATCACCTCGTCGCCCGGTCCGATCCCCGCAGCCACGCTGAGCAGGTGCAGCCCCGCGGTGCCGGACGAGACGGCGGCTGCGTAGGGCGCGCCGGCCCGCTCCGCGAGCAGCTCCTCGAACCGGTCGATCGTCGGGCCCAGCGAGAGCCGGCCCGAGCGAAGCACCTCGAGCACGAGCTCCTCTTCCCGCTCGCCGAGGTACGGCCCCGAGAGCGGGACGCGCTCCACCTCCTGTCTCACCTCACGCTTGCTTCGCGGCGGGTGCGAACTCGAGCCACTGGCTCCAGCGGTCGCTGCGCCCGTGGACGGTGTCGAGGTACGCCTGCTGGAGCTCCTGCGTCACGGGACCCGGCGGGCCGACGACCTGGTCGTCGATCTCCCGGATCGGCGTCACCTCGGCTGCCGTCCCGACCATGAACACCTCGTCGGCGAGGTAGAGGTCGGTGCGGATGATGGGCTTCTCGACGACGTGGTGGCCGAGATCCTGGGCGATCTGGATCACGGAGTCGCGCGTGATCCCGGCGAGGATCGAGGCCGACAGGTCGGGGGTGTAGACGACGCCGTCGCGGACGAGGAAGATGCTCTCGCCGGAGCCGTCAGCGACGTTGCCCTCGTGGGTGAGGAGGATCGCCTCGTCGTAGCCGGCGCGGTTGGCCTCGCCCACGGCGAGCATCGAGTTGAGGTAGACGCCCGTCGCCTTCGCGGCATGCGGGATGACGTTCGCCGCGACGCGCTGCCAGCTCGAGATCTTGACGCGGATCCCGTTCCGCATCCCCTCGTCTCCGAGGTACGCGCCCCAGGGCCAGGACATGATCGCGACATCGAGCGGGTTGCCCTTGGCCGACACGCCCAGCTCGCCGTAGCCGTAGAAGGCGATCGGCCGGACGTAGCACGACGGAAGCTCGTTCGCGCCGAGCAGCTCCCAGGTCGCCGCCTTCAGCTCGTCCACCGAGTACGGGAGGTCCATGTAGAGGAGCTGGGCCGAGCGCTGCAGACGCTCGAGATGGTCGGTGAGACGGAAGACGGACGTGCCGCGCTCGGTCTCGTAGGCGCGGATTCCCTCGAAGACGCCCGAGCCGTAATGCAGCCCGTGCGTGCCGATGTGGACCGTCGCATCCGCCCAGTCGACCAGCTCGCCGTTCATCCAGATCTTCTTCGTCTCACGCATCAGCGGATCCCTTCTGTCGCTTGAGCGGCAGCGCCATCCTACTCTCCCCACTCGGTCAGATCCGCGGCGCGCGCCCTCGTCAGGCGGACGAGATCGGCCGGGGAGAGCCCGGCCATGTGCCTCTCGGAGCCGGCTCCGACCCAGACGTGGTCGTGGACGAGCAGCTCGCGGGAGAGGAGCACCTGTGAGAGTCCCGGGGTGGGAATGGGCGCGACGCCGCCGGGCTCGAAGCCGGTCGCTCCGACGACCTCCTCCGGGCGCGCGACCCGGGCCGCCTTCGCACCCGCCGCGGCCGCGACCTTCGTCTCGTCCGCGCGCCGGTCGCCCGGCACGAGCACGAGCGTCGGCAGGCCGTCGCAGACGAAGACGAGCGACTTGACGATCTGCGCCCGCGAGCAACCGACGGCCCGCGCGGCGGCGCCCGCGGTCGGCGTCCCCTCGGGGAACTCCTCGACGCGGGCGTCGACGCCCGCACGGCGCAGGGCGTCGACGACGCGCTCCACCGGCTCCGGCCAGCGCCTCACGTCTGACTAGTCCTCCGCGACGGGACCGAGCTCGAGCACCCGTGCGTCGTCGAAGCCCTCGCCGTGGAGGCGCTCGACGAGCTCCGGCGAGGGCCGGGTGTCGACGGTGAGCGCCATCAGCGCCTTGCCGCCGCGCCGGCTGCGCGAGACCGTCATACCCGCGATGTTGACTCCCGCTTCGCCGAAGAGCGTCCCGACACGGCCGATCACGCCGGGCTTGTCGTCGTACCGGCAGAGCACGAACAGCGGCGCGAGCTCGAGCTCGATGTCGAAGCCGAGCACGCTGACGAGCCACGGCCGGTTGTCCCGGCCGATCGTCGTCCCCGCGGCACGGATCCGCGAGCGGCCGCTGCGCAGCTCGACGCGGACGAGGTTCGTGTAGTCGCGCGCCGCCCCCGATTGCTCCTCCCGCACCTCGATCCCGCGCTCGGCCGCGATCAGCGGGGCGTTCACGTAGTTCACGGGCCCGTCGGCGCGTCCCTGGAAGGCGCCGTTGAGGGCCGCCACGGTCAGGAGCCTCGTGTCGTGCTCCGCGAGCCCGCCGTAGGCGGTGATCACGATCCGGTCCGCCGTGCCGTCGGCGAGCTCCATGACGATCCGCCCCAGCCGCGCGGCGAGCGGGACGTACGGCCCGAGCACCTCGAGGTCGTCGGCGCCGATCGTGGGGATGTTGACCGCGTTCGTGACGAGACCGCCCTCGAGCGCGGCCGTCACCTGCTCGGCCACGATCACCCCGGCGCGATCCTGCGCCTCGGCGGTCGAGGCCGCGAGATGCGGCGTGACGACGACGTTGTCGAGCTCGAGCAGCGCACCTGTGTACGGCTCCGCCGAGAAGACGTCGAGCGCCGCGCCGGCGACCTTGCCGGAGCGGAGCGCCTCGAGCAGCGCCTCCTCGTCGACGAGCGCTCCGCGGGCGGCGTTGACGATCCGGACGCCGTCGCGCATCGCGGCGAAGGCGGCCCTGTCGATCGAGCCCCGCGTCTCCGGCGCGAGCGGCAGGTGGAGCGTGAGGAAGTCCGCCACCCCGTACACCTCCGCCGGCGTCTGCAGGCGCTCGGCACCGAGCTCGCGAAAGCGCTCCGCGGCCACGTACGGGTCGTACGCGACGACCCGCATGCCGAGGCCGAGGGCGCGACGAGCGACCTGCTGGCCGATCCGGCCGAAGCCGAGCACGCCGAGCGTCTTCCCGGCGAGCTCGATGCCGCCGTGGGCGCTGCGCTCCCAGCGTCCCTGCTTGAGCGCCGCGTGGGCCTGCGGGATGTTGCGGGCGAGGGCGACGAGGAGGCCGACGGTGTGCTCCGCGGCGGAGACGACCGTCGACTCGGGCGCGTTCGCGACGATGATCCCGCGCCGCGTCGCCGCCTCGACGTCGACGTTGTCGACTCCGACGCCCGCCCGGCCGATCACCTTCAGCCGCTCCGCCCGCTCGATCAGGTCGGCCGTGAGCTTGGTGGCCGAGCGGATGACGATCGCGTCGTAGCGGCCGATGATCTCCCCGAGCTCGCTCTCGGAGTCGACGTCCACGTCGAAGCGCGAGCGGAGGAGATCGACGCCCGCGTCGGCGATCGACTCGCGGACGAGGATGCGGGCACCGCTCACGTCAGGGAGGGCTCGGCTGCACCACCGCCGTGACCGGCGCCTGCGGCCTCGAAGGCCTCGAGCGCCGCCGTCACCGCCACGCCGCGCTCGACGCCGGCGCCGAGCTCGGAGAGCACGAGCTCGACCGAGCCGATCTGGGTGGTGATGTCGAAGACGTCGAACCAGCCGATGTGGCCGAGGCGGAAGATCTTCCCCTTCAGCTCTCCCTGGCCGTTCGCGATCGTGATCCCGAAGCGGTCGCGGACGCCCTGCACGACGTCGCCCGAGTCGATGCCCGCGGGCGCACGCACGGCGGTCACGACGGCGCTGCGGTCCTCGTCGGGGGAGAAGAGCTCGAGGCCGAGAGCCTTGATCCCGGCGCGCGCCGCCCGGCCCAGGCGCACGTGGCGCTCGAAGGCAGCCTCGAGCCCCTCCTCCAGGAGGCGGTCGAGCGCGACGTCGAGGCCGGCGACGAGGGAGACCGGCGGCGTGAACGGCGCGTCCGCCTTCTGCTGCGCCTTCCGCGTCCGCTCCCAGTCGAAGTAGAAGCGCGGCGAGGATCCCGTTGCGGCGAAGGCGGCTTCGGAGACCGCGGCGAGCCCGAGGCCCGGCGGGCACATGAGCGCCTTCTGCGACCCGGACACGACGACGTCGAGGCCCCAGGCGTCGGTCTCGCAGGGCACCGCGCCGAGGCTCGAGACGGCGTCCACGACGACGAGCGCCCCCGCCTCCCTCGCGACCTCCGCGAGCTCGCGCACGTCCGCGACGACCCCGGTCGACGTCTCGGACTGCACGACCCAGACCGCCTTGGCCTCACGCTCCGCGAGCCTCGCCCGCAGGTCGCCGGCGACGGGCGTCTCCCCCCACGCATAGCGGAGGACGTCGACCTCGGCGCCGTAGGCGGTCAGCATCGAGACCCAGCGCTCGCCGAAGTTCCCCGCCGCCACCGCGAGATGCGGCTCTCCCGGCGAGACGAGGTTCGCGACGGCGGACTCGAAGGCGCCGGTTCCGGAGGCTCCGAAGAGCAGGACGTCGCTCTCGGTGCGACAGACGTCGCGCAGGCGCGCGAGGACCCGCTCGTAGATCGGGCGGAAGTCGGGACTGCGGTGGTGGACGATCGGCGCGGCGGCGGCGGCGAGCACGTCCGGGGGGACCGGAGTCGGTCCCGGAGTGAACAGGTACCGCTTCCCGGCCATCTGCCCGCAGGGTAACGGTCGGGCGGCATCGCATACGTTTCAGCCGTGGACGCGCTCGTCGCCTTCGCCGCCGCCCTCCTCGCGCTCCGGCTCGCGGGCCTGCTCGGCGCCCGCTACCGGGCCAGCGGACGGCCGGAGCTGCTCGCCTGGACGGCCGGCCTCGCGACCTATGCGCTCGCGGCGGCCGCGATCGCCTGGGGGGAGGCAGCCGGGTGGGACGGCCGCGCCTTCCGCGTCTACTACGTGGCCGGCGGTCTCCTCACGGCGCCGCTGCTCGGGACCGGGTCGCTCCTCCTCGCCGGCCGCCGCCGGGCCGCCCCGGCCGCCCTCCTCTACGCCGGCCTCGCCGTCGGCGTCTCGCTCGCGATGCCGATCCACGGGGTCTTCGCGCCGCACGGGATCCCGGCCGCGCAGGACCACCTCGCCTTCCTGCCGGCGCGTCTGCTCGCGATCCTCGCGAACGCGGCCGGAACGCTGGCCGTCGTCATCGTCGCGCTCCGCTCGCTTCGCCGCCGTCCGCTCGGCAACTCCCTCATCGTCGCGGGTATCGCAGCGGCGGCTCTCGGCAGCGGCCTCGCAGGCCTCGGCGCGGCGGGCAGCGCGCTCGGGATCGCGATCGGCGTCGTGCTGCTCTACGCCGGCTTCGTCGCACCGGCTCGTCTTCCGCGCCGCAGCACGGTTGGGGCCGCTGTTACGAAAACGTGAATATTTCCCGGGGACCGGCCTGACAGCCGAATCCGTCTCTATCCTCGGAGCAACGATCGCATAAGCCGCGCCGAGCGGTGCCGTTTCGCCCAGAGCCATCTCGCCTGCTCGGCCTCCGACCTGCAATCGACCACGGGGGTGTAACCACTTGCGGCGCTCCATCCTCGCCTGCGGGCTCGTTCTCGGGCTCGCGGGCATCTCGACTGCTGCCTCGGCAGCAGCAGGCTCCCACTCCGGCAAGATCTCTCACACCCGCAGCAGCGCGACGGCGAAAGGCCACTCGGCAGGCCGCACGCGCAGCAAGGCGCGGATGCTCACGCACTGGAACCGGGACATCCGCCGGTTCCGCGCGGGTACGCGGCGCTGGCTGACGGTGGTCCAGGGCCGCCCGCCACACGGGCTCTCCCGCTCGCTGCAGGCGCGCCGAGTGACGCACTCGCTCCCGCGGCTGCGCAAGCTCGCGCTCCAGTGGCGCCGCCGCGAGCACGCGGCCTGGCGGCGGGCGAACCATCCGCCCGATCTCTCGGCCTGGCTCTGCATCCACCGCTACGAGGGGAGCTGGGCGGATTCGGGCGCGCCGTACTGGGGCGGCCTGCAGATGGATCTCTCCTTCCAGGCCTCCTACGGCGGCTGGCTCCTGCGCCACAAGGGAACTGCGGATCACTGGAGCCCGCTCGAGCAGATCTGGACTGCGGTACGTGCCTGGCGCGTGCGCGGCTTCTCGCCCTGGCCGAGCACGGCCCGAACCTGCGGCGTCATCTAGCCCCCGCGACAGATCCCGATCCGGACAGCGGCCCGCCTCGTGCGGGCCGCTGTCGTTCTGCTGCCGGTTTGACTTGACAATGCTGTCACTTTGATGTCATAGTGCAGCCATGCAGATCGACGGTTACATCCAGGCGCTCCGGGAGGACCTCGGCCGCGTCGCCGCCCTCGGAGACGAGGCGACGGCCCGCGCCGCCGAGCTCGTCTCGGTCGCCATCGAGGCATCCCTCGCCCGGCGGCTCCAGGACGTCCTCGCCGAGGCCGCGCTCGAGCTCAACGCGCAGCTCGACACGGCCCACGTCGAGGTACGCATCGCCGGCCGCGACCCGGAGCTCGTGCTCGTCCGCGAGGACGGCAGCGCGCCGGAACCGGTCGACGAGGCCTTCTCGGCCCGGATCTCGCTTCGGCTCCCCGAGAGCCTGAAGCAGCGGATCGAGTCCGCCGCCGCCCGCGAGAGCGCCTCTGTCAACACGTGGCTCGTCCAGGCGCTCCAGCGCGCGGTCGAGCCGAAGCGTCCCTCGTCCGGCAGCCGCAACCGTCTCACGGGCTACGGCCGCAGCTGAAAGGAGCACCATGTTCCCGGATCCCCACATCACGACCAGGCCGGACCGCCTGCCCCGCCCGGACCGGCGTCCGCTGCCTCCCGCAACCGAGGTCCGGCTCCGCGCCAGGCGCCCGACCGGCCGGCAGGTGGCCTGAGATGCCCGAGCACACCTTCCACACCCCGCTCCCGCTCACGCTCGACGTCTCGGTCCCTGCCGGCGCGATCGAGGTGGAGACGACGGACGGCGAGGAGTCCACGGTCGCCGTCGACGGAGACGAGCGTCTGCTCGACAACGTCGAGGTCCGCCACGACGGCGACCGGCTCGTCGTCGAGATGCGCGGGAAGTCGAAGCTCGGCGTCTTCATCTCCCTCGGTTCCCACGTGTTCGGCAGCGGCGGGATCCGCGTGCGCGCCCGCGTGCCGCACGGCTCCGGCGTCAAGGTCAAGACGGCCTCGGCGGACACCGAGATCGAGGGCCGCATCGCCGAGCTCGACCTGAACACGGTGTCCGGCGACGTCCGGGTCCGCGGCGAGACCGGCGGCGACGCCAGGATCAAGACCGTCAGCGGCGACGTCGACCTCGGAAACGTCGGCGGCGACCTCTCCGTCCAGAGCGTCTCGGGCGACCTGCGCGTGGGCCCGGTCGCGGGCTCCGCCGACACGAAGTCCGTCTCGGGCGACATCCGGCTCGACGCGCTCACGCACGGCGACGCCCGCTTCGCGAGCGTCTCGGGCGACGTCGAGATCGGCATCGTGCCGGGCACGGCCCTCGACGTGGACGCAGGCTCCTCGTCCGGCGACCTCAGCTCCGAGGTCGCGCTCTCGAGCGAGCCGCCGAGCGGGCAGGACGGCGAGCGGACCGTGATCCTCCGCGGCCGCACCGTGAGCGGCGACCTGCGGGTCTTCCGGGCAGGCTGATGCGGCAGCTCCTCTCCTACCGCGACGCCCGCCTCCTCGTCGCCGGGCAGACCCTCTCCGCGACCGGCGACTTCGCGATGTGGATCGTGATGGCGGTCTGGATGAAGACGTTGACGGGCTCGAGCGCCAAGGCCGGTCTCGTCTTCTTCGTCCTCGGCCTCGGCAGCCTCGCCGGGCCGCTCGGCGGCCTGCTCGCCGACCGCGTGCGGCGCCGCCCGCTGATGATCGCCACCGACTGTCTGCTCGGCGCCTCGGTGCTCGTGCTCCTCTTCGTCCACGACCGCAGCGACGCGTGGCTGATCTACCTCGTGGCGCTGCTCTACGGGGTCGCCGGCTCGGTCTTCTTCCCCGCACGCTCGGCGCTGCTGCGCCTGATGCTGCCGGAGGACCTGCTCGCCGAGGCGAACGGCGTCCTCTCGTCGACCCAGCAGGGAGTCCGGATCTTCGCTCCGCTCGCCGGTGCGGGTCTCTACGCCGCCTTCGGCGGCGGGGTCGTCGCCATCGCCGACGCGGTCACCTTCGGCGGCTCCGCCTTGTTCCTCGCGAGCATGCGGGTCGTGGAGGAGAAGCCCGAGCCC
>CAZRTE010000064.1:0-14481 GCA_964602945.1 uncultured Gaiellales bacterium
GAGCTCGAGGAGCGCGCGCTCGAGGTGGCGCGCCGCCTCGCCGCCGGCTCGCGTGCCGCGATCTCGCACACGAAGCTCGCGCTCAACGAGTGGCTGCGCAGCGCCGGGCCGATCTTCGACGCCTCGCTCGCGCTCGAGTTCCTCGACCTGACGGGGCCGGACGTGCGCGAGGGCGTCGCCGCCGTGCGGGAGAAGCGGCCGCCCCGGTTCGGGTGATGGACGAGACCGCGCTGCGGGAGATCCTCGGCGAGCCGAGCGAGCTCGTCCGCAACAAGATCGCCGACCGCCTCAACCCGCTCACGCGCCGGTTCGTCGAGCTGTCGCCGTTCGTCGTCGTCGCCACCGGCCGGCCCGACGGGGGCCTGGACGTCTCGCCTCGCGGCGATCCTCCGGGGTTCGTCCGGATCCTCGACGAGCGGACGCTGCTCCTGCCCGACCGGCCCGGCAACAAGCTCGCGGACACCCTCACGAACCTGCTCGCGGACGACCGGATCGCCCTCTTCTTCCTCATCCCCGGGGTCAACGACACCTTCCGCGTCAACGGGCGGGCGCGCATCGTCGACGACCCGGAGCTGCTCGCGGACAGCGCCGTCGAGGGGAAGGTGCCGCGGCTCGGCATCCGCGTCGAGGTGGAGGAGGCGTACACGCAGTGCCCGAAGGCGCTGCTGCGCTCGGAGCTGTGGAACCCTGCGCGGCACGTCGACCGCTCCGCGCTGCCGAGCTCGGGCGAGATCCTCCGGGCGATCGCCGATCCGGAGCTCGACGTCGCCGAGTACGAGGAGGCACGCACCGAGCGGTACCGGCGGCGCGAGGGCTTCTACTAGAGGCTTGATGTGAAATAGCCCGCGGCGCCGAATGCCGCTCCAGGCGCGGCGCGAAGGCCGTCTCGTCGGCCTTGCGCAGGCCACCAGCCTGCGCTGCGACCGCCGAGCCACCCTCGCTTGGCCTGGAGCGGCCTCCGCGGGCGTCCATTTCACATCAAGCCTCTGGCCGGCTAGGCGCCACGCAGCCGACGGGCGGCGGAGTATCCGCCCGCCCAGCGCAACGTCGAGATCTGGACGACGGCGCCCGTGTGGGGCGCGTCGATGAAGCGGCCTCCCCCGACGTAGATGCCGACGTGGCTCGCGCCGTCGAAGAAGACGAGATCGCCGGGACGGAGGTGTCCCGGACCGACGCGGCGGCCGCGCCAGAGGTCGGCGAAGCTCGAGTGCGGCAGCGAGATGCCGAAGTGGCCGTACACGTAGCGCACGAAGCCCGAGCAGTCGAAGCCCGTGCGCGGCGACGTCCCGCCGTAGCTGTAGCGGACGCCGAGGAAGTGCCTCGCGTAGCTGACGATGCGGCGTCCCACCCGGTCGTTCCTTTGGGATGCCCTCACCGCCATGTGCCGTCCCCTCGGCTTCGTCTTCCGCGGATGGGCGTGGTGCCCGGCCCGTGCCGCAGCCCGGGCCGGCAGCGGCCGGAGCAGCACCACGACGAGCGCGGCGCCCACCGTGAGCAAGACGAATATGAGGCGGATCGGCCGCAAGAGAGGTGGAAAGGCTCCCGTCGATGGGTGCGGCCGTCGAGACGTGCGGCCGCTCGCTGTCGGCGTGGCGGGCCACTATAGCGGGGCGGCCGGTCGACGGGGTGGTCGGTCCGAGACGAGCTCTCACCGTCTTCCTCGCTCGCGCACAGGAGATTCTCAGCCTCGTCCGGCTTACTGGACGCGTGCCCGGAGAGACGAGAGTCGCAGCAGGACGCAGGCGCGTACGCGTCGCGAAGCGGGCGGTCACCCTCACCGCCACGACGGGCTTCGCCGTCGTCCCCGCCCTCGTCCGGCTCGGGCATCCCGCGACTGCGGCGTCGAGCAGCAGCAGCAGCGCGTCGCAGGCTCGCGGGTCCTCCTCCGTCCAGCACCGGCAGAGCGGCTCCTCGCTCGGCGGGGGCGACCCCGCCCCGTCGAGCAGGAGCCCGTCGGTGGCCGGCGCCACCTCGGGACCGTCGCGCTCGAGCTCCTCGCGGCCGTCGCCATCTCGAACCTGCTCCGGAAGCGGCTCGGCCACGCCCGCCGGCGCCGGATCCACTACCTGACCTTCGTCGTCTGGGCGGCTGCGGTGGCCCACGGGATCGGGGCCGGTACCGACGCCGGAGCGGGGTGGCTGCGGCCCCTGGACGTCGTCTCGGTCGGCGGGGTCGCCGCCGCCGTCGCCTGGCGCGTGGGCCGCGTCGCCACCGCTCCTGCGCGGACCTGACGCCACCGGAGCCGAGAGCCCGTTCGGGCATCATCTGAGGGGATGTCGTCGAAGCTCACGCTCGCCGTCTTGCTGGCTGCTGCCGTGGTCGGCGCGGGGATCGGCGTGCTGATCGGCCGGCTGCATTCGGCGTCCGGAACGCCGAAACCGACCATCGGGATCCCGCCGGCCGCGAACACCGCGGTCGACCCGGGCACGTCGCTCTCGAGCTCGGCTCCGGACTTCACGCTGCGGGACCAGTTCGGCCACCGCGTCTCGCTCCGCTCCTTCCGGGGCAAGGTCGTGCTGCTCGCCTTCAACGATCCCGTCTGCACGACGATCTGCCCGCTGACGACGACCGCAATGGTCGAGGCGAAGCGGCTGCTCGGCTCCGCCGGCTCGCAGGTGCAGCTCCTCGGGGTCGCCGCGAACCCGGAGACGACGGCGGTGAAGTGGGTGCGCGACTACTCGCGCGTGCACCACATGCTCCACTCGTGGCACTTCCTCACGGGGACGCTGCCGCAGCTGAAGCGCGTCTGGCGGGAGTACGGGATCGCGGCGCAGGTCTCCCGCGGCGAGATCGACCACACGCCGGCGCTGTACGCGATCGACCCGCAGGGGCGGCTGCGCAAGCTCTATCTCGTGCAGATGGCCTACACCGGGGTGCAGCAGCAGGCGCAGCTCCTGGCCCGCGAGGCGGCGAGCCTCCTGCCCGGCCATCCGGCTGTTCGCTCCTCGGGGCCCGCCGCGCCGGTCGCGCCAGTGCCGCCGACGAAGACGCTCAACGTGCCGCGCGCCGGCGGAGGGACGATCCGGCTCGGCCCGGGGGCGCCGCACCTCTACCTCTTCTTCGCGAGCTGGCTCTCCGAGACGACGAACCTGCGCGCGCAGCTCGAGGCGCTCGACCGCTACGAGTCGCTGGCGAAGGCGCGGGGCCTGCCGCGCCTGACGGCGGTGGACGAGGCCACGGTCGAGCCGACGCCCACCGCGCTGCAGACACTGCTGGCGAGCCTGCCCCATCCCCTCTCGTATCCGGTCGCCATCGACTCGAAGGGACGCGTCGCGGACGGCTACCAGGTGCAGGACCAGCCCTGGCTCGTGCTCGTCTCGAGCTCGGGCCGGCTGCTCTGGTCACACGACGTCGCGGCCGATGGCTGGCTCGGCACGGCCGAGCTCGTCGCGAAGGTCCGCGACGCGCTCGCGCACGGCGCGAAGTCGTAGCCGGTACTGCGGCCGCGCGTACCAGCCCTCCCGGCTAGGCTGGCGCCGTGGTCGCCACCTCGCTCAGCGCGGCGGGCATCCGCTGGGACATCGCCGACCTCGAGCCCGGCGCCGAGCAGGCGCGGCGCGAGTGGGACGAGCTGCTCGTGCGGGCGCGCGACTTCGCCGAGCGGCGCCGGGGCACCGTCGCGTCGGCGGAGGCACGCGAGCTGCGGGAGCTGCTCGACGAGCTCGACGAGCTGTACCAGGACATCTCCCGCGTCCACTTCTACGCGACGGCGCGGGAGCACACCGAGGCGACCGACCCCGAGACGAACGACCTGGCGACGCTCGCCCGCGACCGTGCCGCCGACCTCGAGAGCAGCCTCGTCTTCGTCGAGCTCGACTGGCTCGCGCTCGACGACGGCCGGGCCGCGGCCCTGCTCGCGGCGCCGGAGCTCGCGCCGTACGCGCACCGGCTGCGGGTGGCGCGCGAGGAGAAGCCGTACGTGCTGCCGGAGGGCGAGGAGCAGGCGCTCAACGCCCGCAAGCCGGCGATCTCCGCCTGGCAGTCGCTGCACGGCCGCGAGCTGGCGACGCTCGTCGTCGAGTTCGACGACGGGGAGGGACCGGAGCCGCACACGATCGACCAGCTCCTCGCGTACGTCCACCATCCCGACCGCGAGCTGCGGCTCGCGGCGCTCGACGTCCTCTACGAGGCGCTCGACCCGGTCGCCGACGTGCAGGCAGCCTGTTACGACGCGCTCGTGGGCGACCGTCTCTCGCTCGACCGGCTGCGCGGGATTCCCGATCCGCTCTGGCCGACGAACCAGAGCAACGAGCTCGACCGCGACGTCGTGGAGTCGATGCTCGTGTCCGTCGAGGAGCACTATCCCCTCGGGCGCCGCTGGTTCGTGCGCAAGGCCGAGGTGCTGGGGCTCGACCGGCTCCAGCTCGCCGACCAGTACGCACCCGTCGGCAGCGACCGGCGCGTCGAGTGGCCCGAGGCGGTCGAGATGGTCGACGAGACGCTGAGCGAGTTCGCGCCCCGTCTCGGCGAGATCTTCCGCACCTGTCTCGAGACCGGGCACGTCGACGCCGAGCCGCGCGTCGGCAAGGTCGGAGGTGCGTACTGCAACTCGGTCTCCAAGACCGTGCTCCCGTACGTCCTCCTCAACTACACCGACCGGCTCGGCGACGTCGTCACGCTCGCGCACGAGTTCGGCCACGTCGTGCACGGGACGCTCTCGCTCGAACGGCAGCCCTATCGCGTCTACCACACCGGTCTCGCGCTCGCGGAGGTGCCGTCGACGTTCGCGCAGCTGCTCGCCGTCGAGAGGCTGATCGACCGCGAGGAGGACGCCTCGATCCGCGCCATGCTCCTCGCCGACCGCGCCGAGAGCGCGATGGCGTCGATCTTCCGGCAGACGATGATGGCCCGCTTCGAGCAGCAGGCCTACGCCCTGCGCGGGGAGGGGAAGGCGCTGACGCGCGACCGGCTCGCCGACCTCTGGATCGCGGGGAACGAGAGCTACTACGGAGGGTCGATCGAGCTGCCGGAGGGCTACCGGCTCGGCTGGTCCTACATCCCGCACTTCATCCACGTCCGCTTCTACACGTACGCGTACACGTTCGCGCACCTCGTCGCCCTCTTGCTGCTGCGGCGCTACCGGGAGGATCCCGAGGCGTTCGCACCGGCCTATCTCGAGTTCCTCGCCCACGGCGCCTCCCGCTCGCCGCAGGAGCTGCTCGCGCCGCTCGGCGTCGACCTGCACGAGGCCGAGACGTGGACGGACGCCTTCGCCGAGCTCGACCGCTGCGTCGTCGAGGCGGAGGACGGCGTCGCGGCACTCGACGCCGGCTGACCCCGCACCGTCGCCGGGCCGGGCGACAGGACGCTCGCGCAGGTCAGTGTGATCAGCCGTGAGGCCGCGACGCTCGCCTTGCGCTGGCACGCCGCGCCGCGCGCGGGGTGTGGCCGAAGGCGCTCCCGGTTCGACCCTGAAGCGCCTTCGGCGAGCTACTGAGAGCTACCCGGCGGTTGCCGCCGCCACGATGAGCTCGCACGGGCCCACGAAGCCGTCCGAGCCCTCAAAACGGCCGAGCGCCTCCTCGACCTCGTTCCAGACGGCTGCCCGCTCGTGGTCGGGAAGGCCGGCGAGCATCTGGTGCAGCGCGCCGAAGGACTCCCGCTCGAACCGGGCGCACTCGGCGGCGGAGCGCATGCGCACCGGCGCGTCGACCGTCTGCACCGTCACGTGAGTGAAACCGGCCGACTCGAGCTCTGCCTGGAGCACGCCGTCGGCGCCGAGGCTGAACGGACCCGGCAGGCCGGACGCGGGAGGCGGCAGCTCGGCACGACGTCGGATGATCCCGACTGGCACCGAGAAGAATCCGTTTCGTTCCGGCGTCGAGTAGACGATCGTCCCGAAGCGGCCACCGGGCCGCAACGCCGAGTAGATGCGCCCGAGCGCCTGCTCCCGGTCCGGGAAGTAGATGAGGCCGACCCGCGAGATCGCGGCGTCGAACGAGTCCGCCTCGACGTCGAGCTCCTCGCCGTCCACTGCGTGCGTGGCGACGTTGGTGAGCATTGCGCGCCGCGCCTCCGTGGCGGCGAAGTCGAGGATGCGCGGCGAGATGTCCGTCGCGAGGATTGCACCGTCCTGACCGACGCGCCGCGCCGCAGCTACGGTTTGCCCGCCCGCGCCGGCCGCGACGTCGAGCACGCGGTTCCCTTTCTGCACGTCGGCCAGATCGAGCATCAGCTCGGTTGCCTCACCCAGCCACTCCTCGAGCTCCGGCCCCCATCGGTGCCAAGCTTCAGCCGCGTCTTCCCACTGCTGCCGCGTCGTCTCCTTGTATGCCTGCGCGTCGAATGCCGTCGCGGCCACGTGTTCCTCCTATCGCTCCTCGATCCAGCCGAGCAGGTCATCGCGCGTGACGGAGTCGAGCAGGTCGGGGTGGTCGGTCCGCATGTGCTCGCGAATCGACGCGATCACCTCGTCGTCGGTCTCACCGGTGGCGATGTAGCCACATTCGCACGCGATCTGCTTGGCCATTGCGACTCCTTTTGTAGGAAACGACGGTTGGGGCTATGTTGGCGCAGGCTTGGCCGGTGTCAAAATCCAGCTCTGCGGACAGCTCGCGCTCGTCGTCAACGGCAGGCGCGTCGAGGACCGGTTGCCGGGGCGCCAAGGCAGACTCCTGTTTGCCTACCTGGCGCTGAACCGACTGCGGTCGGTGTCACGGGACGAACTCCTGGAGGCGCTCTGGCCGAACGGAGGCGACGGCGGGCTGGCGCCGCTGCTCTCGAAGATTCGGCGGCTCGTCCCGGTCGAGGGAACGCAGCTCGTGCTGCCGCCAGGCTCGCGCGTGGACTTCGAGGCCGCAGCCGATGCCGTGCACCGGGCCGAGTCGGCGATCACACAGAGCGCGTTCCGTCGCGCTTGGGCGCCGTCACAGGTGGCGCTCTTCACGGCGGCGCGGCCGCTCCTGCAGAACGAAGAGGCTGCGTGGCTCGACGAGGAGCGGCGCCGTCTCGCCGAGCTCCACCTCCGAGCGCTCGAGGCATACGCAGCGGCGACGCTCGGCATCGGCGGGACCGAGCTCTCAGCAGCGCTGCGCACGAGCCGCGAGCTGACCCGCCTCGAGCCGTACCGCGAATCCGGCTGGCGGCTACTCATGCAGGCGCTCGCCGCCGAGGGGAATGCAGCCGAGGCGCTGCAAACCTACGAGCGGCTGCGAGCGCTTCTTCGGGAAGAGCTCGGTGTCGCCCCGAGTGCACCAACGCAGGAGCTCCATCGCAAGCTGCTCGGCTGATCCGGCCGACGTCACTGGCCCAGGCGAGGGCTGCGTCAGACGCGCCGCTTCCGCATCTTCCAGCGCCGGATGCCGAGGCGGATCAGACGGCGCAGAAGAAGGCCCACGCGCCGAGTCTACTGGCTCCCTGGACGCCGCTCGCTGCGCGCATGCGAGGCGTATGTGATCATGGGCACGACCCGAACGAAGGAGGCTCGATGAACCCGATCGTCGAGAGCGTCGAGATCGCCCGGCCGCCCGCAGAGGTCTTCGCCTATGCGACGAATCCGACCCATCTGAGCGAGTGGCAGGAGAGCCTCGTCTCTGCACGCCCGGTAGGCGACGGACCCGTTGCCGCCGGAACGAGGTTCGTCACGGTCCGGCGCGTCGGTGGCCGGGACCGGCAGATGACCATGGAGATGGCGGAGCTCGACCCTCCGCGCAGCTGGCTGGCTCGCGGCATCGACGGCCCCGTGCGCGGGATCGTGCATGGCACGGTCGAATCGCTCGGCGACGGTGCGGGCTCGCGCGTGACGATCGCGCTGAGTTTCGAGGGGCGCGGAATCGGTCTGCTGCTCGTACCGCTCGTGGTGCGCCGGCAGGCCACCGGGGAGCTGCCGAGAGTGATGCGCAAGCTGAAGGAGCTGCTGGAGAGCGGCGCCGCCTGACGGGAGCCGATCGGGCGATCGGCTAGAGGGAGCGCTGCCAGTCGGCACGCCGGGACTCGACGTGGCGGAGGCCGCCCAGCCACTGCTCGCCGTGCGTGCTCGTCCAGACGTCACGCCAGCCGGGGCGGCCGGCCTCTCCCCACGTACGCGCCGTCTCGTACAGGACCCGGATTCGCTCGCACACGGTCGGCAGGAGGGCGTCGCGCTCCTCGAGGCCGTAGGCGTCGCTGAGGACTCGCAACCGCTCCGCCTGCCGGCCCGCCGGGTAGCCGAGCCGCTCGCACGTCGCGTCGTCGTAGAGGGGGACGAAGCGGTACGCCGCCCACGCGAGGTCCCAGAGCGGCGGCGCCGGGGCCGCGAGATCCCAGTCGATGAAGGCGCGCGGGTTGCCGGGAGGGTCGTAGACGGTGTTGTCCGGCGAGAGGTCGTTGTGGCAGATCACGGCGCCGTCTCGTGGGGCGCCGACCATGAACTGCCAGCGTGCTGCCTCCGGCGCCGTGAACGACCGGCTCGCCTCGTGCAAGGCGCGGATCAACCCGCCCACGCGCGCCAGCTCCTCGTCGGAGTGCGTCGCCTCCCCGCCGGGCACGAAGGTGAGGACCTCGACGCCTTGCTCGATGCCGAGCGGACGCGGGGCCGCAGCGAACCCCACCGCCTCCAGATGCCGCAGCAGCGCGTGCACGGCCGGCGTCCACTCCCCGGTGGTGCGACGCACGGTGTCGCCGGACCGCACCACCGAGCTGAGACCTCCGCCGGCACTCACGGCCCCAGCATCGCAGCCGGCCGGGTGGGGACGTCCCGGAGCGGCGGATCAGCCGCGGCCGGCCCAGTCGCGCCTGGCCTCCTCCTCCATCCGCTCGAGGCGCGTGTAGTAGTCGGGGAACTCGTTCAGGTGCGCGAGCGCGATCTTCGCCGTCACGTGCGGGTCGTCGTCGCTCACGTTGGTGAGCAGGTCGTGCAGGCCGTGCTCGAGCTCGACGTTCATCCCGCTCCGGAACTGCTCGACGTCGAACGGCGCGCTCTCCCAGTCGATCCCGACCTCGGCACCGAAGCGGCGCGCCTCCTCGCTCGTGAACTCCGTCCGTTGCTCAGGCATCGACGACCTCCTTCTGCTGCCGCTCGGCGGCGAGCCGCTCGGCACGTCGCTTGATCCCGAGGAGCATCTTGCGCTCCAGCACGAGCGACCCGGGCTCCATCGGGATCATCCCGATCCGGTCGCGCAGGCGCGGCAGCCGGAAGCGGTTGCGGCTCAGGAGCCGGGTCCTCCCGTCCCGCTCGGAGAGCACGAACGTCCAGACCCAGTTGCCGTCCGCCGAGCGAATGGCGAGAACGTGCTCCGGCTCGACGCGCGCGAAGCTCATCCGGTTCGAGCCCAGGCCGAAGCCGTCCCCGACCTGCGGCTCCTGGAACTCGGGGAGCACGCGATCGACGCTGTGCATGTTCAGGCCGAGCAGGTTCTCGATCCAGTCGTACGTGTAGGCGCCGCCGCGCGGCGACGGCCCCATCTGCGCGAGCCAGGGCCAGACCGCCCCCGCCGGCGCGTCGATCGTGATCGCGCGGGTCGCCACGCCGTCGGCGTGCTCGAGCAGCTCGTCGCCGGGGAGCTCCGCCTCCGCTTCGGCGGGCGTTGCGCCCCAGGTGAGGATCCACTGCCTCGGGCCTCGTCTCTTCATCGTGTCCATGGTGGCCGCGTGTACGACCGCGCGGCGTCCGCGCAAACCGGGATTCAGGCTGCGGCGAAGCCCTCGCCGCGCAGGAGCTCGCGTGCCTTCGCCGCGTTCTCCGCGCCCGCCACGAGGATGACGAGCACGCCGCCGTACTCCGGGGAGACGTGGCGGAGCTCGAAGTCCTCGATGTTGATGCTCGCGGCGCCGAGGAGGCGCGTGATCCGCGCGAGGACGCCGGGGCGGTCGGGGACGCGCACCCGGATCCGGCTCAGCTGCGCGGGCTCGGTGCGGTAGGCGAACGACTCCAGGCGCCCGCGCGCAGCCGCGGCTGCGCCGATCGACGCCTCGAGCGCGGCGCGGTCACGTGACGCGACGGCACGCTCGAGCTCGTCGAGGGAGGCGCGGAAGCCGTCGAGCGCGCTCGCGATCTCGTCGGCGTTCTCGAGGAAGATGTCGCTCCAGACCGCCGCGTTCGCGCCGGCGAGACGCGTCATCTCCCGCAGCGAGGCGCCCGCGACGGCGAACGGTGCGTCGTCCTGCTCCGCGGCCGCCGCGACGCGCAGCATGAGGAGGTTCGCGAGCGCGTGGGGAAGGTGGCTCGTGAGCGCGAGCAGCCTGTCGTGGGCGGCCGCGTCCGTCCGCATCGCCCGGGCGCCCAGCGAGGCGACGAACCGCTCGACGAGCGCGATGCTCTCCGGCGCCGTCGTCTCCACCGGGGTGAGGAACCAGGCGGCCCCGTCGAAGAGGTCGGCGGCGGCGCGTCCCGGACCGCCCGTCGCGCCGCCGGCGACGGGATGCCCCGGCACGAAGCGCGGATCCGCGATTGCGGCCAGGGCGCGCTTCGTCGAGGCGACGTCGGTGACGACGGTCTCCGACGCGGCGGACTCGAGCGCCTCCCGCACGACGCCGGCGGCCGCTCCGGCCGGGACGGCGACGACGACGAGCTCGGCGTCCGCGACCGCCTCCGCGGGCGACGCCGCCGCCTCGAAGCCGCCGAGCGACGCAGCCTGCGCGAGCACGGACGGGTCGGCGTCGAAGCCGCGGCAGCGGACGCCGGTGCGGCGGGCTGCGAGGGCGACGGACGTCCCGACGAGGCCCGTCCCGAGCAGCGCGAGCCGCTCGACGGCACGGGCAGGCGCCGGTGTCTCGCCTGCCTCGCGCGCCGGCCTTCGCTCCGCGGCGACCTCTTGCTTGAGAACGTCGAGGACGGCGGAGAAGATCGCGGTCAAGCCGCGCGCGGACAGCGGGCCCGGGTTCGCGTCGGCGAGGGAGCGCAGCAGCTCCGCCTCGCGCCGGGGGTCGATCCAGCGCTCGCCGGTCGCGTCCTTGTAGTCCCGCACGGCCGCGGTGAGCTCGAGCCGCCGGTTCAGCAGCTCGAGCAGCCGCCGGTCGAGGTCGTCGATCTCGCTCCGGAGTGTGTCGAGCTCGGACATGACCCGAAGTTAGTACACGCCGACGAGCTCGCGGATCCGCTCGGTCGCCTTCCCGACCGACACCTCGTCGAAGAGGTAGGGCTCGGCGTTCGCGACGTAGTGGAGCGGCCCGTCGAGCGAGTCGCTGCCGGTGGCGGCGTTGACGAGGTAGCGCACCGGGATCTCGTGGCAGACGACGAGGGTCGCCGCCTCGCTGCGTGCGAGGAGCCGCTCGAACGCGCCCGCGTAGCGGAGCGCCGCCTCGTCGAGGCTCTCGCCTCCGGGGAACCGCTCCCGGCGGTTCGAGTGGGCCGGCGCCGCCCGGTAGTCGTCCAGCGTCTTGCCCTCGAGCTCCCCGATCCTGACGTCTCCGAGATCCTCGTCCGCGAGGTGCGGGACCTCGCGCCCGGCGAGCGCGAGATTCGCCGTCTGGAGCACGCGTGGGAAGGGCGAGACGACGGCGAGCTCGAGCGGGAGGGCGGCGATCTGGCGGGCGAGCCTGCTCGCTTCCTCGATCCCCTGCTCCGAGAGCCCGCGGTCGAGCAGCGGATCGCCGTTCACGATTTGGTCGACGTTGAACAGCGACTGGCCGTGCCGCACTACGAGAAACAGGCGCATGGAGAGAGCGTACGGTTGCGGCCGCTAGGCCGCCGATCGTCCGCCGCGCCCGCGCTTCCGCTTGCGCGGGAACAGGATGTGGTCGGCCGCGGCGCCGACGGCCCAGACGACGACGGTCGCGCCGACGAGCGTCCAGAAGCCGTTGATGTGCAGGCCGCCGACGACGGCGTCGGTCAGCCAGAGGACGAACATCGCGACGGCGAACCAGGCGACGCCGAGGGTGACGAGCGCGAGCGGGAAGGTCGCGAGCTTGAGCACCGGCTTCACGAAGGTGGCGAGCACCCCGTAGACGAGGGCGGCCACGACGAGCGTCCAGAACGAGCCGCCGACCGAGACGCCCGAGAAGATCCACGCCGCGGCCGCGAGCGCGAGCGCGTCGACGGCCCAGCCGATGAGGAGGCGGAGCGGGAACGGCATGCCGCGATCGTAGCCCGCCTCACGCGCCAGGCAGCGGCGGACGCCCGGGGCCGGCTCAGCCGGCGGCCTGCGGCCGCGCGCCCTGCTCGGGCGAGGACACGCCGAGCCGCTGCAGGCGTCGCACGCTCGGCGCCGCGAGCAGCGCAGCGACGGCGAGCAGGTCGACCGCGGCCGCGATCCAGAGCGTGCGGCTCATCCCGATGCCGGCCGCCACCACCCCTGCGAGCGCGAGTCCGAGGGGCTGGCAGAGCAGGGAGCCGAACCAGTCGTACGCGCTGACACGCGACAGTGACGCGGGGGGGATGTGCTGCTGCAGCGTCGTCTCCCAGAGCGTGTTGAAGAGCATGTTCCCGAAGCCCGTGACGAGCGCGGCGGCGACGAGCGTCGGCCAGGGCAGCTCCAACGCGAGCAGGATGATCGGCGCGGCGTTCGGAACGATCAGGAACGATGCGAACAGAAGCGGCCGCTGCGGCCTGATGCGGAGCGCGGTCACGCCGGCGAGGAGCGCTCCGACGGCCCCGACGACGAGGATCGCCGTCCAGGCGCCGGCGCCGCCGTGGCCGTTCTTGATCCACGTGGCCGCGAGCACGAGCCACACCGCGCCCATCATGTTCCCGAGGGAGGAGCTGGCGACGGTCAGCCACACCCACGTCCGGGCCACGAACTCGCGCCAGCCGTCCAGCAGGTCGCGCGCGAACGACTGTGGAGGCAGCCTGACGTGCAGCGGCAGATGCAGGCGCGCGAGGAAGATCGCGCTGACGCCGAAGCTCGCCGCGTCGATCGCGAGCGCGTAGCCCGGCCCGACGGTCACGATGAGGACGCCGGCCAGCGCCGGGCCGAGGAGCTGCATCGACGCCATCGACATCCCGCGCAGGGCGTTCGCTCCCTGCAACCGCGCCGCGCTGACCGTCAGCGGCGTGAGCCCGGTCGACGCGGGGTTGAAGAACGCCGTCGCGCTGCCGGCGAACGCCTGGAGCACGACCAGCTCCCAGATGTGCGCCGTGTGCGAGAGCAGCAGCGCGGCCGTCGTGGCCTGGATGCCCATGCGCACGACGTCGGCGGTGAGCATCACGCCGCGCCGCGGCAGGCGGTCGGCGAACACCCCGCCGACGAGCAGGAAGATCACGAGCGGCGCGGTCTTCGCGCCGATGACGAAGCCGAGATCGCGGGCGGAGCCCGTCAGGTCGAGCACCGCCCAGGCCAGCGCGAAGGGCGTCACCGCGTCGCCGAGCAGCGACACGAGCTGGCCGGTGAAGAACAGCCGGAACTCGCGCTCCTGGAGCGCACCGAGGGGAGGTCGCCGCACCTAGGCCTTCTTCCAGGCGGTCGGTGCGCGTTGGGGGTCGCCCGGCTGACTCACGGGCCGGAGCCTAGCCCTGCCTCCCGCCCCGCCTGCGGCCGGCTGTTCGCGTCAGCTCGCCGGCTCGAAGTCGAGCCGTTGCCGCAGCCTCCTCGAAGCAGGAGGCGAGACGTCCGTGCGGGCCTGCGCGTCGAGGTAGAAGATCCACGTCCAGGGCGAGCCGGGCTCGTCGTCGCTGTAGCGGATGGCGAGCACGACCGGTTGGCCGGCCAGGTCGACGCCGCCGGCGCTGCCCTCGTCGATCAGCCACGAGAGCACGCCGAGGCAGACGCCGTGGGTGGAACGGCCGCCACGCCTGCCGCCGACGGTGCGGCAGGGACAGACCGGGTCGCAGTTGCACGACTCGAAGTAGCTGCCGCGGATGCGGAACCGCTCGCCGCCCGCCGTCACGTCGCCGTCGACGATCTCGTCCCCGCTTTCGCCGAGAGTTCGAGACAATCCCACAGGGGAGGCGCCGCGGACAAGGCCGGGTGTCGGCGACCGGGCGCCCCGCTAAGGTCGCGGCTGAGGGGCGCGGACAGATGACTGCGGTCGTGGAGACGTTCGGCTTGTCGAAGACCTACGGCCAGACCCGGGCCGTGATCGAGCTGGGCCTGCAGGTCGAGCAGGAGCAGGTGTTCGGCTTCCTCGGCCCCAACGGCGCCGGGAAGACGACGACGATCCGGATGCTGCTCGGGCTGCAGCGGCCCACGAGCGGCCGGGCGACGGTGCTGGGCCTCGACGCGCAGGCCGAGAGTGTCGAGATCCACCGCAGAGTCGGCTATCTGCCGGGGGAGCTCGCCCTCTACCCGCGGCTCACCGGACGGCAGCACATCGACCGGTTCGCGCGCATGCGGGGCGACTCCGACCTGTCGCTCGCCCGGGAGCTGTGCGAGCGCTTCGCCGTCGTGGTCGACCGGCCCGCGCGCGAGCTCTCGAAGGGGAATCGCCAGAAGCTCGGGCTGGTCCTGTCCTTCATGCACCGGCCGGAGCTCCTGATCCTGGACGAGCCGACCTCCGGGCTGGACCCGCTGATGCAGGAGGAGTTCGAGCAGCTCGTGCGCGAGACGGTCGCCGCAGGGCGCACCGTGTTCCTGTCCTCGCACGAGCTGGACGAGGTGCAGCGGCTGGCCGACCGCGTGGCGATCATCA
>CAZRTE010000065.1:0-14248 GCA_964602945.1 uncultured Gaiellales bacterium
CTACGGCTACCACAACGACGCGGATCCCTGGAACGAGGAGCGCTACTCGTTCTAGCTCGCGAAGCCTGCGGCTTCGCTCGCTGTCTGAAGGAACTGCGCCGACCGGAGAGCGCGGTCTCCGGCCGGCTCCGTGCGGTCAGGGCTTGCCTGGGCTGCGGTTGGTCGAGGCTGCGCCCGGTGTCGCGTGGGGGCAGGCCGCCTGGCGGCGGCGTGTCCGCCCGCGACGGCTTCGGCGGTGTCGTAAGGCTTCGCTTCGCTCTCCTTACGCCGCCGCCCGGCACCGGCGAGGGGTCTAAGGCTTCAACCGTTCTCGGCGCGAAGGGCCGGAGCGTACGCGGAACCGCGCACGCGGAGGCCGCACAGCGCTCGCGCCGGCCTCCGCCGCGCGCGAGCGCACCCGGCACCGGCTCCATCCAGACAACCTCGAGACAAACAGCACGGAGCCGCCGGGAGACCACGCTCTCCCGGCGGCGCAGTTCCGTCAACTACTGGGCGAAGAGCAAAGCTCTTCGCCCGACCGAGCTAAGGTCCCGGCCGCTCCTGCCGATAGTGAGGGGGAAGTACCCGCCTCCCCTACGGAAACGGCGCCCCCGGGCGCCGTTTTCGTGTTCGGATGCGAGTGCGAGCTTCACGCGGCCGTGACCGCGCCCGCTCCACCCCGCGAGGTGCGCAGCCGCCAGAGGAGATAGGCGTCCGCGACGAGCGGAAGGAGCACGAGGAAGCCGAGCAGGACTGCCGGCCAGACGAGCGACCCGCCGCCCGTACAGACCGCCGGCCGGCCCGGTGGCCCCGAGTGGCAGATCCCGCCGGAGCCGCTTCCGACGGCGACGAACAGAAAGCCCGGCACGAGCAGCCCGCCGGGAATCACCAGCGTCCCGATCAGCTTGTCCCGCACCGTCCAGGCGTCGGAGACCCAGAGGAGCACGACGCCGGCGAACCAGCCGACGAACGGGACGACGACGCCGCCGAACGGGAGCAGGATCAGCGCGCCGACCTCCCGCCAGGTCACGGCCGGACGCACGGGCATCCCGTTCATGCCGGAATCCTGGGCCTTCTCCTCCTCGAACGCAAACGGGCCGCCCCTGGGGACGGCCCGTCTACGCGAAGCACCCGCAGGTGCGTTACATCATCCCGCCCATGTCCGGCATGCCGGCGCCGACCGGCGCGGGATTCTTCTCCGGGGCCTCCGCGACGATCGCCTCGGTGGTGAGGACGTTCTTCGCGATCGAGGCCGCGTTCTGCAGCGCCGAGCGCGTGACCATCGTCGGGTCGCCGATCCCGCTCTTCAGCAGGTCCTCGACCTCGCCGGTCTCGACGTTCAGACCGAAGCCCTTCGCCGCCGTCCGCACGTCCTGGACGACGACCGAGCCCTCGAGGCCCGCGTTGTAGGCGAGCTGCCGGAGCGGCTCCTCGAGCGCGCGGACGATGATCTTCGCGCCCGTCCGCTCGTCGCCCTCCAGCGTGCCGAGCAGGTCGTCCTTGACCACGTCCGCCGCGTTCAGGAGCGCGACGCCGCCGCCCGGGACCTGACCCTCCTCGAGGGCCGCCCGAGCCGCCTGCAGCGCGTCCTCGACGCGGTGCTTCTTCTCCTTCATCTCGGTCTCGGTCGAGGCGCCCACCTTGATCACGGCGACGCCGCCGGACAGCTTCGCGAGCCGCTCCTGGAGCTTCTCGCGGTCGAAGTCGGAGTCGGTGTTCTCGATCTCCTGCTTCAGCTGCTTGATCCGGCCCTTGATGCCCTCGGTGTCGCCGCCCCCGTCGATGATCGTCGTCGAGTCCTTGTCGATGACGATGCGGCGGGCGTGGCCGAGCTGCGAGAGCTTCGTGTTCTCGAGCTTGAGGCCCATCTCCTCGGTGATCACCTCGCCGCCCGAGAGGATCGCGATGTCCTCGAGCATCCGCTTGCGGCGGTCGCCGAAGCCGGGCGCCTTGACGGCGACGGCCTGGAACGTGCCGCGGAGCTTGTTGACGACGATCGTGGCGAGCGACTCGCCCTCGACGTCCTCCGCGACGATCAGCAGCGGCTTGCCCGACTGGATGACCTGCTCGAGCACCGGCAGGATGTCCTTCACCGCGCCGATCTTCTGGTTGGCGATGAGGATGTACGGATCCTCGAGCACCGCCTCCATCCGCTCGGGGTCGGTGATCATGTACGGCGAGAGGTAGCCCTTGTCGAACTGCATGCCCTCGGTGAACTCGAGCTCGAGGCCGAGCGTCTGGCCCTCCTCGACGTTCACGACGCCGTCCTTGCCGACCTTCTCGATCGCGTCGGCGATGACGTCGCCGATCTCCCGCTCGCGCGAGGAGACGGTGGCGATCCGGGCGATGTCCTCGCGACCGGAGACGTGCTTCGACTGCTCCTTGAGGTTCTCGACGACCGCCTCGACGGCCGTCTCGATGCCGCGCTTGAGGGCCATCGGGTTGGCGCCCGCGGCGACGTTGCGCATGCCCTCGCGGACGATCGCCTGCGCGAGGACCGTGGCGGTCGTCGTGCCGTCGCCGGCGACGTCGTTCGTCGATGTCGCAACCTCGCGCACGAGCTGCGCGCCCTGGTTCTCGAACACGTCCTCGACGTCGATCTCGCGTGCGATCGTGACGCCGTCGTTCGTGATCGTCGGAGCGCCGAACTTCTTGTCGAGCACGACGTAGCGCCCCTTGGGGCCAAGGGTGACCTTGACCGCGTCGGCGAGGATGTTCACGCCGCGCTCGAGCGCGCGCCGCGCATCCTCGTTGAACTTCAGCTCCTTGTGAGCCATGTCTTCTTCAGACCTCCGTTGTGTCTCTTACGCTTTGGCGCCGGCCGGCTCGCGCGCCCCGACGACCTTCGCGAGTACGTCCGACTCGCGGAGGATCAGGTACTCGTCCGTGCCGACCCTGATCTCGGTCCCGCCGTACTTGGAGAAGACGATCTCGTCGCCGTCCTCCAGATCCATCGGGACGAACTTCCCCTTGTCGTCCCGGGAGCCCGGGCCGACGGCGAGGACGCGGCCGCGTTGCGGCTTCTCCTTCGCGGTGTCCGGAAGCACGATGCCGCTCGTCGTCGTCTCCTCCTCTTCGAGGACCTCGACGATGAGGCGGTCACCAAGCGGCTTCAGGTTCATGCAATGGCCTCCTGACTTGCTCTCAGTGACGGATCCCTGGCACTCTGCTACTGAGAGTGCCGAGGGCATTGTATGGCTGGCACTCAGGCCGTGCAAGTGCCAAGTGGTAGAAGAGTAGCCGTGCAGCGGGAGTTCTCGGCAGGGGGTGTGCTCGTGCGGACGATCCGCTCCCGGCCGATGCTCGCGGCGATCCGGCCGCGGGGCCGGAACGACGTCTGGGCGCTGCCCAAGGGCAAGATCGATCCGGGCGAGTCGGCCGTCGAGGCCGCGGTGCGCGAGGTGCGGGAGGAGACCGGCGTCGACGGGCGCCCCGTCGAGAAGCTCGGCGACGTCCGCTACGTCTACACGTTCCGCGGCGAGCGGATCTTCAAGGTGGTGAGCTTCTTCCTCCTCCGCGCACGGCGCGGGCGGATCGGCGAGATCGAGGAGGCGATGCGGGTCGAGGTCGCCGAGGCGCGCTGGCTGCCGCTCGAGGAAGCGCCGCGCCTGCTCACGTACGGCGGCGAGCGCGAGATGGCCGCCAAGGCCCTTGCGCGTTGCAACCCGCAACCCGGCCGGGGAGGATCGCGCGCGTGACCGATCCCCTCTGCGTCGCCGACTACGAGCGGCTCGCGGCGGAGCGCTGCCAGCCGGGACCGTGGGCCTACCTCGCCGGCGGCTCCGGCGACGAGTGGACCCTGCGCGCCAACCGGGCGGCCTTCGAGCGCTGGGCCTTCCGACCGCGCGTTCTCCGGGACGTCTCGCACGTCTCGACCGCAGCGACCGTCCTCGGCGAGCGGCTCGAGCTGCCGGTCGTGGTCGCCCCGGTCGCCTACCAGGAGGTGTTCCATCCCGACGGCGAGATCGCGGTCGCCCGCGCGGCGGCGACCGTCGGCGCGGGCATCTGCGTCTCGACGTTCACGACCCGGGCGCACGAGCAGATCGCTGCGGCCGCACCCGGCGTGCCGCAGTGGTGCCAGCTCTACGTCTTCCGGGATCGCGGGCTGACGCGCGAGCACCTCGCAGGTGCCGCGGCAGCCGGCTGCCGGGCGCTCCTGCTCACCGTCGACACCCCGCGACTCGCGCGGCGCGAGCGTGACCTCCGGGCCGGCTTCGAGATCCCGTCCGGCCTGCCCCTCCCGTACGCGCGCGCGGCGATCGGCGCCGAGGCTCAGAACCCGGCGGAAGCATTCGAGCTCCTCGACCCCTCCCTCTCCTGGCGCGACCTCGAGTGGATCGCGAGCGAGGGGAGGATGCCGATCGTGTTGAAGGGGGTCGTCACGGCCGAGGACACCGTGCTCGCGGTCGAGCACGGCGCGGCGGCGGTCGTCGTCTCGAACCACGGTGGCCGCCAGCTCGACGGGGCGCCGGGGGCGCTCGACGCGCTGCCCGAGGTGGTGGAGGCCGCGGCGGGCAGGGTCGAGGTGTACGTCGACGGCGGGATCCTGCGCGGAGCGGAGATCGCGAAGGCGCTCGCGCTCGGCGCCGGCGCCGTGCTCGTCGGGCGCGCGGCGATCTACGGCCTCGTCGTGGCCGGCGAGGACGGAGTCCGGCACGTCCTCGAGCTCCTGCGCGACGAGCTCGCGCTCACCCTCGGCCTGCTGGGCTGCACCTCGCCGGCGGAGCTCACGCACGAGCATGTGCGACCCGCGGCCGCATAGCTGGCAGACTGGCGGCGATGAACGCCCTCAACTTCTACTCGCCGCTCGTGGCCGACCAGCTCCGCTCGGGCCGGAAGTCCGCCACGATCCGGCTCGGCGACAAGTCCGGCAAGTACACGAAAGGCATGGTCGTCCGCGTCCTGTGCGGCGTCCGCTTCAGCCCGCGCGAGCACGTCTTCGACGCGGTGATCGACAAGGTCGAGGTCAAGCGGCTGGGCGACCTCTCGCCGCGCGAGATCGAGCACGACAACCCCGAGATCCGGCACACCGACGAGATGGCGAACTTCCTCGGGCAGCTCTACAACCGGGAGATCGGCGAGGACGACCTCGTGACCGTGATCCGCTTCTCGCAGATCCTGAACGGGCCGGTCGTGCCGGGCTTCCGCGGCGAGAACCACGTCTTCTAGCCCTTCCCGGCAGCGACCTCGACGAGCCCCGCCCCGAGCTCGACCGCCTCCTCGTCGCCGAGCGACGCCAGGGCGCGCCAGAAGTGGAAGTCGGTCGCGACGCGGAGCGCCGCGCCGACGCGACGGCTGCGCCCGTACGGGCGGGCGAGCGGGCTGCTACGCGCTCGAGATCGACTTCGCGACGATTCCCCGGCTCGCGGAGCGCGACGGGCTCGAGGTCGCCGCGCCCGCCTGACTCAGCGGTTCCAGGGCAGGGAGTCCCACGCGACCGGGCGACCCTGCTCCCACTTCGGGAACGGCGCGTAGGCCTCGCTCGGCGCGTCCGTCTCCTGCTCGACGCCCCCGCCGTGCCGGAGCGCCGTCTCGTCGCGCGCGTAGCGGATCGTGCCCTGCTCGCTGCGGAGGCCGAGGGTGACCACGACACACGGGCCGTCACCGGCGCCGACGAACAGGTGCGTCGTGTGCGGTGCGCAGTGGAAGTAGTCCCACGCCTGCAGCAGCCGCTCCCGGCCCTCGACGAAGAGCAGGCACTCGCCCTCGACGACGAGAAAGCCCTCCTGCTCGGATTCGCGGTGGTACAGGGTGCTCGGCTTGCCGGGCTCGAGCACGTGGACGCGGGCGCCGACCTGCGAGTCGCCGGAGACGAGAAACGTCCTCGCGCCGAACTTCTCGTTCACCCACCACTCGTTCTCGGCGACGTTGCGGACGAACCAGTCAGGCACGGCGGATCCTCGAGCCGAAGAGCTCGTTCGGGCGCGCCGGCTCGCCGCACGCCTCGCAGTCGACGACGGCGAGGGAGGAGAAGGGCGCGCCGCAGCTCTTGCAGCGCCGGAGCAGCTCGCCGCCGCACTGCGGGCAGGTGTCGGGCAGCTCGGCCTCGAACTCCTCGAACCAGCGGCGCGCGGCGCCGCAGCCCACGCAGAACGCGACCCAGTCCCCGAGGACCTTCCGGCGCTCCTCCCGCAGCCAGTCGGCAGCCTTGCCCACGGGGTGACTGTAGCCTCGCCGCGTGGTGCCGTTCCCGAAGATCGAGCTGCATGTCCACCTGGAGGGGACGGTTCGGCCCCAGACCCTGCGCGAGATCGCGAGGCGGAACGACTACGCGCTCCCCGACGATCTCGAGTCGCTCTATCGCTTCCGCGACTTCGCCCACTTCATCGAGGTCTGGGTACTGACGACGAACGCGCTCCGCACCGAGGCGGACTTCCGCCAGATGGTCGTCGACTACGCGCGCGAAGCTGCCGTGCACGGCGCCGTCTACCTCGAGGGGATCTTCAGCCCGGCGGAGCGCGTCCGGCGCGACGTCGCGTGGGAGGAGATCTTCGAGGGCGTCTGCGCGGGCGCGCAGGAGGCGCGCGAGCTCCACGGCGTCGAGATCCGGCTGACGCCCGACATCACGCGTGGCTTCACGCAGGAGGAGGCGCGGGCGACGGTCGAGTGGGCCGCCCGGTACCGCGACAGGGGCGTCGTCGGGGTCGGGCTGGGCGGGCTCGAGGCGGAGTTCCCGCCGGAGCCGTACGCCGAGGTCTTCCGGCTCGCGCGCTCGCTCGGCCTCGGCTCGGTGCCGCATGCGGGCGAGGCGGCCGGCGCGGCCTCGGTGCGCGCGGCGCTCGAGGACCTCGACGCCGACCGGATCCGGCACGGGATCCGGGCGGTCGAGGACGCGAGCCTCGTCGCGGAGCTCGCCGGTCGCGGCACCGTCCTCGACGTCTGTCCGATCTCGAACCTCCGCACCGGCGTCGTCCGCTCCCTCGAGACGCACCCGCTGCCGCAGCTCGCCGCCGCCGGCGTCCGCTGCTCGATCTCGACCGACGACCCCGCGATGTTCGACACCGACCTGACCCGCGACTACGAGGCGGCCGCCGCGCTGGCCGTCTCCCCGCGGGACGCGTACGCGGCTGGGCTCGCCGGCGCCCTCTGCGACGAGGAGACGCGCGGACGGCTGCGGCAAATCGGCGACGCACACGAGTGGGTCGGATAACCTCACGCCCATGGCGATCGCAAGAGAGGCAGAGCCCGTCGGGTCGCTCCACGAGGTGCGCGAGGCGGGCCTCGACCGCGAGGACCTGCTCGGCGTCTACCGGCACATGCTCATCACCCGCGGTGTCGAGGAGCGGGGTCACATCCTCTACCGGCAGGGCAAGATCCCCGGCTCCTTCTACACGGGCCGCGGCAACGAGGCGTCCTCGGTCGGCGTCGCGACGGCGATGGGGCCGGACGACGTCGGCACGCCGCTGCACCGCGACATGGGCGTCCACATCGTGCGCGGCGTCGATCCGTGGCGGATCTTCGCCCAGTACATGGGCCGCGTCGACGGCCCGACCCACGGCCGGGACGGCAACGTCCACATGGCCGACGCGCAGCTCGGGCTGATCGCGATGGTCAGCCACCTGCCGGCGATGCTCCCGGTCGCCACCGGCTGCGCGCTCGCCTTCCGGATCCGCGAGGAGCCGCGGGTGTCCGTGGGCTGGTTCGGCGAGGGAGCCTCCGCGCGCGGCGACGCGCACGAGTCGATGACCTTCGCCGGCACGCGCCAGCTGCCGGTCGTCTTCGTCTGCGACAACAACCAGTGGGCGTACTCGACGCCGACGCATCTCGAGTACGCGACCGAGCACGTCGCCGACCGCGCCGAGGCCTACGGCTTCGAGGGCGTCGTCGTCGACGGCACCGACGTCCTCGCCGTCTACCGCGAGGCGAAGCGCGCGATCGAGAAGGCGCGGGCAGGCGGCGGGCCGACGCTCCTCGAGTGCCTGACCCTGCGGATGGAGGGTCACGCGGTGCACGACGACGCCTTCTACGTGCCGAAGCCGATGTTCGAGCGCTGGGCGGAGTCGGATCCGATCGAGCGCTTCCGCACCTGGCTCCGCGCCAACGCCGACCTCGGCGACGAGGAGGAGGACGAGATCTCCGCCGGGGTGAAGAAGCTCCTCAACGACGCGCTCCAGCGCGCGGAGGAGTCGCCGCTGCCGGATCCGGCCGACCTGGCTGACGGCGTGTTCGCAGCGCCCGAGGACCTCGACACGCCGCACCACAAGTAATGGCGGAGATCACGTACCTGCAGGCGATCTCGGACGCGCTCCGCACCGAGCTGCGGCGCGACCAGCGCGTCTTCCTGATCGGCGAGGACGTCGGCGTCTACGGCGGGGCGTTCAAGGTCTCGCTCGGCTTCCAGGAGGAGTTCGGGCCGTGGCGCGTGATCGACGCGCCGCTCGCCGAGTCGGCGATCGTGGGCGGCTGCACGGGCGCGGCGATGATGGGGATGCGGCCGGTCGCCGAGATGCAGTTCGCGGACTTCATCTCCTGCGGCTGGGACCAGCTCGTCACCGTCGCGGCGAAGCAGCGCTGGCGGGCCGGCACGCCCGTGCCGATGGTCGTCCGGCTGCCGTCGGGCGGCGGCTTCTCGGGGGGGCCGTTCCACTCCCAGAACCCGGAGTCGTCCTTCGCGCACATCCCGGGGCTCAAGTGCGTCTGCCCGGCGACGCCCGAGGACGCGAAGGGGCTCCTCATCAGCGCGATCGAGGACCCGAGCCCCGTCCTCTTCTTCGAGCACAAGCACCTCTACCGGCGGATCAAGGCGGAGGTGCCGGAGGAGCGGTACACGACGCCGATCGGCAAGGCGCGCACGCATCGTGCAGGCGACGACGTCTCGGTGATCACGTGGGGCGCGATGGTGCACACCGCCGACGAGGCGGCGAAGCAACTCGAGTCGGATGGGGTCTCGGTCGAGATCGTCGACCTGCGCACGGTGATGCCGTGGGACAAGGCGGCGGTGCTCGAGTCGGCGCGGAAGACGTCGAAGGTGCTCGTCCTGCACGAGGACACGCGCACGGGCGGCTTCGGCGCGGAGATCGCGGCGACGGTCGCGGAGGAGGGATTCGAGGATCTCGACGCACCGGTGAAGCGGATCGCCGCTCCCGACACGCCGGTGCCGTTCTCGCCGCCGCTCGAGAAGGCGTTCATCCCGCAGGTCGAGGACATCGTCGCAGGCCTGCGCGAGCTCGCGGAGTATTGAGCCGGGGGGAAGGAGTCGCATGGCCACGGAGACCGCAGTCGACGTCGTGATGCCGCAGATGGGCGTGTCCGTCTCGGAGGGGACGATCACCCGCTGGATGAAGCAGGAGGGCGAGCAGGTCGAGGCCGACGAGACGCTGCTCGAGATCTCCACCGACAAGGTCGACACCGAGGTTCCGAGCCCCGCCTCCGGGACGCTGACCCAGATCCTCGTCCAGGAGGGCGAGACGGTCCCGGTCGGGACGAAGCTCGCCCAGATCGGCGGAACAGAGATCGGCGGAACAGGAACCGGCGATGGCGCCGGAGAGGCTCCTGCACCCGCCGAGCCGCCGGAGCCCGCTCCCGGGACGGAAGCGGCGGCGCCGGCAGAGCAGCAGACGGCACAGGCGTCCGAGCCTGCAGCGGCTCCGGAGACGGCAGCGGCGGCGCCGGCAGCAGAGCCGCCGCCGGCACGGGCGTCCGAGGCCGTGTCGGGCAACGGCAAGGCGTTCGTCTCCCCGGTCGTGGCGCGCATCGCCTCCGAGCACGGCGTCGATCCGAGCCGAGTGGCCGGAACCGGCAGGGGCGGGCGGGTGACCAAGAAGGACATCCTCGCCTTCGTCGAGTCCGGCGGCGCGCAGCAGCAGCAAGCAGCACCTCAGGCCCCGGCGCAGGCACCGGCCGCGCCGCCGCGTCCCGCTCCGGCACCGGTCGCCCCCGGCGAGCTCTTGCCCGGAGAGCAGGTCGAGCCGATCACCGCGATGCGGCGCGGCATCGCCGACCACATGCGCCGCTCGATCGACACCGCGGCCCACGTCACGAGCGCGATCGAGGTCGACTTCACCCGCATCGTCGCCGTCCGCGCGGGCCTGAAGAAGGAGTACCAGGCCGCCTACGGCGTCAACCCGACCTACCTCGCCTTCGTCGCGAAGGCGACGGTCGACACGCTGCGCGACTTCCCGTACGTGAACGGAGAGATGCGGGGCGACTCGATCGTCACGCGCAACTTCGTCAACCTCGGCATCGCCGTCGAGCTGCAGGAGGGCAAGGGCCTGATCGTGCCGGTGATCCGGAACGCCGAGGCGATGAACCTGCTCGGTCTCGCCCGGGCGATCTCCGAGCTGGCGGGCAAGGCGCGGAACAAGCAGCTCGTCCCGGACGACGTCCAGGGCGGCACGTTCTCGATCACGAACCCGGGCGGCTACGGCACCTTCCACGGGACACCGGTGATCAACCAGCCGCAGTCGGCGATCCTCGGCACCTACGCGCTCGTGAAGCGGCCGTGGGTGCTGGAGGACGAGCTCGGCAACGACGTGATCGCGATCCGGCCGATCATGAACGTCACGCTCACGTACGACCACCGTCTCGTCGACGGCGCGTACGCGGGCCGCTTCCTCTTCGCCCTGCGCGAGCGGCTCGAGGGCTGGGAGGGCGACGGAGGCTAGCCGGCCGGCCGCGGCGCAACTCGTCGCGACGGCTGGGCCACGTCCGAGGCCGGCCACCGGACATGTCTCGACGGGACATGTTCCGGCTAGCCTGACGCCGTGGCGACCGGCGGCTATCTCCTCCAGCTCGGCGAGGTGCCGTACCTCGACGCGTGGGACCTGCAGCGCTCGCTCGCCGGCGCCGTCTCGCAGGGGGCCATCCCGGACACGATCATCCTGCTCGAGCACCCCCCGGTCGTGACGCTCGGCCGGCGGACGGACGAGACGGCCGAGCTGCACCTGCCCGCGGACGCCGACGTCGAGATCGTCGAGACCGACCGCGGCGGCAAGTCGACCTTCCACGGACCGGGCCAGCTCGTCTGCTACCCGATCCTCGACCTCGAGCGCCACGGCCGCGACGTCAAGCAGTACGTCCGCAACCTCGAGGAGGCCCTGATCGAGACGGTCGAGCCGTTCGGGCTGGTGGGAGAGAGGATGGAAGGGCTCACCGGTGTCTGGCTGACGCGGCCGCCACGGAAGCTCGCCTCGATCGGCGTCCACGTCTCCCGCTGGATCACGACGCACGGCTACGCGCTCAACGTCGACCTCGACCCGGCGCCGTTCACCGACTGGATCACCGCCTGCGGGCTCGAGGACGCGATGTTCACGACGATGGCGCGCGAGCTCGACCGCCCCGTCACGGTCGACGAGGTGCGGCCACACGCCGTCGCGGCGCTCGAGAACGTCTTCGGGCTCGAGCTCGAGGCACTGCCGGCGGAGGCCGGCGCCGGCCTCTGGTCGCAGCCGCTCCACGCGCGGCTCGCGGCCAAGAGCTAGGGCAGCCAGCCCTCGCGGTACTCGCCCGGCTGCCGCTCCGGGAAGCGCGCGTAGGCGGCGCGCGGATCGGTCGTCTCCTCCTCCGCCGAGGCGTCGTGCCGCATCGCGACGTCGGAATACGGATAGCCGCCCCACCCGGCGCCGCGATGCTCACGCGCGCCGATCGCGAGGATCGTGGCCGGCCCGTCGCCCGCGCCGACGATCGTGTGCGGCACGTTCGGGGGACAGTGGAAGTAGTCCCACGCCCGCAGCGGCCGCTCCTCGTCCTCGACGATCAGGAGCGCCTCGCCCGCGAGGACGAGAAAGCCCTCCTGGTCGGCCTCCCAGTGATACATGGACATGGGCTGGCCCGGCTCGAGCACGAAGAGGTTCGCACCCACCCGCGCGTCGCGGTCGCCGACGAGTTCCCGCACGAAGCCGCGGGGACCGCGATCCGACCACTCCCCCTCGCGCGCGTCGACGACGTACCAGTCCGCCACGAGGCGAACTCTACGCACCCACGAGTGCGGGCCCCGCGGCCTGCGCCTCGATCCGGGCGACGTGGCGCTTGCGCAGGAGCGCGACCATGGCGAGGAGCGCGGCCGCGACGAAGATCGCGCCGCCGGCGAACGCCCAGTGGAAGCCGGGCACCTGGGCCGCCGGCGCCTGGCCGTGCACCCGGCTCGCCGCGAGCGTGGAGAGGATCGCGAGCCCGAGCGCTCCGCCGATCTGCTGCGACGTGTTGTACAGCCCCGACGCGAGCCCCTGATCCTCGTCCTTCAGCCCCGTCGTCGCCACGAGGGTGAGCGGCATGAACACGGCGCCAAGCCCGAGGGAGGACATGAGCAGCGACGGCAGCACGTCCGCCGCGTAGGAGCCGCCGTGCACCGGCAGGAAGACGAGCCAGATCATGCCGCCGATCGTGAGCAGCATCCCGGCGGCGGCGATCGGGCGCACGCCGACGCGCGTCGCCAGCACCGAGGCGACACCGGCCGAGACCATGATCCCGCCCGTGAAGGGCAGGAACGCGAGCCCCGCGTCGAGCGGCCCGAAGCCGAGCACGGTCTGGATGTACAGCGTGTTGAAGAAGAACATCGCGAACAGGCCCGACGCGACGAGGAACATGACGAGGTTCGCGGTCGAGAGCGAGCGCACCCGGAGGATCGAGAGGCGGACGAGCGGCTCGGCCGAGCGCAGCTCGATCGCGAAGAACGCGGCGTGGAGGGCCGCCGCAGCGACGAAGCAGGCGACCGTGACCGTGTCGCCCCAGCCGTTGGTCTCGGCGCGGACGATCGCGTAGACGAGCGTCATCAGCCCGCCGGTGATCGTCACCGCCCCCCACACGTCGTACGAGCGGTGCGCGTGCTCGTCCTTCGACTCCGGCACGAGCCGCAGCGAGAGGACGAGGCCGACGGCGCCGACGGGGACGTTGACGAAGAAGATCCACGGCCAGGAGAGCGACTGCGTCAGCGCCCCGCCGAGCACGAGGCCGACCGCCGAGCCGCCGATCGCGATCGCCGCCCAGACCCCGAGGGCCCGCGCCCGCTCCTTCCCCTCGGCGAACGTCGTCGAGACGATCGAGAGCGCGGCCGGCGAGATGAGCGCCGCGCCGAGCCCCTGCAGGGCGCGCGTCCCGATCAGCATCCCGAAGCTCGCCGCGAGGCCGTCGAGCAGCGACGCGACCGTGAAGATCGCGAGCCCGACGAGGAAGACCCGCTTCCGCCCGAGCAGGTCGCCCGCGCGCCCGCCGAGCAGCAGGAAGCCGCCGAAGACGAGCGTGTACCCGTTGATCACCCACTGGAGGTTCTCGTCGTTCACGCCGAGATCCCGCTGGATCGAGGGCAGGGCCACGTTCACGATCGTCGCGTCGAGCACGACCATGAACTGCGCGACGCAGATCAGGACGAGGACGACCCACGGGTTCGTGGAGTGGCGCACCGCGCCAACCTAGCGCCCGTAGACTGATCCGGGATGGAGACCTCGCGCCCCGTCACCGAGCGCCCTCGCCGCCCCGAGTGGATGAAGGTGCGCGCCCCTTCGAAGGACGGCAACTACTTCGACGTGCAGAGGCTCGTACACGGCCTCTCGCTGCACACGATCTGCGAGGAGGCGCACTGCCCGAACATCTCCGAGTGCTGGGGGCGGGGTACCGCGACCTTCCAGATCCTCGGCGAGACGTGCACGCGCGCCTGCCGCTACTGCTACGTCCACTCGGGCAAGCCGGAGTCGCCGCCCGACCCGCTCGAGCCGCTGCGGCTCGCGCAGGCGGCGGCGCAGATGCAGCTGAAGCACGTCGTCGTCACCTCGGTCGACCGCGACGACGTGCCCGACCGCGGCGCCGGCCACTACGCCGCGACGATCCGCGCGCTCAAGGCGAAGCTGCCGGAGTGCTCCGTCGAGGTGCTGACGCCGGACTTCCTCGACGTCGAGGAGGAGGCGCTGCAGACGGTGCTAGCCGCGCGGCCGGAGGTCTTCAACCACAACATCGAGACGGTGCGCCGCCTACACCGGCGGATGCGCGGCGCGAAGGCCGACTACGACAAGGCACTCTGGCTCCTACGGCGGGCGAAGGAGCTCGCGGACTACCCCGTGCTGACGAAGTCGGGGATCATCGTCGGCCTCGGCGAGACGAACGACGAGGTCGTCGAGACGCTGCGCGACCTGCGCGCGAACGGCGTCGACGTCGTCACGATCGGCCAGTACCTCCAGCCGAGCGCGAAGCACGCGCCGATCGACCGCTGGGTGCACCCGGACGAGTTCCGCTGGTTCCGCGAGCAGGGCGAGGGGATGGGATTCGGATCGGTCTTTTCGGGCCCGCTCGTGCGCTCGAGCTACCGCGCCGACGAGCAGCGCCACGCCGCCGCCACGGG
>CAZRTE010000066.1:0-14149 GCA_964602945.1 uncultured Gaiellales bacterium
CGCGGCCGCCGCTCTCGCTGGTAGCGCAAACGGCTCCGCCCGCCCGGTCGACGACCCACCAGGAGACGACGGCCTCACACCCGGGCGCGGAACGACTCTGCCGGCGACGGCGGGGGCGTGGTGGCCCCCGCCGTCGCGGTGACTGTTCCTGCGGAGCCTCGCAGTGGCGGAGCCCGGACGCGAGGTCCGCTCAGGCCGGGTCGGCGCTCTCGATCGGCCTCGCACCGGCGCCACCGGCCGCAGCGGTGGCGAGGCCGGCTGCGGAGACGGGCAGGCCCGCGCGCCGGGACAGCGCGACGCTCGCGGCGAGGATCCACAGGCCGCTCGCGAGCAGGGCGACGAAGTCGGCGAACGGGACGAAGAGCAGGATCCCGAGCAGGAGCCCCGTCCGTCCGAGCCAGCGCGACCCGGCCGCGCGCGAGAGCAGGGAGCCTCCCGCGCCGAGCATCATCACGCCGATCCCCGCGTTCCACGCGATCCAGCCGTCGCCGTCCACGACGTTCAGGAGCTGAAGCGCCGAGGCCGAGAGGTGATCCGCGCCGTCCACGAGCGCGAAGTGGACGAGAGCCGCGAGGAGGATCGTTCCCCCGGCGAGCGCGCCGCCGCCGACGAGGACGAGCTCCCAGACGGGACGCACCCCCGCCTCGCGCGGCCACAGCGACGAGGCCAGCGCGACCGCGAAGAAGACGAGGAACGGCACGGAGGTCGCCAGTGCGAAGGATGCCGCGATCTCGCGTGCGTCGTGCGTGCTGTAGAAGGACATCACCTGCGCCGCCGACGCGTTCGGATCCGGGGTACTGCCGCCGACCACGAACGCGAGCACGATCAGGACGACGGCGAGGACGCCGCTGAGCGGAAGCAGCTTCCTGCTGGACATTGCAGCTCCTTTCGTGGGTTGCTCTCGAACACCGCCGACGCTAGGAAGCGCTGCTGCCGAATGCATCGGTGCCAGGCAGGGACTCGGCCCGGAGTACGCCCCGAACTCGTTCTCGGGGCTGGCCCCTATTGCGGATCGGGAGCGGACTGCGGATGATTCCCGGATGCGGGGACTCCGGATTGCGGCCTGGTGCACGGCCGCCACGACGACAGGGCTGCTGGCGGTCGGCGCGATGCGGCTGGCGGGAGTCGTGCACGGTGACGGGGAGATCCCGGCGGTCGCCTGGGTGGTGGCGCCCTTCGTCGCTCTCGCCGTCCTGACGCCCACGGCCGTCGGCCTCGCCGTCGTCCTCCGGCGGCCGAGGAACGTCGTCGGCTGGATCCTCCTGCTGGGAGCGACGACCGTGATCGGACCGCTCGCCGGCGAGGCACTGGGTTACGGCTGGACGCTGCAGGTCAGCCGGGCGACCTGGCCGCTGCTCTACGCGTGGCCGATCGCAGTCGCCTACGTCTTTCCCGACGGGCGGCTGCTCACCCGCCGCTGGCGCTGGGTCGCGGGGGCCGCGGTCGCCTGCTTCGCGATCTTCATCGGGCTCGCCCTGTTCGACCCGTCGCCGTTCGACTCGCCCGACGCCTCCGTCCGCAACCCACTCCTGCACAACCGTGTCGGCGAGTTCCTCAATCGCACGGGGGTCTGGGTGCCCTTCTGGATCGGGATCCTCGCCAGCCTGTTCGCGGGCGCACTCGCGATCCGGCTCCGGCTGAAGCGCTCGACGGGCGTCGAGCGCCTACAGGCGCTCTGGCTGGCCTGGGCGGCAGCGTTGATCCCGCTCGGGCTCGTCCTCTGCGCAGCCCAGTGGCTCGTGTTCCAGCACTTCTTCGACGTCGTCCTGTTCCCGTTCCTGCTCGGCATGCAGGCGTTGGTGGCGGCGGCCGTCGGGATCGCCGTCTCCCGCTACCGCCTGTATGCGATCGAGCGGCTGATCAACCGCACCGCCGTCTACGCGGTGCTGACGCTGCTGCTCGCCGGAGCGTACGCGGCGGTGGCGTTGGCGCTGGGTGTCCTCGCCGGTCGCGGCTCCGACTGGGCGATCGCCGGCGCGACGCTCACCGTCGCCGTGGCGTTCCGCCCGCTCCGCGCGGCCGTCCAGAGCGGGGTCGACCGCCGCTTCGCCCGCGAGCGCTTCCAGGGCGTGCGGCGCGTCCAGGGGTTCGAGCACGACGTGCGCGAAGGTCGGCGTGCGCCGGAGGAGATCGGAGACGTGCTCGCGGAGGCACTGCGCGACCCGCTTGCGACGCTGCTCTTCTGGACGCCCGCCGGCAGGGCGTACGCGGATGCGGCCGGCGAGCTCGTCGTGGAGCTGCCCGAGGACGGCCGCGCTCATACCGAGATCCGGCGCGAAGGCGCTCGCACCGGGGTGCTCCTCCACGATCCGGACCTGCTCGAGCGGCGGGCGCTACTCGACGGCGTTCTCTCGGCGGCGGCGCTCTCGATCGAGATCGCGCGGCTGCGGGTCGAGGTGCGGCTGCAGCTCGCCGAGGTCAACGCCTCGCGGGCGCGGATCGTCGAGGCCGGGTACGAGGAACGCCGGCGGTTGGAGCGCGACCTCCACGACGGCGCCCAGCAACGACTGGTCTCGCTCGGCCTGCAGCTGCGGCGCCTGCAGCGCTCCCTCCCGGGCGAGGCGAAGATCCTCGCTCCCGCGCTCGACCAGGTGGTCGCCGAGGTCGGTTCTGCGATCTCCGACCTCCGGCAGATCGCGGCCGGCGTCCGGCCGGCGCGGCTCGACGACGGGCTTGCCGCCGCTCTCCACGACCTCGCGCGCAGCGCGCCGCTTCCGGTCGAGGTGGACGCGCCGCTCGAGCGCGTCGCGGCGAGCATCGAGGCCGCGGCCTACTTCGTCGCCTGCGAGGCGCTCACCAACGCGGTCAAGCACGCCTCCGCCTCGCAGGTCAGCATCAGCGCGCGGCGGGAGAACGGCACCTTGTTGTTCAGCATCGCCGACGACGGCGTCGGCGGAGCAGTCGACCGTCGCGCCTCCGGCCTCGCCGGCCTCCGCGACCGTGTCGCCGCGCACGGCGGCAGCCTGCGGATCCACAGTCCGCCCGGCGCCGGCACGCGCATCGAGGTGGAGCTCCCGTGCGAATCGTGATCGCCGAGGACACGGTGCTCCTGCGCGAAGGCCTGGCCGGGCTGCTCGAGGACGCAGGCCACGAGGTGCTCGCCCGGGTCGGCGACGCCGACTCGCTCCGCGCCGTCGTCGCAGAGCACCTTCCGGACCTGGCCGTCGTCGACGTCCGCATGCCGCCCACCTACGAGGACGAGGGCATGAAGGCCGCCGCGGAGATCAGGCAGGCGCATCCGGACACGGCGGTGCTCGTCCTCTCCCAGCACATCGAGAGCCGCCACGCGGTCGAGCTCGTCAGCTCCGGCGGCGGGTTCGGATACCTGCTCAAGGACCGCGTCCTCGACGTGGACGAGTTTCTCGAAGCAGCCGAGCGGGTCGCCAGAGGCGGCTCGGCACTCGATCCCGAAGTCGTCAGGCACCTGCTCGCCCCGCCCAACGGGGACGGAGTGCTCGAAGCGCTCACGCCGCGGGAGCGGGAGGTGCTCGGGCTGATGGCCGAGGGCAAGACGAACGCGGGCATCGCGCGTCAGCTCTGGGTGACCGAGAAGACCGTCGAGACGCATGTCGGCTCGATCCTCGGCAAGCTCGACCTCTCCCAGGCGGAGGACGGTCACCGCCGGGTGCTCGCCGTGCTCGCCTACCTGCGCGCTTCGTCGGCCTGACGAGTTGCGGGCGGTGCTCCGGTCCGGCCACCGCGCAGCTCGGCGGAGCCGCCGGAGTCCCGTCACGTTTCCGGCCGGACGCGTGGATACGGTGGCCCGGTGGTCGAGCCAGTGGATCCGCTCGACGGGCTGAACCCCGAGCAGCGGCGCGCCGCCGAGGCGGTGCGCGGCCCGGTCTGCATCCTCGCCGGCGCCGGGACGGGGAAGACGACGACGATCACGCGCCGGATCGCGCAGCAGGTCGCGACCGGCGCCTTCGCTGCCGCCGAGATCATGGCGGTGACGTTCACCGACAAGGCGGGCGGCGAGCTCCGCGCGCGCCTCGCCGAGCTGGGCGTCACGCGCGTCCGCGCCGGGACGTTCCACTCCGCCGCGCTGCGCCAGCTGCGCCATTTCGCCCCCGACTCGGTCGGCCGGATCCTCCCCTCGAAGGCGCTGCCGCTGCGCCAGCTCGGCAACCGCCTGCGCGCACCCTTCAAGTTCCGGCCGGCGGGCGATCTCGCCGCCGAGATCGAGTGGGCGAAGAACCGGCGCGTCGGCCCCGACGCCTACCTCGAGGCGGCGGCGGAGCGCGAGCCGCCGATCCCCGCCGACCTGATGGCGCGCGTCTACCGCGACTACGAGCGGCTCAAGGCGGCCGAGGGGCTGCTGGACTTCGAGGATCTGCTCGAGGGCGCCGTCCGGCTGTTCGAGGAGGACGCGCACGCGGCGGCGACCTTCCGCGCGCAGTACCGAGCCTTCACCGTCGACGAGTACCAGGACGTCAACCTCCTGCAGCAGACGCTGCTCGACCTCTGGCTCGGCGACCGCGACGACCTCTGCGTCGTGGGGGACGACTACCAGTCGATCTACGCGTTCACGGGCGCCGGTCCCGAGCACCTGCTCGCCGTCCCGGGCCGCTTCCCGCACGCGACCGTCGTGCGGCTGGAGGAGAACTACCGCTCGACGCCGCAGGTGCTCGAGCTCGCGAACCGGCTCGTGCCGCGGCTCGGCGGCGCCGAGAAGGTGCTGCGCGCGACGCGGGCCGACGGGCCGGAGCCGGCGGTGAGCGCGTTCGCCTCGCCCGAGGCCGAGGCGCGCGCGATCGTCGAGCGGATCCGGGCCGCCGAGGCGCCGCTCGAGGAGATCGCGATCCTCTGCCGCACGAACGCGCGCCTGACCGACTTCGAGGAGGCGCTCCACGACGCGCGCGTCCCGTTCCAGGGCTCCTCGCTGCTCGACCGCAACGCGGCGCGCAGGCTCGTGCGGCGGCTCGAGCGGAGCGGGGAGGAGGCGGCCGGCGCGGTGCGCGCGGCGGCGCTCGAGGCAGGCTGGCTCGAGGAGCTGCCCGCCAAGCTCGGCGAGCGCGAGCTCGTCCGCCAGACCGACCTCTCGCGCCTCGTCACGCTCGCCGCCGCGTTCGCCGGCGACGGAGCGGCGTTCGTCGCCGAGCTGCGCCGCCGCTTCGACCCGGGCGGCGACGGCGCGCGCGGCGTCAACCTCCTCACGCTTCACCGGGCGAAGGGGCTCGAGTTCGACACGGTCTTCCTGCCCTGCCTGCAGGAGAAGGAGCTTCCGTCGCGCCAGGCGCGCACGCCGGCGGAGATCGACGAGGAGCGGCGGCTGCTCTATGTCGGCATGACGCGCGCGAAGCGCGTCCTCTGGCTGAGCTGGTCGGGCAAGCGGTCGCGGTTCCTCCTGGAGCTGGGGCACTTCGGCCCCGCTCCACCGCCCGCCGAGCGGCGTGAGTGGACGCCGGTCGGCCAGCGCCTCCGCGCCTGGCGTCTCGAACGTGCGCGCGAGGACGGCGTCCCACCGTACGTCGTCTTCCACGACAAGGTGCTGCACGCGATCGCGGCCGCGCAGCCGACCTCCCTGGGCGAGCTGTCCGAGATCGCGGGCGTCGGCCCGGCGAAGCTGGAGCGCTACGGCGTGGACGTGCTCGCGCTGCTCCGGCCGACGGCCGACTAGAGGACGGTCGCCGGGGCGACGCCGGCTCCCAGCCGAGCCGGGCGCGGCCGCCTTAACGCGGTTCTTACGGGCGCCAGGCACGATGGTGCCGCTCGTGCTCTGAGGCGGTGATGCCGATGAGGTACGGGCACCTGGGAACCCTCATCGCCCGCCTGACCGCCTTCTGTCTCCGCCACCGCCTGCTCGTCGTCGCGGTGTGGCTGGCCGCCGTCGTGCTCGGCATTGCCGGGACGTTGCGGCTGATGCCGCTCCTCACGAGCGGCTTCACGCTCCCGGGCACCGACTCGACGCGCGTCCAGCAGATCCTGACGACGCGCTACGGCGACAGCGCGAACTCGCCGATCGTCCTCGTGGCGGTAGGTGGCCAGGCCCGCGCCCGCGCCAAGGCAGCGGCTCGTACCGCGGCGCGCGCGCTGCCCGGCGGGCGCGTGACGGACGTGGCGCGGCTTCCCTCCGGCGATGCCGCCGCCTTCGTGCAGACCGCGCTGTCCGACAGCCGGCAGACGAACGCGATCGGGCCGCTGCGCAAGCTGATCGGACCGCGAATCCTCGTCACCGGCGACGCAGCGATCAAGGCCGACCTCAGCCCGGTGCTCACGCGCGCGCTGAAGGTCGGCGAGCTGTATCTCGCCGTCCCCGTCGCGCTCGTGATCCTGCTGCTCGTCTTCGCGACCGGGTCGGCGCTCCTGCCGTTCCTCGTCGCGGCCGCGACGATCCCGCCGTCGCTCGGGCTGGCCTGGATCGTCGCGCACTACCTGCAGCTCTCGAACTACCTGCTGAACATGGCGTCGATGATCGGGCTCGCGATCGCGATCGACTACTCGCTGCTCGTCGTGCACCGGTACCGGGACGAGCGGCGGCGCGGCCGCGGCCACGACGAGGCGATCGTCGAGACGATGCTGCATGCCGGGCGCACGATCCTCTTCAGCGGTCTCGCGGTGTCGCTCGGTCTGGCACTGATGATGCTGCTCCCGGTCCCGTTCCTCAGGGGCTTCGGCCTGGGCGGCCTGCTCGTGCCGACGGTGAGCGTGATCTGCGCGCTGACGCTGCTGCCGGCGCTGCTCTCGCTCGTCGGCGACCGGCTCGAGCGCATCCGCCTCGTGCCGCACCGGGTGATGGAGCGGCGCCACCACGGCGAGCTGCGCCTCTGGCACTGGCACGCCGGCTGGGTGATGCGCCGGGCGAAGATCGTCGCGCCGCTGATCGCCGGACTGCTGGCGCTCGCCGCGATGCCGCTGCTCGGCATGCAGCTCGGTCCGGCGTCGCCCAACGGCCTGCCGCAGTCGCTGCAGGCGATGCGGGGGCTGGCCGTCCTCCAGCACGGCAGCCCGTCGAACGTGCTCGACCCGACCACGATCGTGGTCGACGCGGGCAAGGCGCACCAGCGGGCCGCGACCGCGCCTGCCTTGGTACGGCTCGGCAAGGCACTCCGCCGCGATCCCGAGGTCGCCACCGTCGAGCGGGTGGTGCCCGATCCGACCGGACGCTACTTCGCGCTCGACGTCGTCACGCGGCACGATCCATACGGTGCGCAGGCGCAGGCCTTCGCAGGCCGGCTGCGCGACAGCATCATCCCCGCGGTGCACTTCGGCTCGGGCATCCACGTGCTGGCCGGGGGCGGCGCCGCGTACGCGGCGGACTTCATCTCGCGGACGCTCGGGTCGTTCCCCTACCTGATTCTCGGCGTGCTCGCGCTCACGTACCTGCTCCTCGTGCGCGCGTTCCGCTCGCTGCTGCTGCCGCTGAAGGCGATCGTGCTCAACCTGTTCACGGTCTCCGCGGCGACCGGGCTGATGATCGCGGTGTTCCAGTGGGGGTGGGGGAGCGGAATCGGTCTCGTGCAGGTGCCGGAGATCGAGAGCTGGATCCCCGTGTTCATGTTCACGCTGCTCTTCGGGCTCTCGATGGACTACGAGGTGTTCCTCGTCACCCGCATGCGCGAGGCCTGGGACAAGACGAAGTCGAACGCGGGCGCGGTCAGCGACGGGCTGGCGAACACCGGCCGGATCGTCACCGCCGCCGGGCTCGTCATGGCCGCCGCGTTCAGCGGGCTGATCATCGGCGCCATCCCGACGATGCAGCAGCTCGGCTTCGGGCTCGCCGTCGCGATCGTCATCGACATCACCTTCGTCCGCGGCTTGCTCCTGCCGTCGACGATGGCGCTCGTCGGCCGCTGGAACTGGTACCTGCCCGCGTGGACCGCGCGGGCGCTGTTCGTGCGGCAGTAGCGGGGGCCGGCGCCCGGCCGCGCAGGCCGCTCGCGCGTCTAGTACCCGTGCTGGAGGCAGCGGAGCAGGGTCGTCCTGTCCGCGCCGGCGCAGACCCCGCGCCGGACATAGACCGAGCCGGTCTGACCCGACACGGCGACGGCCCGCGAGACCGAGATGCCCTCGAGCGAGCGCACGTCGACGTTGCTCGGCGCGCCGCAGCCGCTCGCGACCCCGACCCCGATGGGGAGCCGCTGCACCGGTGGCTCGGCGATCGCCCGCGCCGTGTACGAGAGCCCCTTGTAGCGGATCGTCTGCACACACGGCGAGACCTGCTCGTTGCCGAAGACGACGGGCGCGACGAGGACGACGGCGAGCAGCAGCGCGGCGGCCGCCCCGACCGGGATCCCGATGCGGCGATCGACGCGGATCCCGCGCCGCTGCGGCGGCCGCCCGTTCGTCTCCACGCTGCCATGGGACCACAAGCCCACCGGACCGGCCGTGCTCTCGTCCCCTTCAGGAGCCGGCGGCCCGGGCACGTACCTGCCGCTGCACGACGGCGAGGATCGCGGCGATCCCGCGCAGGCGGAGCGGCGAGACGGCGTCGGAGAGGCCGAGCCGCGCCGAGAAGTCGGCGGGGACGGCGAGCACCGCGTCGGCCGGCTCGCCGTCGAGCCCGGCGTGGAGGATGCCGGCGAAGCCGCGGGTCGTCGGCGACTCGTCGGGTGCGTCGAACCAGAGCCGCACGGTGCCGTGGTCGAGCTCGGTCGCGACGAAGAACGGCGTCTGGCACTCGTGCACGCGCTCGAGCGCGTCGCGGTCCGTCGCGTAGCGGTCGGGGAGCGGCGGCAGCGAGCCCGCGTACTCGAGCAGCAGCTCGAGCTTCAGGTCACGCGGCAGGCCGGCGAACTCGGCGACGATCTCCTCCAGCCGCCCGGGCAGCGGCTGCGAGCTCACAGCGGAGGCCGGACCGGGAGGTCGGGCCGCTCGATCGGGACGCCGACCGCGTTGCCCCACTCGACCCAGGAGCCGTCGTAGTTGCGGACGTGCTCGAGCCCCAGCAGGTGGGTGAGCACGAACCAGGTGTGCGAGGAGCGCTCGCCGATGCGGCAGTAGGCGACGACCGCCTCGTCGGCGCGCAGGCCGAGCTCGTCGAGATAGATCTGCCGCAGCTCCTCGCGGCTCTTGAAGGTGCCGTCGTCGTTGGCGGCCGTCTTCCACGGCACGTTCGCGGCACCCGGGATGTGGCCGCCGCGCAGCGCGCCCTCCTGCGGGTAGTCGGGCATGTGCAACAGCTCGCCGGAGTACTCGCCGGGCGAGCGGACGTCGACGAGCCGCCCGCCGGCGCGCGCGTGCTCGAGCACCTGGTCGCGGAAGGCACGGATGCGCGAGTCGTCGCGCTCGACGCGCGGGTACTCGGCCGGCGCCGGCTGCGGGACGTCCCTCGTCAGCTCGCGCCCCTCCTCGATCCACTTCTGTCGGCCGCCGTCCAGCAGCCGCGCGTCCGGGTGACCGAAGAGCGAGGCGACCCAGAGCGCGTAGGCCGCCCACCAGTTGAAGTTGTCGCCGTAGAAGACGAGCGTCGTGTCGCGGGAGACGCCCTTCGCGGACATGAGCCGTGCGAAGCCGTCGGCGTCGACGTAGTCGCGGGCGACCGGGTCGTTGAGGTCGGTGTGCCAGTCGATCTTGACCGCGCCCGGGATGTGGCCGGTCTCGTAGAGGAGCACGTCCTCGTCGGACTCGGCGACGACGACGCCCGGATCGTCGAGATGCTCCGCGAGCCACCCGGTCGTGACGAGCCGCTCCGGGTGCGCGTAGTCCTGCAGCTTCACGGAGGTGTCCGGCGCAGTGCCCACCCCGTCCTTGTACCAGAGCGCCACCAGGCAACGGCGCCTCGTGCACGCGGGAAGGGGCCGCTCCGGTCTACGCCGAGGCCGGCTCTTCCCGGGACCGGAGCGGGTGCGCGGGCGGCGTGTCGAGCACGAGGCTGGAGGCGACGGTCAGATCCGGGGACACGTGCACGAGCTCTCCGGAGCGGAGGAGGAGCCAGTCGGGGCTGTCGTCGAGCGGCTCGCTCGCGACGACGACGGTCGGGTGGCGGGCGAGGTGGGGCACGTGGACGACGAGCGTCGCGCTCGCGTGGTGGAGGGCGCGGTTGCCGTGGCGGCCGCCGGCCGCGCGCTCGAGGACGTAGAGGCGATGCGTGTCCGGGTAGCGGAACGCCCACAGCTCGTCGCGCGTGGCGAGCACGAAGTTGAGCGAGTTGAGCGGAAGCGTGGCGGCCAGCCAGCGAACCGCGGCGGCGATGCCTGCGCCCACGTCGCCGCACGCGCGAATCTCCTTGGTCACGAGGGCGAAGAAGCGTTCCGAGTCGGTGTCTCCGCGCACGAGGGACCGCTCGCCGGCGAGCCGCCGCTCCAGCAGGTCGAGCCCCTCGACGACGCCGTTGTGGGCGAAGACGCGGCCGTCCAGGGCAAAGGGCTGCGTGTTCTCGACGGCGCGGTCGCCGGTCGTTGCGATGCGGATGTGCGAGACGAACGTCGTCGATCTGACGTGTCTCGCCTCCCGTGTGAACGCCGCGTCCGCGTAGGCGGGCAGCACCTCCTTGTCCAGCACCGGGCTGCCCTCCCGGTCGAAGTAGGCGAGCCCCGTCCCGTCGGGATTGCGCCGGCTCTGTGCGGCGAGGCTGTCCGGCGCCTCGAGGAGCCAGAAGCTCGCGTGCACCCGGTGCGGCATCGCGCTGAGCCCGAACAGCCTGCACATCTCAGTGGTGGAAGCCCTCGGGGCGGTCGAGCGGGGGCAGCGGCCGGTCGAGCTGCTCCAGGCGCTCGATGCTGCGCCGGAGATCGTCGAGCAGGAGCCTCGCCAGGTCGCGGCCGAAGCCGTTCCGCACGACGATGCGGAGCACGTGCACGTCCTCGAGATCCGGCGGGAAGGCGTACGCGGGGACGAGCCAGCCGCGCTGCCGGAGCTGGTCGGAGACGTCGTAGACCGTGTAGTTCGCGGCCTCGTCCGCCAGGCGGAACGCGAGCACGGGCAGCTCGCTGCCGTCGCTGATCAGCTCGAAGGGCCCGAGCGCGGCGATCTCGCCGGCGAGGTAGCGCGCCGTGCTCCTGCTGGCGGCCTGCAGCTCCGCGTAGCCCGCCCGGCCGAGCCGCAGGAACGTGTAGTACTGCGCGACGATCTGCGCTCCCGGGCGCGAGAAGTTGATCGCCATCGTCGGCGTCTCGCCGCCGAGGTAGTCGACCTGGAAGACGAGCTCCTGCGGCAGCGCCTCCCGGTCCCGCCAGAGGATCCAGCCCACGCCCGGGTAGACGAGCCCGTACTTGTGCCCGGAGCTGTTGATCGACTGGACGCGCGGGACCCGGAAGTCCCAGGCCAGGTCGGGATCGAGAAACGGCGCGACGAAGCCGCCGGAGGCTGCGTCGACGTGGATCGGGACCGAGATCCCCGTGGCTGCCTCGAGCCGGTCGAGCGCCGCGGCGATGTCGGCCACCGGCTCGTAGCTCCCGTCCTGCGTCGAGCCGAGGATCGCGACCACGCCGATCGTGTTCTCGTCGCAGTGCTCGACGGCGCCTTCGGCGGTCAGGTGGTAGCGGCCCTCGCGCATCGGCACGAGCCGTGGCTCGACGTCCCAGTAGCGGCAGAACTTCTCCCAGCAGACCTGCACGTTGCTGCCCATCACGAGGTTCGGCCGGTCGGTGGGCGCGCCGCCGGCCGCCCGCCGCTGCCGCCACCGCCACTTGAGCGCGAGACCGCCGAGCATCGCCGCCTCGCTCGAGCCGATCGTCGAGGTCCCGACCCCCGAGCCCGCCGCCTCGGCGTGCCACAGGTCGGCGAGGATGCTCACGCAGCGCCGCTCGAGCTCCGCGGTCTGCGGGTACTCGTCCTTGTCGATCATGTTCTTGTCGAGCGTCTCGGCGATCAGCGAGCGCGCCTGCGGCTCCATCCACGTCGTCACGAACGTGGCCAGGTTGAGCCTCGCGCTCCCGTCGAGCAGCAACTCGTCGTGCACCACCTGGTAGGCGGTGTCCGGATCCATCCCCTCGCGGGCCAGGCGGAAGCGGGGCACCGCCTGGAGCTCTCCGCGCCGGGCGAACTGCGGCCGGATGGCGAGGAAGTCCTCCGATCCCCGATCCGGCTCGTGAGGATGTAGCGGCATCGAGCCTCCTTGGTAGACGAGGATGCCTTCCACGGGATCCTCTCACCGCCGGCTGGGCGCGAACCCTGCCTCGACCTCGTCCGGCTCGTCTCCCGCCCGCTGCCGGGGAGCACCGCGGGGCCTCTCGCGGTTCGTGGCCCCCGGTTCATGCGCCGTTCATGGGGCGATGCTCGACTTGGCGCATGAGCGAAGTCTCCGGGGCCGGACGGCGGGTCGCGACTCGCGATCTGCTTGCCGCAAAGGCACGCAGGCTCACGGGCGCCGCCTGGCGCCTGGGGCCCGAACAGGTCGGGCCGCGGGGGTTGTCCTTGCTCGCGGTGGTCGGGCTCGTCGGAGTCGTTCTGGCCGTCCACGGCTACGGTCACGGAGCGCTGATCGCGGCGGGGCCGGGCGGCGTTGGCGCGCCGACGCCTGCCGCCGGTTCGCATTCATCCTCGACCACCGGTTCGCACGCACGGTCCGCCACCGGTTCGCACGCACGGTCCGCCGCTGGCTCGCACGCACGGGCCGGGGCGAAGAGCCACTCCGGTTCTGCGTCCTCGGCGGCTAAGTCCACGTCGGCGAAGGCTGCGAGCCAGAAGCTCGGGCCGCTGCTCTCCTCGACCCAGTACGCCCCCTACTCCTACCAGGTCTATCCGGGGCCGGAGTCCAGCCGGGCGCGTCTGGCGACCGCCGGCTTCACGATCCAGGTCACGCCCCACAGCGGCGCCCTCGACCTGAGCGTGTCCGCGTCGGGAAGCGGCCAGGGGGCGCAGACCTCGACCTTGCCGGCCGGTGATCGCGTGTACTTCATCGAGGCGACGTTCGGGGACGACTCGGGGAGCGCCGACTACAACTTCGGTGACGACGGAGTGGTCGTCACGAACCCCCACGGCTACGTCGTGCAATGACCCGCCGGAGAGGATCTGCAGCCCCCCGTCGCAAGGCTCCGGCTCGCGGCCGCCCTCAACGAAGCGCTGCGCCCGCCCGGCGAGGTGGAGGCGAGGTCGTGGCGCGGACTCTGGCGCGCCTCGGCGCACTCACCGAGGCATGGGCCCCCACAGCGGCACGGCTTCTGCTCAGCCTGGTGCTGCTGTGGTTCGGGTACCACGAGCTGGTCTCGCCGGGGTTGTGGACCGGATACGTGCCGATCCTTGCGGCCACCTCGCACGGCGCCCAGGTGCTCGTCCTGGCGCACGGCTGGCTGCTGCTCGTCCTGGCCGCCGCGCTCCTCGCCGGTGTCGCTCCGCGACTGGCCGCGCTGGTCGCGTCGATGCTGCTGCTCGAGATCGTGATCTCGCTGTCCGTGACCGGGCTGTCAGACCTCGTGCTGCGCGACGTCGGCGTGCTCGGCTTGGCGCTCGGCGTCGCCGGAGCCACGCGCCAGCGGCTTCTCCTGCTGCGCTGACATCCGCGTGTCGCCCCGGGCCGGATGCCGCCGGACGTGGACGGCGATCCGCAGGACGCCGCGACCGATCCGCGAGCGTCGAGGCGCTGCCTGCGCTACGGCACCCAGCGGTCGAGACGAGGGGTGATCTGGAGCTCGTGCGTCCAGCCGCGCGGGCTCTGCCCGGCGAGGTAGCGCACCGCCGAGGCGACGTCCTGCTCCGTCGTCGTCTCGTCCGCCTCGCGACCCTCGAGCGCCGCCGCGGTCTTCGGGCTCGCGATCGTCGCGTCGACGATCAGCAATGCCGCGTGGACGCCCCGCTCGCGGAGCTCGAGTGACGCCGACTGGAGGAGCGCGCGCGTTGCGAACGCGGCTGCCGCCCACGGGCCACGGCCGCCGATCGCCCGCCGCGCGGAGCCGCCGGTGATCTGCACGAGCGTGCCGCCGCCACCCTCCGCCAGCGCGCGGCCGCCGAGCCTGACGACGTTGAAGATCGCCGGCACGAGCTCGCCGACATACGGATCCATCGCCTCGGCCGTCGCGTCGACGAGAGACCCGCCGCCGAACGACCCGCCCCGCGGCCGAGCCGTGATCGCGTTCACCACGAGGTCGAGCGCCCCGAACCGCTCTCGCGTCGCGTCGAGCGCCTCCTGCACATCCGACTCCCGCCGCGCGTCGCCGACGAGGCCGAGCGCCCCGGGGACCGTCGAGCGGAAGCCGTCGATCGTCTCCGCGCTCGTCGCCACCGCCGCAGCGCTCCAGCCGTCCGCGGCGAAGACGGACGCGATCGTCCGGCC
>CAZRTE010000067.1:0-14086 GCA_964602945.1 uncultured Gaiellales bacterium
CGAGGTGACGGCGGTGCCGAAGAGGAAGCCGCCGCCGCCGAAGAGCTGGTGGACGGGATCCCAGCCGACGTGGGTGAGAAAGCCGAGCCCGAAGGTCGAGAGCGACGGCCGCGCACCCTGGACGATCTTGTAGGCGATCAGGCCGACGAGAACGGTCGCGCCGGCGGCCGCGAGGCCGGCGACCCCCTGGAGGAGAAGATCGCCGGGACGAGCCCGCCGCCCCGGGAAGGGGCGGCGGGCGCTGGTACCGGTCGTGTCGACGGTGCTCACGAGTCGAGCGATTCTCTCCTACGAGTGGATCGTTTTCAGGGTCTTCTTCGCAGCCTTGACGACGACCTTCGGCATCGGGGCGAAGACGAGCTTCTCGATCGCCTTCTGCGGCTTGGCCGTGAGGGCCCAGGCGATGAACTGCTTCAGCTGCGCCGCCTTCGGCGTGGTCTTCGGGACGATCACGTACGTGAAGGTCGCGAGCGGGTACGCGTTCGCGTACTTGCGGTGCTTCGTCTTCGGCGCGTTCGTGATCGAGATCGCGTTGCTCTTCGGGATCTTCTTCGCCCGGACGAGCTGCGCCGCCGACTCGATCGACCTGAGCGTCGGGAGCGTGTACTTGCCCGACGCGTTCCTCAGCTTCGCGATCCGGAGGTGGTTGGCGAGCACGTAGGCGACGGAGACGTAGCCGATCGTGCCGGGCGTGGAGCCGATGATCGCGGCGACGCCGTCGTTGTGCGTACCGCCGACCCCGGCCGGCCAGCTCACGCTCGTGGCGTAGCCGACCTGCGACCTCCACTTCTTGCTCACCTTCGACAGGTAGTTCGTGAACACGTACGTGTCGCCCGAGCCGTCGCTGCGGTGGACGGGCGTGATCGTCGTGCTCGGGAGGTGGAGGCTGCGGTTCAGCTTCGTGATCGCCGGGTCGTTCCACTTCGTGATCTGGCCGAGGTAGATCTTCGCGAGTACCGGGCCGGTCAGGTGGAGCCGGCCGGTCACCACGCCGGGGATGTTGACGACCGGCACCGTCGCCGTGAGCGCCCACGGGATCTGGACGCAGCCGTGGCAGCCGGCCGCCTGGTCGGGTGTGAGCGGAGCGTCGCTCGCGCCGAAGTCGACCGTGCGGGCCGAGATCGCGGCGATGCCGCCGCCCGAGCCGATGGACGAGTACTGGACGGTCTGGGCCGCGTACATCGGCCCCCAGATCGCAAGAGCCGGGCCGACGAGCGACGAGCCGGCGCCGACGAGTGCGCCGCCGTAGTGGCGCAGGTGGATCTCGTGTCTCTCGTGACCCTTGTGCGCGGCCGACGCAGCGCCGGCGGCCAGGGTGCCGACGAGCGCAACGGCGCCCAGCACAAGGATGATGCGAGCGAGCCTGCCGTTTCTCGGCATCTTTCTCTTCCTCCTCCTCAGGGTTCGCGGCCACCGTATGAGCGGTTGCGCGGCGCGTGGGATACGCCCCTGTTGCAGGTCGGAGACGAAGTGGTTACGTGCGCGGCGGCGCCTGGCCGGCGCTCACTGTTCTGCGATCGAAGCTAGTACGCTGGCCACGATGGCGATCGACTCGGAGCTCCAGCAGATCGAGGCCCAGCTCCAGCAGATGGGCCAACGGGTGCTCAGCGTCGTGCAGGGTGCGATGAAGGCGCTCGAGGGGCGCGACGAGGAGCTGGCGGGCGAGGTGATCGCCTTCGACGACGAGGTCGACCAGCACTTCCTCTCCATCGAGCACCAGATCCAGTCGCTGCTCGCGCTGCAGACGCCGGTCGCGCGGGACCTCCGCCTCCTGCTCGCGATGCTCCACATCAACCTGCTCCTCGAACGCAGTGCCGACGGCTGCGTGACGGTCGCCAAGCTGTCCCGCCTCGTCTCGGACGCGGAGCCCGACCCCGCCCTCGTCGAGGTCCTGACGGAGATGGGCGAGCGGGCGGAGGAGATGCTCCGCGTCGCGCTCGACTCCTTCAGCCGCCGCGACCTCGCCGGCGCCGAGAGCCTCGTCGAGCTCGACGAGCTGATCGACCGTGCCAACCGGCGCTTCGTGGAGCGGCTCGTCGACGTGATGGCGGCTCCGGACCTGCGCGAGTGGGGTCTGCGGATGGTCGTGATCGCGCGCACGATCGAACGGATCGGCGACCGTGCCGTCGACATCGGCGAGCAGACCGCCTATCTCCTCACCGCCGAGTTCCGCGAGTTCACGGACGCCTCCCACCCGGCGGGCTAGAGCTCCCACCGGACGGAGGTCGCCGGATCGCCGTGACGGTCCCGTGACGGTGGCTGCCACCGTCACCAGATCGTCACCGGATCGCTACCGAACCGTCCGTGAGGTTCCGACGACGATGCAGGCATGAGCAGACACATGCAGACCATGCGAAGGAACAGGAAGATCGCGGCGGCGCTCGCCGCCGGCCTCGCGCTAGGCCTCGTCGCCGCCGGCTGTGGCGGCTCGAGCTCGCCGAAGACCGGCGGGGGCACGACGGCGGCCTCGGGCGGGAGCAGCTCGACGTCCGTCCTCGTGGGCGCCGGCAGCACGCTCGTCGCCCCGCTGATCGCGCAGTGGCAGAGCCCGTACTCCAAGGCCCAGGGCGTCACGATCACGTACGGCGCGATCGGCAGCGGCGGCGGGATCGCCCAGATCACCGCCCGCACGGTCGACTTCGGCGCGAGCGACGCCCCGCTCACGCCCGACCAGAAGACGGCCTGCAAGGGCTGCGTGATGATCCCGTGGGCCCTCGCGGCGACGACCGTCTCCTACAACGTCCCCGGCGTCTCGAAGCCGCTGCGGCTGAGCGGTCCGGTCGTCGCGGACATGTACCTCGGCACGATCAAGAGCTGGAACGACCCGAAGATCGCGCAGCTCAACCCGGGCGTGAGCCTGCCCTCGACGGCGGTGCACCCGATCTACCGGAGCGACGCGAGCGGCGACACGTACGCCTTCACCGACTACCTCTCCAGCGTCAGCCCTGCCTGGAAGTCGAAGGTCGGCGGCGCGTCGACCGCGGTCTCCTGGCCGACGGGAACCGGCGGGAAGGGCAACTCCGGCGTGGCTGCGTTGATCACGCAGACGCCCGGGGCGGTCGGCTACGTCGCGATCGCGCAGGCTGTCGGGTCGAGCCTCTCCTACGCGGTGATCGAGAACCAGGCCGGCTCGTTCGTGCAGCCGTCGACCTCGTCGATCGCCGCTGCGGCGGCCACCGCGAGCTTCGGGCCGGACAACTCGGTCTCGATCGTGAACCCGCCGGCCTCGGCGAAGACCGCGTACCCGATCTCGACCTTCACGTACGCGCTCGTGCCGCAGAACTCGGCGAAGATCCCGGCGCTGAAGCAGTTCCTCACCTACGCGGTGACGACCGGCCAGCAGTACGCGACCGAGCTCGAGTTCGCCCCGCTGCCGAAGAACGTCGTCGCGAAGGACAGGTCGATCATCAACGGCCTGTAGCGGACAGGCGATCGTGGCGCTCGGCGAGGCGGCGCAGCCGGCTCGCGAGCGCCACGGTCAGAGCACCCCGCTCGAGCCGCCAGCTCCAGTTCCCGTACGTGAGGCCCGGCCGGTTCATGCGCGCCTCGCTGCCGAGGCCGAGCACGTCCTGCGCGGGAACGACGGCCAGCGCGGCGCGGGACGAGTACGCGAGCTCGATCAGCCCCCAGTGCGGCTCGAGCGGATCGAGCCCCGTCGCGGCGCGGAGCCGCCGCGGCAGGCTTGCGAACCAGCCCACCGTCGTGTCCATGTCGTGCGTGCCCGTGTAGACGACCGCGCTCTCCCGGTGGTTCTCCGGGCGGTGGGGACTGCGGCGGCGGCCGCGAAAGGCCCAGTGGAGGACGATCATCCCCGGCAGGCCGAGCTCGTCCCGGAGACGGTCGACGGGCGGCGTGATGACGCCGAGGTCCTCCGCGATCACCGGCAGGCGGCCGAGCTCCCGCTCGACCGCGCGGAAGAGCTCCGCACCGGGGCCACGCCGCCAGTGGCCGTGCTTCGCCGTCCTGTGCCGCTGGGGAACCGCCCAGTAGGAGACGAAGCCGCGGAAGTGGTCGACGCGGCAGAGGTCGACGAGCTCGAAGGTGCGCCGGAACCGCTCGCGCCACCAGCGATAGCCGGTCGCCCGGTGGGCCGGCCAGTCGTAGAGCGGGTTGCCCCAGAGCTGCCCGGTCGCACTGAGCGCGTCGGGCGGCGCTCCCGCGACCTCCCCGGTCTCGAAGAGCTCCGGCCAGCCGGCGACGTCGGCACCCTCGTCCGAGACGTAGATGGGGAGGTCGCCGATCAGCCGGACTCCCCGCTCGGCCGCGTACGCCCGCAGCGCCCCCCACTCCCGCTCGAAGCGCACCTGGTCGGCGACGGCGTGCTCGCCCGCGAAGTTCGCCCAGATCCCGGTCCAGTACGGATGGCGCGCGACGAAGTCCTCCACCTCGGACACGGTCACCCGGGCATGCGGGCGGGCCAGCAGCCCCGCCGAGGCCGCGAAGGCGGAAGGGGAGCGATACGGGGAGCCGAACTCGTCCGGCGGCCCGAGCGGCAGCACCTGCCACCAGGACTGCCCGGCCGCCGCGAGCCAGTCGACGAAGCGGTACGCCTCGCGGTCGAGTTTCCCCGACGGCAGCGACGTCGGATGCAGGAGGATGCCGGACGAGCGCGCGACGTCCACGTCTTGATCCTCTCGTATCGGTGAAACTGGGAGAGGTGCCAACGCCGAAGACGACTGCCCCGCGAATCCAGATCCAGGAGGTCACCCCGCAGATCGACTGCGGCCGCTACGCCGTGAAGCGCACCGTCGGCGAGCGGATCGAGGTGACGGCACGGATCTTCCGCGACGGCCACGAGACGCTCGGCGCGGCGATCCGCCATCGCTCGTCCGGCGCGACGCGCTGGGCGGAGACGCCGCTCGAGCAGGTCGGCAACGACGTCTGGGCCGGATCGTTCGAGGTCGACGAGCCCGGCCTGTGGTGCTTCCGGATCGAGGCGTGGGTCGATCGCGTCGCGTCCTTCCAGGACGAGCTGCGGCGTAAGGTCGCCGCCGGCCAGGAGGACCTCGCCGGGGAGCTCTCCGAGGGCGCAGTCCTGCTCGAGCGCGATCGGCTCACCGTCGAGGAGGCGCTCGCCGCTCCGGCCGGCGACCGTTCCGAGCAGACGTGGTCGGCGACGTTCGAGGTCGACGTCGACCGTGAGCTCGCCCGCTTCGGCTCCTGGTACGAGCTCTTCCCGCGCTCGTGGGGCGGCTTCGCGGGCGTGCGGGAGCTGCTGCCACGTTTCGCAGAGCTCGGCTTCGACGTCCTCTACCTGCCGCCGATCCACCCGATCGGGCGCACGAACCGGAAAGGTCGCAACAACGCCGAGCGCGCGCAGCCGGGGGACGTCGGCAGCCCGTGGGCGATCGGCTCCGCAGAGGGAGGCCACGACGCGATCGAGCCCTCGCTCGGCACGGAGAAGGAGTTCCGGGCACTCGCCGCCGAGGCGTCCCGGCAAGGGATCGAGATCGCGCTCGACTTCGCGATCCAGTGCTCGCCCGACCACCCCTGGCTGCAGGAGCATCCCGAGTGGTTCTTCCGCCGGCCGGACGGGACGCTGAAGTTCGCCGAGAACCCGCCGAAGCGCTACCAGGACATCTACAACGTCGACTTCGCGAGCGAGGACCGCGAGGGCCTCTGGCAGGCCCTGCTCGACGTCGTCCTCCACTGGGTCGGCTGCGGCATCACCGTCTTCCGCGTCGACAACCCGCACACGAAGCCGGTGCCGTTCTGGACGTGGCTGATCCGCGAGGTGCGGCGCGAGCACCCGGAGGTGATCTTCCTCGCCGAGGCGTTCACGCGGCCGGCGCCGATGACGACGCTCGCGAAGGCCGGCTTCGCCCAGAGCTACACGTACTTCACGTGGAAGAACACGCGCTGGGAGCTGCTCGAGTTCCTCGGCCAGCTGCTCGAGTGGCGCGACTTCTACCGGCCGAACTGCTTCGCGAACACTCCCGACATCCTGCACGAGTACCTGCAGAGCGGCGGCCGGCCGGCGTTCGAGGCGCGCCTCGTGCTCGCTGCGACCCTCGCTCCCTCCTACGGCATCTACTCCGGCTTCGAGAGCTGCGAGAACGTGCCGGTGCGGCCGGGCTCGGAGGAGTACCTCAACTCCGAGAAGTACGAGCTGAAGCGGCGGACGCTGGACGGGGAGCTCCTGCCGCTCGCCGCCAGGCTCAACGCCGTGCGACGCGAGAACCCGGCGTTGCAGTGGCTCGACCCGCTCACGATCCTCGAGACCGAGAACGAGCAGCTCTTCGCCTTCCTCAAGCGGCGCGGGGACAACACCGTCGCCACGGTCGTCAACCTCGACCCGCACACGTCGCAGGAGGGTGTCTGCGTCCTCCCGGTCTCGACCGGACTGCCGCCCGCGTACCCCGTGCGCGACCTGCTCGCGGACGAGACGTGGACGTGGCGCATCGGCCGCAACTACGTCAAGCTCGGCCCCGGCCAGAGCCACGTGCTTAGGATCGGCGGCTGATGCCGGAGACACGTCCCTTCAAGCCACGTCCGGAACCAGGTTCCGGACGTGTGCGGAGCAGCCATGTCTGAGCAGTGGTTCGAGCGAGACCCGCTGTGGTTCAAGCGGGCCGTGTTCTACGAGATCCACATCCGTGGCTTCTTCGACGGCAACGACGACGGCTCGGGCGACTTCCGCGGCCTGATCGACAAGCTCGACTACCTCGAGTGGCTCGGGGTCGACTGCCTCTGGCTCCTGCCGATGTACGAGTCGCCCCTCCGCGACGGCGGCTACGACATCTCGAACTTCTTCGCGATCCACCCGGACTACGGCACGGTCGAGGACTTCCGCGAGTTCGTCGAGCAGGCACACCAGCGCGGCATGCGCGTCATCGCCGACCTCGTCATGAACCACACGTCGAGCGACCACCCGTGGTTCCAGGAGTCGCGGGCGGAGCCGGACGGCGAGCGCGCCGACTGGTACGTCTGGTCGGACACCGACGAGCGGTATCCGGACGCGCGGATCATCTTCCTCGACACCGAGCCGTCGAACTGGACCTTCGACCAGCTCCGCAGCCAGTACTACTGGCATCGCTTCTTCAACCACCAGCCCGATCTCAACTTCGACAGTCCCGAGGTGCAGGAGGCGATGCTCGAGGTCCTGCGCTTCTGGCTCGACCTCGGCATCGACGGCTTCCGGCTCGACGCGGTGCCCTACCTCTTCGAGCGCGACGGGACGAACGGCGAGAACCTGCCCGAGACCCACACGTACCTGAAGCGGGTCCGGGCCGAGGTCGACGCCCGCTACCCGGACCGGCTGCTCCTCGCCGAGGCGAACCAGTGGCCGGACGACGTCGTCCAGTACTTCGGGGCCGGGGACGAATGCCACATGGCCTTCCACTTCCCGGTCATGCCCCGGATGTTCATGGCCCTGCGCCGCGAGGACGCCGCGCCGATCTACGAGATCCTCGAGCGCACGCCGGCGATTCCGGACAACTGCCAGTGGGGCCTCTTCCTGCGCAACCACGACGAGTTGACTCTCGAGATGGTCACCGACGACGAGCGGGACTACATGTACGAGGAGTACGCGAAGGACCCGCGGATGAAGCTCAACCTCGGCATCCGCCGCCGCCTCGCGCCGCTGCTCGACGGCGGGCGCGACGAGGCGGAGCTCCTGCACGCGATCCTCTTCTCGCTGCCGGGTTCACCGGTCCTCTACTACGGGGACGAGATCGGCATGGGCGACAACGTCTACCTCGGCGACCGGGACGGGGTCCGGACGCCGATGCACTGGTCGGGCGACCGCAACGCCGGTTTCTCGCGCGCCGACTGGGCGCAGCTCTACCTCCAGCCGCTCATGGACCCGGTCTACGGCTTCCAGGCCGTGAACGTCGAGGCGCAGCTCCGCACGCCGACCTCGCTCCTCCGCTGGCTGCAGCGGTTCATCGCGTTGCGCAAGGAGCACCCGGTCTTCGGTCTCGGCTCGTACGAGCCGCTTCCCGCCGAGAACACCCGCATCTTCGCCCACATCCGCACCTGGGAGGAAGACATCGTCCTCTGCGTCCACAACCTCTCGCGCGCCGCCCAGGCGGTCCAGCTCGACCTCGCGGCCTACGCCGGTATGGTGCCGGTAGAGATGCTGGGCCAGACGGCCTTCCCACCGATCGGGGAGCTGCCGTACCTACTCACGCTCGCGCCTCGGGGCTTCTTCTGGTTCCAGCTCAGGCAAGGGGATCAGCAGGGATGACAGTCGACCAGAACGCACTCATCGAGTACGTGACCCGACAACGCTGGTACGGCGCGAAGTCGCGCCCGGTGACGCACTCGGAGGTGCTCGACAGGGTCACGATCCGCCATGCGGACCCGACGCTCACGCTCGCCCTCGTCGAGGTCCGCTACGAGACCGGGGCGCACGACATCTACCAGCTCGTCTTCTCGGACGGGACCGCCGGCGCGTTCGACGAGCTGGCCGACGACGCGTCGCCGGCGCGCGAGCTCGTGAGCGCGCTGCGGGCGGGACTGACCCTGCAGGGGAAGCTGGGCGTCCTGGAGTTCCGACCGGCGGAGGACTCCACCGCCCTGAGCCGGGATCTGGGCGCGGCCCGTCTCGTCAGCTCGGAGCAGTCGAACACCTCGATCGTCTTCGACGAGACGGTCATCCTCAAGCTCTTCCGCCGCCTCGAGGCCGGCATCAACCCCGAGCTCGAGCTGCTCCGCTTCCTCGGCGAGCACGGCTTCCGCAACACGCCGCCGCTCGTCGGCTGGTACGCGTACTCGGGCGGGCCGCTCACGGCCACGCTCGGCCTCCTGCAGGAGTACGTCGCCGACGGGATCGACGGCTGGAAGCTCGCGCTCGACGAGATCACGTCGGCGCCGGAGCGCTTCCTCGACCGGCTCGAGCGCCTCGGCGAGGTGACCGGCGAGATGCACTCCGTACTCGGCTCCGACCCGGCCGATTCCGCCTTCGCGCCGGAGGAGCCGAGCGTCGAGTCGCTCGGGCTGCTCACGGCGACGGTGGACGAGGAGATCGCCCGCGTCTTCCTCTCCCTGCCGGAGGACGACGAGCGCCTCGCTCCGATCGCCGGCCGCAGCGAGGAGGTGCGCGAGCAGCTCCGTCTCCTCACGTACGCGGGCTCGAGCGGCCGCGTCATCCGCACGCACGGCGACTACCACCTCGGCCAGACCCTCTGGAGCCGCAGCGGGCCGGAAGCGCCGGCGGCAACGGCGCCGACAGCCGGCCGAGGTGCCGGGACGCCCGCCGCGTCCGGCGGCGACTGGGTCGTGCTCGACTTCGAGGGCGAGCCGGCACGGACGCTCGCCGAACGGCGCCGCAAGCGCTCGCCGCTCCGCGACGTCGCGGGCATGCTCCGCTCGTTCGCCTACGTCGCCACCGCGGCTCACCTGGCCGCGGACGGAGACGTTCCGGAGGACTGGGAGGAGCGGGCGCGCGCGCGGTTCCTCGACGGGTACCTCGAAGCCGTCGATCCGGCGCTGCTGCCGCCGGGCGAGGCCGCGATCGAGCGGCTGCTCGCCGTGTTCGAGCTCGAGAAGGCGGTGTACGAGCTCCGCTACGAGCTCGACAACCGCCCGGACTGGGTGCAGATTCCGGTCGCGGGTATCGACAGGTTGATGCAGCAGGCCGCAGAGGCACTCTGAGGGTGCTGGAGCTCGGCACGAACCCGCACGGGGTCCTCGGCGCGCACGGGGCCGGCGAGGGCGTCGTCGTACGCGCGTACCGGCCGGAGGCGCGGGCGGTACGCGTCCAGCTCGCCGACGGCGGGGCGGCGGCGGTCGAGGCGGAGCTCAAGGACCCGGCCGGGCTCTGGGAGGCGCTGCTGCCGAAGGCGCGCCTGCCGCTCGAGTACGAGCTCGAGATCGAGTATCCGGACGGCAACCGGTTCACGCTGCGCGACCCGTACTCGTTCCTCCCGACGCTCGGCGAGCTCGACCTCCACCTCGCCATGGAGGGCCGCCACGAGCACCTCTACGAGCGGCTCGGAGCCCATGTCCGGGAGATCGACGGCGTCACCGGCACGGCCTTCGCCGTCTGGGCGCCGAACGCCCGGGCCGTCTCGGTCGTCGGCGACTTCAACTCGTGGGACGGACGCCTGCACCCCATGCGCTCGCTCGGCGGCTCCGGGATCTGGGAGCTGTTCGTCCCCGGCGTCGACGAGGGGACGACGTACAAGTTCGAGCTCCGCACGCAGGACGGCCGGCTGCGGCTGAAGAGCGATCCCCTCGCCTTCCACACGGAGGTGCCGCCGGCCAACGCCTCGGTCGTCTGGGAGGCGAAGCACGCCTGGCAGGACGAGGAGTGGCGCGAGCGCCGCCGCACCTCCGATCCGCTGCGCGAGCCGATGACGATCTACGAGCTCCACCTCGGCTCGTGGCGGCGGAACCCGCTCGAGGGCAACCGCCCGCTCGGCTACCGGGAGCTCGCGGACGAGCTCGCCGACTACGTCGCGGATCTCGGCTTCACCCACGTCGAGCTGCTGCCGGTGATGGAGCACCCCTTCGCCGGCTCCTGGGGCTACCAGGTGACCGGCTACTACGCCCCGACCTCGCGCTTCGGGACGCCGGACGACTTCCGCTACCTCGTCGACCGCCTGCACCAGCGCGGCATCGGCGTGATCCTCGACTGGGTACCCGCCCACTTCCCGCGGGACGACTGGGCGCTCGCCCTCTTCGACGGGACGCACCTGTACGAGCACGCCGACCCGCGCCGGGGCGCTCATCCCGACTGGGGCACGCTCGTCTTCAACCTCGGGCGCACCGAGGTGCGCAACTTCCTGCTCGCGAACGCCCTCTACTGGCTGCGCGAGCACCACGCCGACGGGATCCGCGTGGACGCAGTCGCCTCGATGCTCTACCTCGACTACTCGCGCCGCGAGGGCGAGTGGGTGCCCAACATGTTCGGCGGCAACGAGGACCTCGACGCCGTCTCGTTCCTGAAGGAGATGAACGAGACGATGTACGGCCGGGAGGAGGGCATCGTCTCGGCGGCGGAGGAGTCGACGGCCTGGCCGGGGGTCTCGCGGCCGACGTATCTCGGCGGGCTCGGCTTCGGCTTCAAGTGGAACATGGGCTGGATGCACGACACCCTCCTGTACTTCCAGAAGGACCCCGTCTACCGCAGCCACCACCACCACACGCTGACCTTCTCGCTCATGTACGCCTTCAGCGAGAACTTCGTGCTGCCGCTCTCACACGACGAGGTCGTGCACGGGAAGCGGTCGCTGCTCGACAAGATGCCCGGCGACCGCTGGCAGAAGTTCGCCAACCTCCGCTCGCTCTACGCGTACATGTGGGCGCACCCCGGCAAGAAGCTCCTGTTCATGGGCGGCGAGCTCGGCGAGTGGGAGGAGTGGAACTACGACGGCTCGCTGCACTGGAACCTGCTCGAGTACGCCGAGCACCAGGGCGTCCAGGCGGTCGTGCGCGACCTGAACCACCTCTACCGCGACACGCCGGCGCTCTGGCAGCTCGACTTCGACCCCGCCGGCTTCCGCTGGCTCGAGCCGAACGACGCCTCGAACAACGTGCTCGCCTTCGCCCGTCTCGGCGAGGGCGACGAGCCGCCGCTCGTCTGCGTCCTCAACCTCTCACCGGTGCCACGGCAGGGCTACCGCCTCGGGATGCCCGTCTCCGGCCGCTGGCGGGAGGCCCTCAACACCGACTCGGACCTCTACGGCGGCAGCGGGGTCGGCAACCTCGACGGCGTCGAGGCAGAGGCCACGCCGTGGCACGACCAGCCCTTCTCCGCCGAGCTGACGCTACCGCCGCTCGGCGCCGTCTGGCTCGTTCCCGAGTAGCGTTGCGCCGATGGAGGTGTGGCCGGGAGAGCCGTTCCCGCTCGGCGCGACGTGGGACGGCTCAGGGACGAACTTCGCGCTCTTCTCCGAGCACGCGGAGCGGGTCGAGCTCTGCCTCTTCGCCGACGACGACCACGAGACGCGCATCGACCTCCGCGACGTCACGGCCCACGTCTGGCACGGCTACCTGCCCGGCGTCGGCCCCGGGCAGCGGTACGGCTACCGCGTCCACGGTCCGTACGACCCCGGCGGCGGGTACCGCTTCAACCCGCACAAGCTCCTGATCGACCCCTACGCGAAGGCGATCGAGGGGCCGGTGCGCTGGGAGCGGGCGAACGTCCTCCCGTACGTGCCGGGGCCGGCCGAGGACGCCGACCTCGAGCCCGACGACGAGGACGACGCCGAGGCGATCCCGAAGTGCGTCGTCGTCGACCCGGCCTTCGACTGGGAGGACGACGGCCCGCCACGCACCGACTGGAACGACACCGTGATCTACGAGGTGCACGTGAAGGGTTTCACCGAGCGGCATCCCGAGATCCTCGACGAGCTGCGGGGCACGTACGCGGGACTCGCCTCCGAGCCGGCCCTCCGCTACCTGCGCGAGCTCGGCGTGACCGCCGTCGAGCTGCTTCCGATCCATCACATCGCCGACGAGAGCTTCCTCCACGACCACGGCCTGACGAACTACTGGGGCTACTCGTCGATCGGCTACCTCGCTCCCCACGCGCTGTACGCGGCGACGGGGACGCGCGGCGAGCAGGTGCTCGAGTTCAAGGGGATGGTCAAGGCGCTGCACCGGGCCGGGATCGAGGTGATCCTCGACGTCGTCTACAACCACACGGCGGAGGGGAACCACCTCGGGCCGATGCTGTCGTTCCGCGGCGTCGACAACCGCAGCTACTACCGGCTCGTGCCCGACGACCGGCGCTTCTACATGGACTTCACCGGCACGGGCAACTCGCTCAACCCCGCCCACCCGTCGGTGCTGCGGCTGATCATGGACTCGCTCCGCTACTTCGTGCTCGAGTGCCGCGTCGACGGCTTCCGCTTCGACCTCGCGGCCGCGCTCGCGCGCGAGTTCTACGACGTCGACCGCCTCTCCACCTTCTTCGACACGATCCACCAGGACCCCGTCCTCTCGCAGGTGAAGCTGATCGCGGAGCCGTGGGACGTCGGGCCGGGCGGCTACCAGGTGGGGAACTTCCCGGTGCTGTGGGCGGAGTGGAACGGGAAGTACCGCGACGCGGTGCGCGACTTCTGGCGCGGGCAGGGCGGGGTCGGCGAGTTCGCGCAGCGCTTCACCGGCTCGGCCGACCTCTACCAGTCCAACGGGCGCGACCCGCTCGCCTCGATCAACTTCGTCACCGCGCACGACGGCTTCACGCTGCGTGACCTCGTCTCGTACGAGCGCAAGCACAACGAGGCGAACGGCGAGGGCAACCACGACGGCACGGACGACAACCGCTCCTCGAACCACGGCGTCGAGGGGCCGACCGGCGACCCGGCGGTGCGCGAGGTGCGGGCACGGCAGCAGCGGAACTTCCTCGCCACGCTCTTCCTCTCCCTGGGCACGCCGATGCTGCTCGGCGGCGACGAGCTCGGGCGGACGCAGGACGGCAACAACAACGCCTGGTGCCAGGACAACGAGCTCTCGTGGTTCGACTGGGAGGGCGCCGACCGGGAGCTGCTCGAGTTCGCGCGACGCGTGATCGAGCTGCGACGCGAGCACCCCGTCTTCCGGCGCAGCTTCTTCCTCAGCGGCGCGGCGGGCGAGTCCGGGCTGCCGGACGTCTGGTGGTTCCGTCCGGACGGCCGCCGGATGACGCAGCGGGACTGGTCCGACTCCGCGACGCAAACGCTCGGCGTCTTCCTCAACGGCGCAGAGATCCGCGCCCGGACCGCGCACGGCGAGCGGATCGACGACGACTCGTTCCTGCTCCTCTTCAACACGGCGGCCGAGCCGGTCGAGTTCACGCTGCCCGCCCGCCGCTTCGGCCTGCACTGGGTCGTCGAGCTCGCCACCGGCGAGGCGTCCGAGGGACCGTTCGACGCGCGAGCACTCGTCGCCGTCCAGGAGCGCTCGCTCGTGCTCCTCCGCCGCAGTTAGTCCGGGCGAAGAGCTGCGCTCTTCGCCCGGGGGATTGAGGAACTGCGCCGCCGGGAGAGCGCGGTCTCCCGGCGGCTCCGTGCTGTTCCTGCCTTTCATGCTCTGGATGAGGCGCCGCTCTGGTGTGCTCGCGCGCGGCAGAGGCCGGCACGAGCACAGTCCGGCCTCCGCGTAGGCGTCCCGCCTACGCTCCGGCCCCGAACGCCAAGAGGGGTTGAAGCGTTCG
>CAZRTE010000068.1:0-13555 GCA_964602945.1 uncultured Gaiellales bacterium
GCCGACGAGGTCGGCGAAGAGGACGGAGACGAGGCGCCGCTCCGCAGCGGCGATCGGGGCGGGCGGCGCGGGCGCGGCCTCCGCAGCGCCGAGCGGCGAGCCGCACTCGCCGCAGAATCGCATCCCCGGCTCGTTCGCGGCCCCGCAGCTCGGGCACGTAACGGCGAGCGGCGCGCCGCAGCCGCCGCAGAACTTGCGGCCCGCCGGGTTCTCGAACCCGCACTGGGCGCACGCCACCATGCCCGGACGCTACCGCCGGTGGGCGAGGAAGTCGAGCAGGTCGGAGCGGGTGAGCACGCCGACCGGCTTCCCCTCCCGCGCGACGACGACGGCGTTCATCCCGCCGCTCAGCGTCGCGAACACCTCGTCGAGCGTCGTCGTCGCCTCCACCGCCGCGAGCGGGGGCTGCATCGCCGCCGCGACGTCCTCGTGCACGGCATCGGGATTGGCGAACACGCGCTCGAGCAGGGCCCGGTCCTGCAGCGACCCGATCACGTCGGCGAGCGACTCGCACTCCCCGTCCCGCACGACCGGAAGCTGCGAGATGCCGTAGCGCTGCATCGTGTCGATGCCCTCGCCGACCTTCGCGTGCGCCGTGATCGTCACCAGCCCGGGCACCTCGCCGCCGTGCTTCGCGCGCAGCAGCTCCTCCACCGTCGGCAGCGGCGCCTGCCGCTCGACGAAGCCGTGCTCGAGCATCCAGTTGTCGTCGTAGAACTTCGACATGTAGGAGCGGCCGGAGTCGGGGATGATCGCGAGCACCGTCGCCTCGGCCGGCAGGCGCTCGGCGACCTGGATCGCCCCCCAGAGCGTCGAGCCCGCCGAGCCGCCGGCGAGGATGCCCTCCTGCTGCGCGAGCCGCCGCGCGACGAGGAACGAGTCGCGGTCGGAGACGCGGATCCACTCGTCGACGACGGTGAGGTCGATCGTGTCGGGCCACGTATCCTTGCCGATCCCCTCGACGAGGTACGGGTGGAGCTCCGCTTCCCCGCTCGCGGTGTAGATCGAGCCCTCCGGGTCGACGCCGACGATCCGCACCTCGGGCTTGCGCTCGTGGAACCAGCGGCCGACGCCCGAGATCGTCCCACCCGTGCCGACCGAGATGACGATCGCGTCGAGCTCGCCGCCGGTCTGCTCCCAGATCTCCGGCGCCGTGACGTCGTAGTGCGCCTGCGGGTTCGCCATGTTCGAGTACTGGTCGGGCGAGAAGCCGCCGGGGATCTCCTCCGCGAGCCGCGCGGCGACCGAGTAGTAGGACTCGGGCGATTCGTGGTCGACCGCCGTCGGCGTGATCACGACCTCCGCGCCGTACGCCCGCAGCATCGAGATCTTCTCCTGGCTCATCTTGTCGGGCATGACGAAGATGCAGCGGTAGCCCTTGCGGGCCGCGGCGATCGCGAGGCCCACGCCCGTGTTGCCGGACGTCGGCTCGACGATCGTCCCGCCGGGCAGCAGCGTTCCCTCGCGTTCGGCCTGCTCGATCATCGCGAGCCCGATCCGGTCCTTGACCGAGCCGCCCGGGTTGAGGAACTCGAGCTTGCCGAGGATGCGCGCTCCGCCGGGCGGCGAGAGCCGGTCGAGCCGGACGATCGGCGTGCCCCCGACGAGGTCGAGGACGGTCGGATACTCGCGCGGCATCGCGGGGGAAGCGTAGAGCACCTGCGTGCGTCGCAGAGCGTATGAGGATCGCGGTCGTCGGTCGCGGCAACCTCGGCGGTGGGCTCGCGCGTCTCTGGGAGCGGGCAGGACACGACGTGACGCTCTTCGGGCGTGACGGCGGCGACGCGGCGGACGCCTACGTGATCGTCGTCGCCTCGGAGGACGAGCCCGCGAGGTCGTCGAGCAGTTGAGCCGCGACGCCGGCGCCGGGCCGGTCTTCTACCGGATGGCGAGGCCGGGTCTTCTCTGGCTCTCTAGCCGATACCGGCGTCGAACGCTGCTTCTGCCTCGACCACGACGTCCCGGGAGCGGACGAGGGCGAACGCGACGACGACGGAGGCCGCGCCGATCCCCGCGAGCACCCAGAAGGCGAGCGAGAAGCCGCTCGTGAACGCTTCCGGCTGCGACTGGCCCGACCGGAGCAGCGCACTCGCGTGCGTGAAGGCGACCGTCGAGGCGACGGCGACGCCGAGCGCGCCGCCGACCTGCTGCGACGTGTTGATCAGGCCGGAGGCGAGCCCCGCCTCCCGCGCCTCGACTCCCGCGAGCGCGGCGACCGAGACCGGGATGAACGCGAAGGCCATCCCGATGCCCATCATCAGGTAGCCGGGCAGCAGGTCGCCGAGGAACGCGCCGTGCACGGGGATCTGCGCGTACCAGACCATTGCGCCGGTGGTCAGCATGAGCCCGATCGTCAGCACGGGCCGCACGCCGATCTTCGTGACGAGTGCCTGGGAGAGGCCGGCGACCGGGATCACCGTGCCGGCCGTGGCGAGGAAGGTCAGCCCGGTCTTGAGCGCCGAGTAGCCGAGCACCTGCTGGACGTAGAGCGTGAGGACGAAGAAGTTGGCGAAGATCACCGCGCCGAGGAGGAAGCCGGCTGCGTTGGCGCCCGCGAGCGTCTTCGTCCGGAAGATCCGGAACGGGACGAGCGGCTCCTCCTGCCGCGACTCGATCGCCGCGAAGGCGGCGAGCAGGGCGGCCGCTCCGACGAGCTCGCCGATCGTACGGCCGCTGCCCCAGCCGAAGTCCGGCGCCTTCGAGATCGCGTAGACGAGCAGGGCCAGGCCGGCGGTCACGGTGGCCGCGCCGGCGGCGTCGAAGCGCTTCACGTGCTCGGCGCGGCTCTCGCGGACGACCGGCCGCGTGAGCGCGAGCACGAGCGCGCCTACCGGGACGTTGACGAAGAAGATCCACTCCCAGCCCGCGTACTTCGTGAGGATGCCGCCGAAGAGGACGCCGGCGGCGGCGCCGGAGCCGGCCATGGCGCCCCAGATGCCGATCGCCTTGTTCCGCTCCGCCCCCTCGTCGAAGGTCGTCGTGATGATCGAGAGCGTCGCCGGCGAGACGATCGCGGCTCCGACTCCCTGCACGGCTCGCGCGGCGATGAGCACGTCCATCGAGCTGGCGAGCCCGCAGGCGAGCGAGGCGGCCGAGAAGAGCGCGACGCCGAGCATGAACATCAGTCGCCGCCCGAGCAGGTCCGCGGCGCGGCCGCCGAGGAGGAGGAAGCCGCCGAAGGTGATCGTGTAGGCGACGAGCACCCATTCGAGGCTCGTGTCCGAGACGTGGAGCGACGTCTTGATCGAGGGCAGCGCGACGTTGACGATCGAGACGTCGAGCACGGTCATGAAGAAGGCGACGCAGACGAGCGTGAGCGCCTGCCAGCGGCGCGGATCGGGTCCAGCGGTCATCGATTCTTCCTCCGGTCGCATCCCACGAAGGCGACACCGTAACGGTTCCGGGGCTGTTTCTCTAGCCGGAGGGTCCAGAGCGGTGCGAGTGGATCGCAGCGAGCGCCTGCCACGCGTGCGCGCCCCAGTGGTGCCGGAAGCCGAAGCTCAGCTCGTAGCCGGCGTCGCCGGGGTGGCCCTCCTCCAGCGCCGCGAGGCCGGAGCGCAGATCCGCGTAGATGTGGGCGAGATCGTCGGCGAGGCTCGTCTCGACCGGCTCCTCGAGCCGGCCCGCCTCGCCGAGGAAGTCGGACAGCCTCCAGAAGAGTGAACGCCTGTCCACCGGGCGGGGAGCGGCGTAGTCGTCGGTGTAGTCGAAGGCGAACGGGTCGCCGAGCTCGGCTCCCGCCGCGTAGAGGCGGGCGACGCGCGGCTCGACCGTCTCGAGGAAGGCGTCGCGGCCGAGCTCCTCGGCCCCGTCGACCACGGCGCAGTAGTCGCGCGCCAGCTCGGCGAGCTCGTCCAGGGCCGTCAATGGCGGAAGTGGCGGCGGCCGGTGAAGACCATCGCTGCGCCGGCCTTCGCCACCGCGGCGATCACGTCCTCGTCGCGGCGGGAGCCGCCCGGCTGGACGATCGCGGCCGTCCCCGCGTCGAGCGCGATCTGGGGTCCGTCGGGGAAGGGGAAGAAGGCGTCGGAGGCGAGCACCGTGCCGGCCGGGTCGTGGCCGAACTCACGCGCCTTCTCGACGGCGATGCGCACCGCGTCGACGCGGCTCATCTGGCCGGCGCCGATCCCGATCGTCTGGAGGTCCCTGGCGAGGACGATCGCGTTCGAGGAGACGTGCTTGCAGACGCGCCAGGCGAAGACGAGATCGCCCCACTGCTGCTCGTTCACCTCGCCCGTCGCGACCTCCCAGCCCTCGCGATCCTCGACCTCGGCGTCGGCATCCTGGACGAGCAGTCCGCCGAGCACGCGCTTGTAGCTCCGCTCGCCCGGCTCGGCGCCTCGCCGCTCGTGGTCGACGAGCACGCGGATCATCTTGCGCCGCTCCCGGATCGCGGCGAGTGCGTCCTCCGCATATGCCGGCGCGAAGACGAGGTCGGCGGAGACGGCGATCTGCTCGGCCACGGGCGTCTGCACCTCGCGGTTCAGGACGACGATGCCGCCGTAGGCCGAGGTCGGGTCGCACGCGAGCGCCTTCTCGTACGCCTCCTCGATCGTCGCCCCGACGGCGACGCCGCACGGGTTCGCGTGCTTGACGATCACGCAGGCCGGCAGGGCGAACTCGAGGGCGAGCAGGCGGGCGCCGGAGAGGTCGTTGAGGTTGTTGAAGGAGAGCTCGGGCCCGTGGAGCTGCTCGACGCGCGAGAGGAGATGGCGGCGCCTGCCGCGCTCCGCGTAGTACGCACCGCGCTGGTGCGGGTTCTCGCCGTAGCGGAGGTCCTGCACCTTCTCGAGCGAGACGACGAGCGACTCGGGGAACGGCTCGTGCGCGCCGAACCAGCTCGTGATCGCGGCCTCGTACGCCGCCGTGTGCGCGAACGCCTCGGCCGCGAGCCGCCGCCGCGTCTCGAGGGAGAGGGCGCCGTGCTCGCGGAGCTCGTCGAGGAGCGGGCCGTACTGGTCCGCGCGGCAGACCGGTGCGACGTGGGCGAAGTTCTTCGCCGCCCCGCGCAGCATGGACGGGCCGCCGATGTCGATCATCTCGACCGCCTCGGCCTCGGTCACGCCCTTGCGGCCCGCGACCTCCTCGAACGGGTAGAGGTTGACGCAGACGAGGTCGAAGGGCTCGATGCCGTGCTCCGCCAGCGTCGCCAGGTCCTCCTCGTCGTCGCGGCGGGCGAGGATGCCTGCGTGGATGCGCGGGTGGAGCGTCTTCACGCGCCCGCCGAGCATCTCCGGCGAATCCGTGAGCGCGTCGACGTGCTCGACCGGGAGGCCGATCGCCTCGAGCGCCGCTGCCGTCTTCCCGCTCGCGACGAGCTGCCAGCCGAGGGAGACGAGCCCGCGGGCGAACGTGTCCAGGCCGGACTTGTCCCAGGTGGAGATCAGCGCGCGCACAGTTCCCTCACCACCTCGGGCAGCAGCCTGTGCTCGACCTCCTGCACGCGCTCGCGGAGCGTCTCCGCGGTGTCACCGGCGAAGACGGGAACGCGCTCCGCGCGGATGACGGGCCCCGTGTCGATTCCCTCGTCGACGTAGTGGACGGTCGCGGCCGTCTCGGGGACGCCGGCCGCGAGCACGTCCTCGATCGGGTGGGCTCCCGGGAACGCCGGGAGCGGGGCGGAGTGCGTGTTCACGATCCGGCCGCCGTAGTAGTCGAAGAACGGCCGGCGGAAGAGGTGCATGTAGCCGGCGCAGACGACGAGATCGACGCCGCGCGACTGCAGCCACTGCGCGAGCGCGACGTCGCGCGCCTCCCGGCTCTCGTAGTCCGCGGCGGCGAAGACGGCGGTCTCGATTCCCGCCTGCTCCGCCCGTTGCAGGGCGCGCACGCCGGGCTTGTTCGACGCCACGCAGGCGATCGGCAGGCCGGCGTCGATGAGCGCCTGCAGGTTCGTTCCCTCCCCGCTGACGAGTACGCCGATCACGCGATGCGTCCGATCACGAGCTCGTCCGGCTGCGGCTCCCGCACGACGGCGCACCAGCCGATGCCGAGGTTGAAGACCCGGCGCAGCTCCTCCTCGGGGACGTGTCCCCCGAGCCAGTGGAAGACCGGCGGGCGTTCCCAGGCGTCCCAGTCGATCTCGGCGTGCCGTCCCGCCGGCACGACGCGCGAGAGGTTGCCGAGGATGCCGCCGCCCGTCACGTGCGCGAACGCGACCGCGCGGCCGCGCAGCCGGCGGGCCACCTCGAGGTAGAGGCGGGTCGGCGCGAGGAGGTCGTCGCCCTCGTAGTCCTCCTCCTCGAGCACGCGCCGGACGAGCGAGAAGCCGTTCGCGTGCACGCCGGCGGAGGGGAAGCCGAGGACGACGTCACCCGCCTCGATCGCCGAGCCGTCGAGCAGCTGCTCCCGCTCCACGATCCCGACGCAGGTCGCCGCGAAGTCGAGCTCGTCCTCCTGGTACACGTCGGGCATCTCCGCCGTCTCGCCGCCGACGAGCGCGACGCCCGCCGCCCGGCAGACCTCGGCCGCGCCCTCGACGAGCTCGGCCACCTGGTCGAGGTCGATGCGGGCCGCGGCGACGTAGTCGAGCAGGATCAGGGGCTCGGCCCCGCACGTGATCACGTCGTTGATGCAGTGCGCGGCCATGTCGGCGCCGCAGTTGCGCAGCAGCCCGCGGGGGCGCGCGACCATGGGCTTCGTGCCGATCGAGTCGGTCGAGGCGGCGAGGAGGCGGTGCTCGTCGAGCGGATGGAGCGCCGCGAAGGCGCCGAAGCCCGTCGCGCCCGTCGACTCGACCGCCGCGCGCAGCCGCCCGACGACCGCGTCGGCGGTCGCGAGCGAGACGCCTGCCGTCTCGTACGTCCGTCCCTCCTCCGCCACCGCCGTCGAGTCTACGGCCGCCGCCAGCTGTCCGCTCCGGACCTGTCCCGGTAACAGATACCGGGACAGGTCCCGAGCGGACACTGCGCCGCTCGACACGGCCGATTGCCCCGTCGGCCCCGTCCCGAACGGCCATGTCTCGGTAACAGATACCGGGACAGGTCCGTTCTAGACGAAGAGCTCGCCGAAAAGCTCCGGCCGGCCCTGCGGCCCGCCGCGGACGAAGCGGACGACGGTGTCGCCGATCCCGACGTCGCCGCCGTGCTGCTCGGCGTGGAGGAGGTCCGCGAGCGCGGACGCCTTCGCCGCCGGGTCGTCCGCCCTCAGGTGCAGCTCGGAGAGGCGCAGGTCGCCCCCCTGTGCGAGCAGAACCTCGATCCAGTCGCGCGGCGGGTGGATCTCGAGGCGGTAGCCCGCGTTCGTGGAGACGAACGTGCGGCGGCCGCCGTGCTCCTGCACCCGGAGATCCCTCCGCGCGGCCCGCTCGAGGACTGTCTCGAACTCGTCCTCGTCGAGCGCGAGACCGAGATGGTCGACCCGCGGTATCGGCCACTGGCCGGGCTGGATCACGACGTTGACGGCTCCCCTCTCGAGCTCCGTCAGGCGCAGCTTGAAGCTCATCGCGTCGAGCTCGCTCCACGAGACACCCGGCTCGTACGAGGTCAGCTCCTCGCCGATGCGGCCGTGGCGTGCGACGAGGTCGAAGGAGAGCTTGCCGATGTAGCGCGCCTCGACGTCGCGGACGCGGCTCGTGACGAGGTGGTAGTGGAACAGCTGCACCGACGTCCATCGTGCCGGATGGCCCGCGCCGGTCGCGGAGCCAGGTGACGCGCCCCTGCGGCGGCTCAGGCCCGAGCCGGCTCGAAGCGCAGCTTCGCGGCCTCGAGCGGCACCTCGGTCGGATACTCGCCGGTGAGGCAGGCGCGACACAGCGACGAGGCCGGCCGCCGCGTCGCCTCGACGAGCCCGTCGTGCGAGAGGTAGGCGAGCGAGGTGGCGCCGACGTGCTCCCGCACCTCCTCCACCGTGCGGGCCCCGGCGATCAGCTCCGACCTGTCGGCGAAGTCGATGCCGTAGAAGCACGGCCCGATGATCGGCGGGGCGGAGACGCGGATGTGCACCTCCTTCGCGCCGGCCTCGAACAGCATGCGCACGATCTCCCGCGTCGTGTTGCCGCGGACGATCGAGTCGTCGACGGCGACCACGCGCTTCCCCGCGACCTCGGCGACCGGGTGGTACTTGAGCCGCGCGCCCTGCCGCCGCATCTCCTGGTCGGGCTGGATGAAGGTGCGCTGCACGTAGCGGTTCTTGATCAGGCCCTCGCTGAACGGCAGCCCGAGCCCGCGCGCGAAGCCGATCGCGGCCGGTGTCCCGGAGTCGGGGATCGGGAGGACGAGGTCGGCCTCGACGGGCGCCTCCCGGGCGAGCTGCTCGCCCATCCGCACGCGCGCGTTGTGCACCTCGACTCCCTCGAGCCGCGAGTCGGGCCGGGCGAGGTAGAAGAACTCGAAGATGCAGAGCGCGCCGCCGCTCTCCGCCGGCTGGAGGGCCTGCGCCGTGTGGAGACCGTCGCCGTCGGCGACGACGACCTCGCCGGGAGCGACCTCGCGCACGAACTCGGCCCCGACGAGATCGAGCGCGCACGTCTCGGAAGCGACGATCCAGTCGCCGGCGATGCGGCCGAGGACGAGCGGCCGGAAGCCGTGGGGGTCACGGAAGCAGAGCAGCCGTCCCTCCGAGAGCGCGACGACCGAGTAGGCCCCCTCGAGACGGCGCATCGCGCCTGCCGCGGCCTGCTCGAGCGGCGCCGGGTCGTTTGCGATCAGGGCCGCGATCAGCTCGCTGTCGGACGTCGTGCCCAGCCGGACGCCGTCGGCGCGCAGCTCCTCCCGCAACTCGCCGACGTTGACGAGGTTGCCGTTGTGGCCGAGCGCAACCGTCCGCGTCCGCCCGTGCTGGACGAGAGGCTGGGCATTCGCCCACTGCGAGGAGCCGGTCGTCGAGTAGCGCGTGTGGCCGATCGCCACGTCGCCGCGCAGACCGCTGAGCTTCTGCTCGTCGAAGACCTGCGAGACGAGGCCGAGGTCGCGCAGCGCCGTCACGCGCCCGTGCTCGGAGACCGCGATCCCCGCCGACTCCTGCCCCCGGTGCTGGAGCGCGAAGAGGCCGAAGTACGTGAGCCGTGCGACCTCGCGGTCGGGGGCGTAGACGCCGAAGACGCCGCACATCAGCGGGGCACCATCAGGCCACGACTCCGATCTGGACGAAACCGCGCGAGCCGAGCCGCGGGACGCCGTCGGGGTGGCAGGCGAGGATCGCGGCACCCCGGCGCGAGTCGTAGGCGTCCGGGATCTCGACCTCCGCCTCGAGCCCTCCGCTCCAGGCCGCCGCCTCGGCGAGCGTGGCCTGGATGCCGCCGCTGCCCACGTCGTGGCAGAGCGTGAGGTGAGGCGCGGCCCGCCAGAGGAAGCGGACGAGCGCGGCCTCCGCGGCGAGCGAGCCGTCCGGCGACGTGGCGAGCAGAACGGCGTCGCCGCGATGCCAGCCGTGGGGGATCGCCCGGACGTCCGGCACGAGGCCGACACAGCCGACGACCGGCGTCGGCGGGATCGAGACGCCGTCCGCGTCGTTGTAGAGCGAGACGTTGCCGGAGACGACCGGGATGCCGAGCGCCTCGGCCGCGACCGCGATCCCCTCGATCGCCTGCGCGAGCTCGTGCGCGACGTCCGGCTTCTCGGGGTTGCCGAGGTTGAGGCAGTCGGTGAGCCCGATCGGCTCGCCTCCCGCGCACGCGACGTTCCGGGCCGCCCCGATCGTCGCCTGGACGCCGGCCCGGAGGCCGTCGGTCTCGCCCGGCGCCGGTCCCTGCAGCGCCACCGCGAGTCCCCGCACCGAGGGACGCAGGCGCAGCACGGCCGCGTCGAGGCCGGGACGGCGGACCGTGCGCGAGCCGACGAGGTGGTCGTACTGCTCGAACACGTCACGTGCCTCCAGCGCCGTCCTCGGGACGCGCCGGAACGGCCGTGGCTCGGGCCGCTGCTCGACCTCGTAGCGCGGGCACTCGTCCGTCAGCAGCCGCGCGGGGATGGCGCCGGCGAGCGTCTCGCCGTGGAAGGCGCGCAGCAGCCCGGAGTCCGTCACCTCGCCGATGGCGGTGCACGGCAGCTCCCAGCGTGCGCAGATCCTCTGCACCGACTCGAACATCTGCGGGCGGACGACGGCGACCATCCGCTCCTGCGACTCGGAGATCATGATCTCCCACGGCTCCATGCCCTCCTCGCGCAGCGGCACGCGGTCGAGGTGGACGTCGAGGCCGACTCCGCCCGAGGCCATCTCCGACAGCGCCGACGCGAGGCCGGCGGCGCCGCAGTCCTGGAGCGACTCGACGAGGCCCGACTCGACGAGCTCGAGCGAGACCTCGATCAGCTTCTTGCCGGTGAACGGATCGCCGACCTGGACGGACGGCCGCTTGTCGGCGTCGTCCTCGCTCAGCTCCGCGCTCGCGAGCACGGAGGCCCCGCCGATCCCGTCGCGTCCCGTCGTGGCGCCGTAGAGGACGACGAGCCGCCCGGGCCCGCTCGCCTTCGCCGAGCGCAGCCGCTTCGTGTCGAGCAGCCCGACGCACATCGCGTTGACGAGGCAGTTGCCCGCGTAGGCCGGGTCGAACACCGTCTGGCCGCCGACCGTCGGCACCCCGACGCAGTTGCCGTAGTGGCCGATGCCCTCGACGGCGCGCCAGAAGTGGAAGTCGGGCGAGCCGAACCAGAGGCCGTCGAGGAGCGCGATCGGGCGGGCGCCCATGGCGACGACGTCGCGCAGGATCCCGCCGATGCCGGTCGCGGCCCCCTCGAACGGCTCCACCGCGGACGGGTGGTTGTGCGACTCGACCTTGAAGGAGACCGCCGTTCCGTCCCCGAGGTCGAGCACGCCCGCGTTCTCGCCCGGCCCCTGGAGAACCCGCTCGCCCGCCGACGGCAGGCGCTTCAGCAGCGGCGCGGAGTGCTTGTAGCCGCAGTGCTCGGACCAGAGGAGCGAGAAGACGGCGAGCTCGAAGTGGTTCGGGTCGCGGCCGAGCAGCTCCCGGATGCGTTGCGCTTCCCGGTCGGTCAGACCGAGAGCGCGGTGAAGAGGCTGATCGGCGACCTCCGTCAGGTGATCGAGTCTATCCCGTGGCACGGGGGAATCTCACGGCCTCGGTCGACGTTGCGTTATCACTGTCGCGTGCGCCGCCCCTCCGTCATCCTCGCCCTGCTCGCGCTCATCTGGGGAGCGTCGTTCATGCTGATCAAGATCGCCGACCGCGAGCTCGCGCCGGCGACGCTGATCCTCGGCCGGCTCGGCGCGGCGACCCTCGTTCTCGCCGCCGTCGCCTTCCTCCGGCTCGGCGCCGATCGCACGCTCGCGGATCTGCGCTCCGCGTGGCGGCCGCTCGCCGTGGTCGGGCTCACGAACACCGCGGTGCCGTTCTGGCTCCTCTCCTGGGGGGAGACGCGCCTCGACTCGGGCCTCGCCTCGATCATCCAGGGCGCGGTGCCGATCTTCAACGCGCTCCTTGCGTTCGCGTTCTTCCGGGAGGCGCGCGTGACGGGCTTCCGGCTGGCCGGTCTCCTCGTCGGCTTCGTCGGCGTCGCGCTGCTCGTCGGCGCCCAGCCGCAGGGGAAGCTGCTCGCGGCGGTCGCGGTCGTGGGGATGGCGCTCTGCTACGCGATGGGGGCGCTGCTCGCGGGTCGTCACCTCGGCGGCACGCCGCCGCTCGTCGTCGCGTTCGGCTCCACGGCGGTCGCCACGCTCGTGGCCGTCCCGGCCGGGGTCGTCCAGGCGCCGAGCCACGCCTGGCGCGGCGAGACGATCATGGCCATCCTCGTCCTCGGCGTCGTCGGGACGGCGCTCGCCTACCTCCTCTTCTTCGCGCTGATCCAGCGGGCCGGCCCGAACTACGCGACGCTCGTGACCTATCTCGTCCCGCCGATCGCACTCGCGTACGGGGCGATCTTCCTCGGCGAGCGCTTCGGCGTCTACGCCTTCCTCGGGCTCGTGCTCATCCTCGGCGGGGTGGCGCTCGCGACGGGTTCGGTTCGACTAGCCTCGCTGCGTGGCCGTCGAGCTGAGGCGGGCGGAACCGCCTGACGTCGACTTCCTGCTCGAGCTCGTCTCGGACGACTCGGTGCGGCCGTTCCTCGGCCCCCGCACCGCGTCGAGCCGTGAGGAGATCCTCGTGGAGATCGAGCGCTCGCTCGCCGAGCCCGGGACGTTCGGCCGCTTCGTGATCGAGGCCGGCGGGGAGCCCGCCGGCGCCATCGGCTTCCACGTCGTGAACGACCGGAGTCGCATCGCGGGACTCGAGCGGCTCGCCGTCCTTCCGCGCTTCCGCGGCCGCCGGATCGGCGACGAGGCGGCTCGCCTCCTGCAGTCGCTTTTGTTCGAGGAGCTCGGCTACCACCGGCTCGAGCTCGAGGTCTACGCCTTCAACGAGCGCGCGTGCGCTCATGCCGAGCGCGCCGGCTACACCCGGGAGGGGATCAAGCGGAAGGCGTACCTCAAGGACGGCGACTGGGTGGACGCCGTCCTCTACTCGCTACTCGCCGAGGAGCTGGACGCGGCCGGCCCGTAGCTGCTCCGCGTCTCCACTCGCCTTCGTCCAGTCGTCCTCGCCGATCCGCGCCACGGCTGCCGTGCGCAGCGCCTCCACGGGGATCGCCTCGGTCGTGTCGCGCCACGCGGCGACCGCTGCGAGCGCCGCGAGCTTCGGCCCGGCGGTCTCCCGGAACGGGAGCCGCAGCGGCTCGGCCGGCAGCGGAGCCAGCTCGACCTCCTCGTCCGCGACGACGAGGGTCGCGGCGTCGGCGCGGCCGAGCGTCCCGCTCGCGGCCAGCTCCCGCGCCCCGTCGGCGGAGGTCACGAGCACGGCGTCGGGCCGCTCGATGCCGGTGTAGAGGATCCGCCCGGGCGCGAGGATCACCTCCGAGACCGAGAAGCCCGTCCCCTGCGCGACGGGGTTGTCGTTCTTCTGCGTGACGTGCAGCCCGCAGGAGAGAGCGGCCCTGGCGAGGATCGTCGCAGCGGTCTGGACGTGCTCCCCCGCCGTTCCTGCGAGCACGACGCCGAGCGGGCGCTCGAGCCCGTGCCCGAACGACGGCGCGATTCCCGCCGGCGCGGCAGGCTCCTCCGCCACGTGAGCGGCCCCGTAGACGGAAGCGAAGGTGGGGCGCGGCTCGTCGCGCAGGACGCCGAGCTCGTAGCCCGCCTCCTCCGCGAGCTCCCGCAGCTTCGTGCCCGTGAGCGGGTTCCAGCGGGTCGCGTACGCCGTGCACAGCTCGAGGATCTCGACGACGGCGAAGCCGGGATGGGCGATCGCCCGCTCGAGCACGTCCGCGAGGTCGCGGTCGCCCGTCACCTTGCGTGCGACGAACGGAGCGCGGGCGGCGAGCAGGAGCCGGGCGAGGTCGAGCGGGGGCACGAAGCCGCCCTGCGGCGCCGTCGAGGTGACGAGCCCGACCGGCGAGAAGGCCGAGCTCTGCCCGCCGGTCATCCCGAACAGGAGGTTGTCGTGCACGAGCACCGTCACGTCCGGATTGAGGAGCGCGCCGTTGACGAGATGGTTGATCCCGATCGTCGCGCCGCCGTCGCCGATCAGGACGATCGGCTTCAGGCGGCCGGAGCCGAGGACGGAGTCGGCGAGCGCGAGGCCCGCGGCGAACGCCGTCGAGCGCCCGTGCGTCGTGTGGATCGTGTG
>CAZRTE010000069.1:0-1129 GCA_964602945.1 uncultured Gaiellales bacterium
GGCGCCGACGCCGCTGACGATCAGCATCATCACGATGCTCAGCGGGTCGACGAGCAGCTGCAGGCCGACGTGGAAGCTGCCCGACTGGAGCCAGGTCCAGGCCATCGTGATCTCCCCGAAATGGCCACTCTGCGCGTGCACGCCGAAGAAGGCCCAGACCGCGCCCGCGAAGGCGACGAAGACGCTCGTCGTCGCGATCCAGGCGGCGGCGACACGCGGGATCCGCGTCCCGAGCAGCGTGATCAGGATCGTGCCGCCGAGCGGCGCGAGCAGGCAGAGCCAGGCGCCGGCGGTCGTCGCGGTACTGCTCATCCGCGCAGCTCCGAGAGCCGGTCGACGTCGAGCGCGAGCTTGCGCCGGTTGATGGCCACGACGAGGCCGAGCCCGACGCATACCTCCGAGGCGGCGACCGCCATCACCGCGAGGGCGAAGACCTGGCCGGCGCCGTTGTGGAAGTGGCGCGAGAGCGCGATCAGGGCGAGGTTGCCCGAGTTGAGCATCAGCTCGAGCGAGAGCAGCACGACGAGCGTGTTGCGCCGGATGAGGACGCCGAGGGCCCCGATCCCGAACAGGAAGGCGGCGAGGGCGACGTACCAGGCGACGCCGGGGCCGAGCATCAGCGCACGGCCTCTGCGTCCGGCTCGCGCTGCTCGGCGACCAGCACGGGCTCGAGCCGCTTCGTGTGCGAGCCGAGGATCACGCCGCCGACGGCCGCGACGAGCAGGACGACCGAGGTGATCTCGAAGGCGAGCAGGTGGTCGACGAGGAAGACCCGGCCGATCCAGGCCGGGGTGCCGAAGGCGGGGCCTACCGTCCCGTCGTGCCCGAGGCTGCCGCCCGCCTGCAGCCCGACGGCGACGACGATCTCGACGAGCAGCGTGCCGGCGGCGACGACCGCGCCGACCGTCTGCCAGCCGGGCCCACCCGACCACGGCGTCTCGCGCCGCGGCCCGACGTACGCGATCACGAACAGGAACATCACGACGACCGCGCCCGCGTAGACGAGCACCTGCGCCGCCGCGACGAACTCCGCCGAGAGCAGCAGGTACATGACCGCGAGCGAGGCGAGGTTCCCGATCAGCGCGAGCGCCGAGTAGAAGGGGTTCGAGAAGCTGACGACCGCGACGCC
>CAZRTE010000069.1:1229-13425 GCA_964602945.1 uncultured Gaiellales bacterium
ATCGGGGTGTCGTAGAGGTCCGGGTCGGCGACCGGTACCTGCTTCATCGGCGGCGCGAGGAGCATGTCCTTCGTGTAGATCTGGTCGTCCCGGTTGTGCTCGGAGATCTCGAACTCGTTGCCGAGCGTGATCGCGTCGAAGGGGCAGGCGAGCTCGCAGTAGCCGCAGAAGATGCAGCGGCTCATGTTGATCTCGTAGATGCGCGCGTAGCGCTCCCCGGCCGAGACCCGGTTGTCGGGCGTGTTCTCGGCCGCGACGACGCGGATGCAGTCGGACGGGCAGGCGGCGGCGCAGAGCGAGCAGCCGACGCACTTCTCGAGCCCGTTCTCGTGCCGCCAGAGCCGGTGCCGGCCGCGGAAGCGCGGATAGACCGGCCGCTTGTACTCCGGGTACTGCTGCGTGATCGGCTTCTTGAAGATCTGCTTGAAGGTGACCCCGAAGCCCTTCAGCGTCTCGACCGGCTGCGGGCTCATCCGAACGCCACCACCAGAGCGGCGGTCACGACGGCGTTGACCGTGGCGACGGGCAGGAGGATCTTCCAGCCGAAGCGCATCAGCTGGTCGTAGCGGAGCCGCGGCAGCGTCGTCCGCAGCCAGATGAAGGCGAAGAGGACGCCGCACGTCTTGAGCAGGAACCAGATCGGCCCGAGGTCCCACGGTCCGTGCCAGCCGGCGAAGAACAGGGTCACCATCAGGCCCGAGAGCGTGATCATGTTGATGTACTCGGACATCTGGAACAGGCCCCAGCGCATCCCCGAGTACTCGGTGTGGTAGCCGGCGACGAGCTCCTGCTCGGCCTCCGGCAGGTCGAAGGGGGCGCGGCTCGTCTCGGCGATCCCGCCGATGAAGAAGACGAGCAGGCCGACGAACTCGGGTGCGGCGTAGGGCAGGAACGAGCCCTGGCGCGCGACGATCTCGGGCAGGTTGAGCGAGCGGCCGAGGATGACGACGCCGAGCACGCTCAGCGCGAGCGAGACCTCGTACGAGACGAGCTGCGCGCACGTCCGCATCGAGCCGAGGATCGAGAACTTCGACTCCGAGGCCCAGCCCCCGACGATGAAGCCGTAGACCCCGACCGAGCCGAGCGCGAAGATCGCGATCAGGCCGATCGAGACGTTCGCCACCGCGCCGTTGATGTGCCAGCCGTTCACCGTCCAGCCCGGGCCCCACGGGATGAACGAGAACGCAGCGATCGCGGTGAAGGCCGAGACGACGGGCGCGAGGATGTAGGGGAGGTCGATGGCCGCCGCGGGCGCGAACGCCTCCTTGCGGATGAGCTTGACGAGGTCGGCGATCGGCTGGAGGAGGCCGTACGGCCCGGCACGGTTCGGCCCGTAGCGGAGCTGCATCCGCCCCATCAGCTTGCGCTCGACCAGCGTCAGGTAGGCGAACAGGAGCAGGATGACGTTGACGACGACGATCGCCTCGATCAGCGCGATCCACCAGGGCTCGCTCGGGATCGACGTCGCCGCGGCGATCATGCGCTCACCTCCTGCGCCTTCGCGAGCTCGACGGTGCCCTGGAGCCCGTTCGCGTGCTCGAGCGGGACGCGCGCGATCCCGCTGCGCAGGTGCCGGTTCACCCGCGCCCGCAGGGTGACCGAGCTGCCGTCCGAGCCGACGGTGACGGCGTCGCCGGTGGCGATTCCTCGCTGCCGGGCGTCCTCGGCCGAGAGCTCGAGCTCGGGGCCCGGCCGCTGGAACTGCAGCTCCGTCACCCGCTCGACCGCGGCGCCGGAGAAGAGGGGCTTGTAGGCGACGAGGCGGATCTCGCCCTTGCGGAGCTGCGGGTGCGGCTCCGGCAGGGCGGGGCGCTCGACGTGCTCCCGAGCCTCGGGGTAGCCGCGCAGCGGCGCGCGCTCGCCGACCTCGCCGAAGGAGAGGCCGCCGTAGACGAGCTCCGAGACCTCCGCGAAGACGGACGGTGCGTACGGGGCCAGGTCGACCTCGAAGCGCGCGGCGAGCGCCGCGATCCACTCGAGCTCGTCGGGGCACGGCGGCGTGGCCGCGCGGCGGAGCCGCTGCAGGCGGCCCTCGAGGTTGACGAAGGTGCCGTCGCGCTCGAGATAGCTCGTTCCCGGCAGGACGAGGTCGGCCCAGCCGGCCGAGAGCCCCCCGAACATCGAGAGGACGATCGTCGCCTCGGCCTGCTCGGCGAGCGCGCGGACGTGCTCGTCGGCCGCGGCCTCGTCACCCGAGACGACGAGGAGCCCGATCGACTCCTGCTCCGCCGGCTCCTCGTCGCAGCAGGCCGCCCAGGCGTCGGCGGCGCCGCGGGCGTTCGGCGTCTCGGGCAGGTGGAAGGCGCCGCAGCCGTCGCGGCCGGCGAGCCCGAGCTTCTCGGCGAGCTCCGCGACCGTCGCGCCGCCGCGGCCGCCGGGGCCCGACCAGACGAGGACGACGCGCTCGGCCTCCGCGACCGCAGGATCGTCCGCGTCGTCGAGGATCCGCGCGCCGTTGCGGCGGGCCGCCTTGATCCACAGGTCGACGACCGGCGCGCGCTCCACGACGGGCACGTCGCCGAGCACGACGACGGCGTCCGCCTCGCGGATCGCGGACAGCGGCAGCCGGTAGGCGTCGAGCGCGCCCGAGACCTCCTCGGGCAGCATCGCCTGGTGCGAGTCGAGCCCGCGCCGCAGGAGCTTGCCGAGCGCGTAGGCGATCTCGACGGTCTCGGAGCCCGAGAGCGCGGTCACGATCCGGCCGCGCGCGTTGCGCAGCAGCCGCTCGGCCTCGTCGGTCGCCTCCTCCCACGAGACCTCCTCGAGACCGTGGCGGTGCCGGCGCAGCAGCGGCTGCACGAGCCGGTCGGCGGCGCGGATGTGCGTGAAGGCGAAGCGCCCCTTGTCGCAGATCCAGCCCTCGTCGATCTCCGGGTGGTTGCGGGAGACGATCCGCTTCACCTTCGTCTCGCGCACCGTCGCGTGGATGTTGCAGCCGACGGGGCAGAGGCCGCAGACGGTCGGCACGTCGGCGATCTCCCACGGCCGTCCCTCGAAGCGGTACTGGGTCGGCAGGAGGGCGCCGACGGGGCAGAGCTCGGTCACGTTGCCCGTGAAGGCGCCGGTGTACGGGAGATCCTCGAAGGTCGTGATCACCGACATCGCGCCGCGGTTGGCCGCGATCAGCTGCATGTCCTCGGAGACGCCCTCGCTGAAGCGGGTGCAGCGGTAGCAGAGGATGCAGCGCTCGCGGTCGAGCGAGATCGTCGGCGAGATCGGGATCGGCTTCTCGAAGGTGAGCTTCTCGAAGCTCATCCGGGTGCTGCCGGGGCCGTAGCGGAAGGTGAGGTCCTGCAGCGGGCACTCGCCGCCCTTGTCGCAGACCGGGCAGTCGAGCGGATGGTTGACGAGGATGAACTCGAGCGTCGCGTGCTGGGCGTCGGCCGCCAGCTCCGAGGTGCGGGCGGTCTTGATCTCCATGCCGTCCGCGGCCGTCAGCGTGCAGGCCGCCTGCGGCTTCGGCGGCCCCGGCGAGACCTCGACGAGGCACATCCGGCATGCCCCGACCGGCTCGCCGAGCCGCGGCTCGTAGCAGAAGACGGGAATCTCGATCCCGGCGGCGAGCGCGGTCTCGACGATCCCCGTTCCCTTGGGGACGTGGACCTCCCGCTCGTCGATCGTGACCTTGACCAGCTCGGTGCTCACACCAGGGCCTCCTGCGCGACGGGCGTGTGCGCGTGCTGGTCGACCGGGGCGAAGAGGCGCGCGAGCTGCGAGTCGGCGCCGAAGGGGCAGCCGCCGTGCTCGAGGTGGGCGCGGAACTCGTCGCGGAACTTCGTCACGCAGCTCGCGACGGGCATGGCCGCCGAGTCGCCGAGCACGCAGAGGCACTTGCCGATGATCCGGTCGCAGACGTCGAGCAGCAGGTCGAGGTCGCGCTCCTGCGCCCTTCCCTCCTCGACCGCGCGCAGCAGCTGGACGAGCCAGCGCGTGCCGACCCGGCACGGCGTGCACTTGCCGCAGGACTCGTGCATGTAGAACTGCGCGACCCGCAGCGCGAACTGGACGATGCACGTCCGCTCGTCGATCACCGTGACGACGCCCGAGCCGATGAAGTAGCCCTTCTGGCCGAGCGAGTCGGCGTCGAGCGGGGTGTCGAGGTCGTCCGGCGTCATCACCGGGAAGGACGAGCCGCCCATCATCACCGCCTTCAGCGTGCGATCGCCGGGGACGCCGCCGCCGACGTCGTAGATCAGGTGGCGCGCCGTGATCCCGTGCGGCGCCTCGTACACGCCGGGCCGCTCGACGTTGCCCGAGAGGCAGAACAGGCGCGTGCCGGTCGAGTCGGGCGGGGCGCCGATCTTCGCGTACTCCGGGGGCCCGACGGCGAGGATCGCCGGGATCGTCGTGATCGACTCCACGTTGTTGATCAGCGTCGGCGACGCGTAGAGGCCGGAGATCGCCGGGAAGGGCGGCTTCGAGCGTGGCTGGCCGCGCTTGCCCTCGAGCGACTCGAGCAGGCCCGTCTCCTCGCCGCAGATGTAGGCGCCGGCGCCGCGGTGGATCGTGATCTCGACACCCGCGAGGATCCCGGCGGCGCGCGCCTCGTCGATCGCGCCCTGCACCGACTCGTACTCGGCGAGGTACTCGCCCCGGATGTAGATGTAGACCTGCTGCGACTGGATCGCGTGCGCCGCGATCAGGCAGCCCTCGACGAGCCGGTGCGGGACCTTGAGCATGATCTCGCGGTCCTTGAACGTGCCCGGCTCCGACTCGTCGGCGTTGACGGTGATGTAGATCGGCTTCGCGATCTTGTCCGGGGTCGGGATGAAGCTCGCCTTGCGGCCGGTCGGGAAGAAGGCGCCGCCGCGCCCGCGGAGGTTCGACTCGACGATCTCCTGGATCACCGCCTGCGGGTCGCGCGTGCGCGCCTGCTCGAGCTGCTCGTAGCCGCCGACCGCGCGGTAGTCGGCGAGGTCGCGGAGCGGCTTCCCCTCGTAGCCGGCGAGGACGAGGGCCGGGCCCTCGGCGACGCGGACGGTCGTCTCGCTCATTCGGCCAGCTCCGCGAGGATCGCCGGGACGTCCTCGGGCGTCACCGACTGCCGGTAGACATGGTCGACCGCGACGAGCGTCGGCGTCGAGCAGCCGCCGAGGCACTCGACCGCGCGCAGGGTCACCGCACCGTCGGGGGTCGTCTCGCCGGGGCCGACGCCGAGCTCGTGCTCGAAGGCCTCGAGCACGGCCTGGGCGTTGACGAGGCCGCAGCAGACGTTCGTGCAGACGGCGATCTCGTGGCGGCCGGCGGGCTGGAGGTCGAACATGTCGTAGAAGCTCGCGATCGAGTAGCAGTAGGCCGGGGTCAGCTCGAGCGCGTCGGCGGTCTCCTCGATCGCCTCGCGGGACAGCCAGCCGTGCCGCTCCTGGGCCAGCCGGAGCGCGGGCAGCACGGCCGAGCGCGTGCCCTCGGGGTAGCGCGCCCGGATCTCCTGGACCTCCTCGTAGAAGCCCACTATTTCCCGCTCCGGCGGCGGCAAAGCCGCCACCTCCGCTCGTGGTTGAGCTCCGTCGAGCCTACGCTCATCGGTCCGTGTCTCCCATCACGGCGTCGAGCGAGCCGACGACGGCGATCAGGTCGGCGACGAGCGCGCGGTGGAGGCAGGTCGCCGTCGCCTCGAGCGCGACGAACGAGGGGGCGCGGAAGTGGATGCGCCACGGCTTCGGGCCGCCGTCGGAGACGAGGTAGCAGCCCGCCTCGCCCCGCGGCGACTCGACGGCGACGTAGATCTCGCCGGCGGGGACGCGGAAGCCCTCGGTCACGATCTTGAAGTGGTGGATGAGGGACTCCATCGAGGTGTGGAGCTCCTCGCGCGGCGGCAGCACGACCTTGCGGTCGTCCGCGATCCACGGCAGTCCCTCCATCCGCTCGAGCTTGTCGAGGCACTGCCGGACGATCTTCGTCGACTCCGCCATCTCCTCCATCCGCACGCGGTAGCGGTCGTAGACGTCGCCGTTCGGGTAGACGGGCACCTGGAAGTCGACCTGGTCGTAGGCGAGGTACGTCTGGTCGCGGCGCAGGTCCCAGTCGACGCCCGAGGCGCGCAGGTTGGGGCCGGTCTGCCCGAGCGCGATCGCGTCCTCCGCCGAGAGGACGCCGATGCCCTTCGTCCGCTCCAGCCAGATCTGGTTCCGGTCGAGGATGCCGCGGTAGTCGTCGAGGGCGTGCGGCATCCACTCGACGAACTTGCGGCACTCGGCGAAGAAGCCCTGCGGGATGTCCTCGGCGAGACCGCCGACCTGGAAGTAGCGGGTGTGCATCCGCTGCCCCGTGACGAGCTCGAACAGGTCGAGGATCGTCTCCCGCTCGCGGAAGCAGTACCAGAACATCGAGATCGCCCCGAGCTCGAGGGCCGACGTGCCGAGGAAGACGAGATGCGAGTGGATCCGGTTGAGCTCGCAGAGGAGCATCCGCATCCAGGTCGCCTTCGCCGGCACCTCGAGCCCGAGCAGCTGCTCGACCGCGAGCACGTAGACGAGCTCGTTGTTCTGGTAGCCGACGTAGTCGATCCGCTCGGGGTAGGTGACGCACTTCCAGTACGTCTTCGACTCCATCGACTTCTCGAAGCCGGTGTGGAGGTAGCCGATCACGGCCGAGACGCCGACGACCTCCTCGCCGTGCAGGTCGACGATGAGGCGGAGGACGCCGTGGGTCGAGGGGTGGTTCGGGCCGAAGTTGACCTGGAGCACGTCCTCGCTCGAGCGCAGCTCCTCGGGGACGTCGAGGATCGTGGGGACGCGCGACGGGATCCGCGAGCCGTCGTACTGCGGCTCGGCGACGATCGGCCTGCGGGCGGGAGATGAGGCGATGCTCGTCATCGGGTCACTGCTCGTCGCTGAAGCGGACAGGCTCGCCGCCGATCGGGTAGTCCTTGCGCAGCGGGTGGCCCTCCCAGTCGTCGGTCATGAGGATCCGGGCGAGGTTCGGGTGGTCGTCGAAGACGATCCCCATCAGGTCGTACTGCTCGCGCTCGTGCCAGTCGCAGGTCGGCCAGACGGAGACGACGCTCGGCACGTGCTCGCCGTCGTCGACCCAGCACTGCAGGCGGACGCGCGGTGCGCCCCCGCCCTTTGGCCGCGCATCGCCGGCTTTGCCGGCGATGCTTGCAGCCCCTGAGCGCAGCGCGAGCAGGTGGTAGCTGACCGAGAAGCGCTTCGGCTTCGGCGCGGGCAGCACCTGGAGCCCCTGGTCGGCGGGATGCATCATGTCGCGGCCGCTCGCCGTGCCGATGTAGCCCGAGACGCCCTTGCCCGCCCAACCGAGGTAGTCGGTGGCGACGACGTCCACGCACATCGCGAAGCCGAGCTCGTCGCGCGCGTGCGTGCAGGCCTCGCGCAGCCGCTCCGTCTCGACGGTCACCGTCGGCATCTCCGGCCCGTCCCGGTGCGAGACGTAGCCCGGCAGCGCGCTCCAGTCCGTCACGTCGCGACCCCGACTCGCTCGTACGCCGGCGGCACCCCGGCCAGATGGGCCTCGTGCAGGCGGATGATCCCCTCCATCAGCGCCTCGGGCCGCGGCGGGCAGAAGGGGACGTAGATGTCGACGGGGACGATCCGGTCGACGCCCTGGAGGATCGTGTAGTTGTTGAACATCCCGCCCGAGCTCGCGCAGGCGCCCATCGCGATCACCCACTTCGGCTCGAGCATCTGGTCGTAGATCTGGCGCAGCGGCTCCGCCATCTTGTTCGCGACGCGGCCCGAGACGATGAGCAGGTCGGCCTGGCGCGGCGAGGAGCGGAAGGCCTCCATCCCGAAACGGGCGAGGTCGTAGCGCGACCCGACGATCGACATCATCTCGATCGCGCAGCACGCGAGGCCGAACGTGTCCGGCCACATCGACTTCGTCTGCGCCCAGCGCACCGCCTTCTCGAGCGTCGTCAGCCCGAGCGCGCGCTCCATCTCCTCGAGGCCGAGCTCCTCCTCGAAGCGGGACGGCCCCTTCGTCGGCCAGAGCAGCCGCTCCGACTGCAGGCCGTAGTCGCGTAGCCGCGTCGGCTCGTCAGCCACAGCGGCCTACCAATTCAGGGCTCCCTTCCGCCAGATGAAGACGTAGGCGACGAGCAGGATGAGGATGAAGAAGGCGAGCTCCGCGAACCCGAACCAGCCGAGCGCGTGGAGCTGCACGGCGAGCGGGTAGAGGAAGACGATCTCGATGTCGAAGACGATGAAGAGCATGGCGGTCAGGTAGAAGCTGACGCTGAAGCGCTGGCGTGGCAGCGGCCCCGTCGAGACGCCCGACTCGAACGGCGTCGTGCGGGCGCGGGTGCGCCGTGCCGGACGGTGCGAGAGCCGGAACGACATCGCCATCATCGAAGCGGGGATGGCGAGGGCGAGCACGGCGTAGATCAGGAATGGCAGCCAGCTGTGGAGCATCTACTCCGCGCGTCTCCCGTTACCCGCTCGCGCATCCACACGCACTCACCGGACGCTGACGTTATCAGTGGCGGAACGGTTGCACTTGCAGGTAGCGAAATCCCGCAGCCGTGCGAGCGGCGGCTGTTACAAAGTCGCGCCTCGTGTGGACGGGTGTACGACCGGGTGAGGCCGGGTCACGTTGCTACGATGCGAGTCGCATGGAGATCCGGGAGCGCACCGACAGCATCGTCTCCCTCACGCCTGCCGCGGCGGAGAAGATCCGCGAGCTGATGGCGACGGAGGAGGACGTCTCCGTGCTGCGCGTCGCGATCGAGGGCGGCGGCTGCTCCGGCTTCCAGTACGGCCTCGGCTTCGACCGCGGCGCCCAGGAGGGCGACCACGAGTTCGACTGCGAGGGCGTCACCGTCGTCGTCGATCCCTTCAGCGCCCCCTACCTCGCGGGCGCGCGGGTCGACTACCTCGAGACGATCCAGGAGTCCGGGTTCAAGATCGACAACCCGAATGCGGTCTCCTCGTGCGGCTGCGGCCACTCGTTCCAGGTGGCCGACGGCGAGGCGCCGGCAGACGGCGGCCCCGCCTGCGGCTCCGGCTGCTCCCACTAGCCTCCCGCAGCCTCGGCTCACGGCCCGGCACCTGTCTGCTTTGGCCAGGTCCCGGTATCTGTTACCAGGCCAGGTCCGAACTAGCGGTGTCCCGGTGAACGACGGGCCGCGATCCAGCCTTGCAGCGGCGGTGCACTGTCCCTCACGGACATGTCTTGGTAACTGATACCGGGACACGTCGTTTCCGGAGGAGGGCCGGCGCCGCCGAGGAGGGGAGGAAACTACGGTCATCGCCAGCGGGCGGGGCCGTTTACCATCGGCCGGAGTGACTGCCGAGGGAAACGAGCGGCCGCTGCGCGTCGCGATCGTCGGCTCCGGGCCGGCCGGCTTCTATGCCGCCGGGGCTCTGCTGACGGCGGACCCGCCCGCCGAGGTGGACATGCTCGAGCGCCTGCCGACGCCCTGGGGACTCGTCCGGCTCGGCGTCGCGCCGGACCACCCGAAGCTGAAGACCGTCTCCCGCGCCTTCGAGAAGATCGCCGAGCGGCCCGGCTTCCGCTTCCTGGGCAACGTCGAGCTCGGCCGCGACCTCCACCACGACGACCTCGTCCGACTCTACGACGCCGTGATCTACGCCGTCGGGGCGCAGACCGACCGCCGGCTCGGCATCCCAGGGGAGGATCTGCCCGGCTCGTGGCCGGCCACCGAGTTCGTCGCCTGGTACAACGGCCACCCCGACTACCAGCAGCTCGAGTTCGGCCTCGACGTCGAGCGGGCCGTCGTGATCGGGATCGGCAACGTCGCCCTCGACATCGCCCGGATGCTCGCGCTCACGCGAGAGGAGCTCGCCGCGACCGACACGACCGACGCCTCGATCGACGCGATCGCAGGCTCGCCGATCCGCGAGATCGTGATCGTCGGCAGGCGCGGGCCTGCGCAGGCGGCCTTCACGACACCCGAGCTGCAGGAGATGGGCGAGCTCGCCGGCGCGGACGTCTTCGTCGACCCGGCCGAGCTCGAGGGCGCCGAGCCGAAGGACACGAACGCCGAGCGCAACCTCGCCGTCCTGCACGAGCTCGCGGAGCGCACGCCGGAGGGAAAGCCGCGGCGCGTCGTCTTCCGCTTCCTCCAGTCCCCGGTCGCGATCCTCGGCGACGAGCGGGTCGAGGCGATCGAGCTCGTCCGCAACGAGCTCGACGAGAACGAGCGCCCCGTGGCGACGGACGAGCGCGAGACGTTGCCCTGCGGGATCGTCTTCCGTAGCGTCGGCTACCGCGGCGTCGAGCTTCCCGGCGTGCCGTTCGAAGAGCGCAGCGGCACGATCCCGAACGAGGGCGGCCGCGTGGGACCGGGCGTCTACTGCGCCGGCTGGATCAAGCGCGGCCCGACCGGCGTGATCGGCACGAACAAGAAGGACGCGACCGAAACGGTCGAGCTGCTGCTCGAGGACGCTGCGGCGGGACGGCTGGAGCGAAAGCCCGGCGGCACGGCGGGCGCGGTCGACGAGCTCCTCGCGGAGCGGGGCGTGTCCGTGGTCGAGTACGCAGGCTGGACGGCGATCGACGAGATCGAGCGTGCTGCCGGCGAGAAGCTCGGGCGCCCGCGCGTGAAGCTCTGCACCTGGGACGACCTGCTCGCCGCAGCGGAGCGGGTCGCGAGCGGCTCGCCGTAGTCACTCGGAAGGGGGACTCGGCGGACGGCACATCGCGCCGATGGACTTGCCATGGACTCGTTTGCCGTCGAATGCCTCCGTTGCGGCACCTCGCGCATCGCGCGACGCAGCGTCTTCAATCGCTTCGAGACTCCGGAATGCCCCGCCTGCGGCTATCTCGGCTGGGCGCCCGTCCGCAAGACCGCCGAGACCGGCGGGCGCGGGCCGCGCAGGCGGCCCATCGTCGAGCGGCGCCTCACGTCGGTCGCGTAGGCCAAGTTCCTCCGACTCCCATCAGATCTGCCTACACTCGCCTCGATGGCCGAGGCGGAAGAGCGGCGCGAGTTGTGGGGCGGCGAGACCGCGAAGGCGGTCGCCAACTTCCCCGTCTCGGGCGAACCGATCCCGGCTCCGGTCGCGCGCTGGCTCGGCCGCATCAAGGGTGCTGCCGCCCGCGTCAACGCCGAGCTCGGGCTGCTCGACGAGGATCGGGCCGGGCGGATCGCCGCCGCCGCCCAGCGGATCGTCGACGGCGAGCTCGACGACCAGTTCCCGATCGACGTCTTCCAGACGGGCTCGGGCACTTCCTCGAACATGAACGCGAACGAGGTGCTCGCGACCCTTGCGGGCGAGGACGTCCATCCGAACGACCACGTGAACATGGGCCAGTCCTCGAACGACGTCTTCCCCTCGGCGGTTCACCTCGCGGCGCTCGACGAGATCGTGCGCGACCTGCTCCCCGCGCTCGAGCAGCTCGCCGCCTCGCTCGAGGCGAAGGCGCGGGAGTTCGACGACGTCGTCAAGTCGGGCCGGACGCACTGGATGGACGCCGTCCCGGTCACGCTCGGCCAGGAGTTCTCGGGCTACGCCGCGCAGGTGCGGCAGGGCATCGAGCGCGTGCGCGACGCGCTGCCGCGGCTCGGCCGGATCCCGCTCGGCGGCACCGCGACGGGCACCGGCCTCAACACGCACCCGGAGTTCGCGGCGCGGGTGCGCGAGCTGCTGGCGCAGGAGACGGGCCTCGAGATCTCCGCGCCCGCCGACCCGTTCGAGGCGCAGGCGGCGCGTGACGGGATCGTCGAGGCCTCCGGCGCGCTGAAGACCCTCGCCGTCTCGCTCACGAAGGTCGCGAACGACATCCGCTACCTCGGCTCAGGCCCGCGCGCCGGGCTCGCCGAGATCACGCTGCCCGAGCTGCAGAAGGGGAGCTCGATCATGCCGGGCAAGGTCAACCCGGTCATGGCGGAGGTCGTGACGCAGGTTTCGGCGCAGGTGATCGGCAACGACGCGGCGATCGCGATCGGCGGCATGCAGGGCCACTTCGAGCTCAACGTGTTCGTGCCGCTGCTCGCCCGCAACCTCCTCGACTCGGTCAAGCTGCTCGCGAGCGCGTGCCGGCTGTTCGCAGGGAAGTGCGTGGACGGGATCGAGGCGAACCGCGAGACCTGCGAGCGCTATGCCGAGCTGACCCTCTCGGCGGCGACCGCGCTCAACCCGTACATCGGCTACGACCGCGCGAGCGAGATCGTGAAGGAGGCGGCCGCCTCCGGCCGCTCGTTGCGCGAGGTGGCGCGGGAGAAGGGCGTCGAGGAGTCGGTTCTCGACGAGGCGCTCGACTTCCGCGCGATGGC
>CAZRTE010000070.1:0-13246 GCA_964602945.1 uncultured Gaiellales bacterium
TCGACGGGCACGTCCACGGCGCGGCGGCGATCGTCCGGTCGAAGCGGGCTCCCGTGGCGGCGAGCTCGTCGATCGTCGGCGTCGAGACGCGCCGCGCCCCGTAGCAGCCCACGTGGTCGGTGCGGAGAGCGTCGGATACGTAGACGATCAGGTTCACGGGCAGCCGGCGCCCATCGTAGTGGGAGGCTCAGGCGAGGCCGAACGTCTGGGCGAGCAGGAAGACGTTGAGAGCCGAGATGAGGGTTGCGATCGCGACGGTGACTACCGTCGTGGCCCGGTGGTTGACGTGCACTCCCATCACGTCGCGGCGGCGGGTGAGGAGCAGGAGCGGCACGAGCGCGAAGGGGATCCCGAACGAGAGGACGACCTGGCTCAGGACGAGTGCGCTCGTGGGGGAGACGCCGAGGGCGAGGACGACGAGGGCGGGCAGCATCGTCAGGAGGCGCCTGGTCACGAGCCTGATCCGCAGGTTGACGAAGCCGGCCATCACGACCTGGCCCGCGTACGTGCCGACGCTCGACGAGGAGGCGCCCGAGGCGAGGAGGGCGACCGCGAACGCGATCGCGGCGGTTCCGCCCACGAGATCCGAGAAGCCGGCGTGCGCCGCCTGGATCGTGTCGGTGTGGGACCAGCCCGGCCGGTTGTGGAAGAGCTTCGCCGCCACCGCGAGCATCGCCATGTTCACGAGCCCCGCCAGGCCGAGGGCGACGAGCACGTCCATCCGCTCGAAGCGCAGCACGCGCTTGCGCTCGGCCTCGTTCCGCACCGGCGTCCGCCCCTTCGTCAGGGCCGAGTGGAGGTAGATCGCGTGCGGCATCACGGTCGCGCCGACGATCCCTACGGCGAGGTAGAGGGAGCTCGAGCCACTCAGGTGGGGGACGAGCCCGTGGGCCGAGCCGCTCGCCGAGGGGCCGATCTTCACCGTCTCGTACAGGAAGCCCCCGAAGATGATCCCGAGCAGCGCCGTGATCGCGAGCTCGAAGCGGCGGAAACCGTGCCGCTGCAGCTCGAGGATCGCGAAGGCGATCACGGCGGTGATCCCGCCGGCGGGAAGGAGCGGGACGTGGAAGAGGAGGTTCAGTCCGAGGGCTGCGCCGATGAACTCCGCGATGTCGGTCGCCATCGCCATGGCCTCCGCCTGGAGCCAGAGTCCCCACGCGACGGGGCGCGGGTAGTGATCCCGGCAGAGCTCGGGGAGGTTGCGGTTGGTGACCACGCCGAGCTTCGCCGAGAGGTACTGGATCAGCATCGCCATGAGGTTCGCGGCGAGGACGACCCAGAGCAGCAGGTAGCCGAAGCGGGCACCGCTCTCGACGTTGGTCGCGAAGTTGCCGGGGTCGACGTAGGCGATCGCCGCGACGAACGCGGGCCCGAGCATCGCGAGTGTCGCGCGAACGCGGCCGCGGGCGAGCAGGGCGTGGAGCGGTGTCGCGCCGTGTCGGAAGGCGTCGTAGGCCTCGGCGGACTCGCTCACGCCTTCGCCTTCCGCGAGACGTGCATCGCGCGCGCGAGCGTTCCCCCGAGCACGTGCACCTCGTCGCCGGCGCGGACGTAGAGCGGCCCGTCGAACGGCTGGCGCTCGACGAGCTCGAGTGGCGTGCCGGGGACGATCCCGCGCTCCCCGAGGAAGCGGAGCATCTCCGGGTCGGAGTCGGAGATGCGGACGAAGGTGGCCTCGTCGCCCGGCTCGAGCTCGGCGAGCGACGGCGCGGCCGTCTCCGCGAGCTCCAGGTCGCGACTCGGGATCGGGTCGCCGTGCGGGTCGACCGTCGGGTTGCCGAGCTTCACGGCGATCAGCTCCTCGAGCTCCTCCGAGAGCGCGTGCTCGAGCACCTCCGCTTCGGCGTGCACCTCGTCCCAGGTCATGCCGAGGCTCTCGACGAGGAACAGCTCGAGCAGCCGGTGATGGCGGATGACCTCGAGCGCGACCCGGCGGCCGTGCTCGGTGAGCCGCACTCCCCGGTAGGGCTCGTGCTCGACGAGGCCGAGCGCCGACAGCTTGCGCAGCATCCCCGAGACCGAGCCGGGGCGCACCTCGAGCAGCGCTGCGAGCTCGCTCGTGGAGGCGGAGCCGTCGCGGGCCTCGAGGGTGTAGATGGCCTTGGCGTAGTCCTGCACGGCCGCCGTCGGATCCCGCGTTTCGGGTGTCGAAAGTTGAGCCATGCCTAAATCCTAGGTTAGGCAAGGTGTTCACGCAAGCGAATCCGTAGGCGCACCGATGGCCGCGGGCCGCTCGAGGACGGCGAGCGCGAGCGCGCGGCCGAGTGGGCGAAGACGCTCGCGCGGCAGGTGGCGGGCGCCGCAGTCTGAGCGTCCTGCCCGACCACCCGCACCTCGGCTACCCTTCGTATCTTACGTAAACGTCAGATTGCGGAGGAGGCCGGTGCGGCTGCACCTGCACAAGCTCGACTACAAGTGGGTCGCGCTCTCGAACACCACGCTCGGGATGCTGATGGCGACGATCAACGCCTCGATCCTGCTCATCGCGCTGCCCGACATCTTCCGCGGCATCCGGATCGACCCGCTCGCCCCGGGCAACACGAGCTACCTCCTCTGGCTGATCCTCGGCTTCATGGTCGTGATGGCCGTGCTGCTCGTCAGCCTCGGCCGGCTCGGCGACATCTACGGCCGCGTGCGGATGTTCAACCTCGGCTTCGCCGTCTTCACCGTCTTCTCGATCCTGCTCTCGATCACCTGGCTGCACGGCACCGCGGCCGCGCTCTGGCTGATCCTGATGCGCGTGGGGCAGGGAGTCGGCGGCGCGCTCATCTTCGCCAACTCGAGCGCGATCCTCACCGATGCGTTCCCACCCGACGAGCGGGGCCTCGCGCTCGGCGTCAACTCGATCGCCGCGATCGCCGGCTCGTTCCTCGGCCTCGTGCTCGGCGGCGTCCTCGCGCCGGTGCAGTGGCGGCTCGTCTTCCTCGTCTCGGTTCCCGTCGGGCTCGTGGCCACCTTCTGGGGCTACCACTCGCTGCGCGAGCTCGGCCAGCGCCGCCACGCACGGATCGACTGGTGGGGCAACCTCACCTTCGCGCTCGGCCTCGTCGGGCTCATGGTCGCGGTCACGTACGGGATCCAGCCGTACGGCGGCCACGAGATGGGCTGGACCGCACCGCTCGTCCTGGCGTCCGGGATCGGCGGCCTCGCGCTCCTCGCCGTCTTCTGCTGGATCGAGCTGCACGTCTCCGAGCCGATGTTCCACCTCGACCTGTTCCGGATCCGGGCCTTCGCCGCCGGCAACCTCGCGGCGCTGCTCGCGGCGACCGGCCGCGGCGGCCTCCAGTTCATCCTCATCATCTGGCTGCAGGGGATCTGGCTGCCGGAGCACGGCTACGACTTCGCGCAGACGCCGCTCTGGGCGGGCATCTACATGCTGCCGCTGATCGCCGGCTTCCTCGTGGCCGGGCCGGCCTCGGGCTGGCTCTCCGACCGCTTCGGCGCGCGGCCCTTCGCCACGGGCGGAATGGTGATCGCCGCCGTCTCCTTCGGCCTCCTGATCGTGCTGCCCGTCGGCTTCTCGTACGTCTGGTTTGCGCTCGTCCTGCTCGTGAACGGGATCGGGATGGGGCTGTTCGCGGCCCCGAACAGCGCGGGCGTGATGAACTCGCTGCCGCCGACGCAGCGCGGCGCCGGGGCCGGGATGCTCGCGACCTTCATGAACTCGGCGAGCGTCCTCTCGATCGGCATCTTCTTCTCGCTCATGATCGTCGGCCTCGCCGCAGCCCTCCCGCACACGCTGCAGAGCGGCCTCGTCGCCCACGGCGTGCCGGCGCCGGCCGCTGCGCGCGTCGCGAGCCTTCCGCCCGTCGCGACGCTCTTCGCCTCCTTCCTCGGCTACAACCCGATCAGGACGCTGGTCGGCCCGCACGTCCTGCACGGGCTGCCCGCCGGCCAGGCCGCGACGCTCACCGGCCGCCGCTTCTTCCCGCACCTCATCTCGGGCCCGTTCCACACGGCGCTCGTGTACGCCTTCGTGTTCGCGATCGCCGCCTGTCTCATCGCTGCCGTGGCCTCGCTGCTGCGCGGCGGCAAGTACGTCCACGTCGAGGCGGTCGCGCTCGATCCCCTCACGGTCGAGGAGGCGGTGTGACGAGCACGCTCCGCATCGGCGACGTCGCGGAGCAGGTCGGCGTCACGCCCCGCACGATCCGCTACTACGAGGAGCTCGGCCTGCTCGGCTGCGGCAGCGGGCGGGAGAAGGGCGAGCACCGGGCGTACGGCGAGGCGGACGTCGCGCGCCTGCAGGAGCTGATTCGCCTGCGCGACCTGCTCGGCCTCTCGCTCGAGGAGCTCGTCGAGCTTGCAGAGGCGGAGGACGCGCGCGCCGCGCTGCGCGGCCGCTGGGAGGAGAACCCGAGCGACGAGGAGCGGCTGCGGATCGTCGAGGAGGCGATCCCGCACGTCGAGCGCCAGCTCGCGCTCGTCCGCAACCGCCAGGCGACGCTCGCGGAGTTCGAGCACGAGCTCCAGGCGAAGCTCGGCCGCCTGCGCCGGCGCCGCCGCGAGCTCTCCCGCTAGCTTCTCGCGTCCCGCGCGGGCCCGTCGGTCAGCGCAGCCACGGCCCCAGCTCCCGCTCGAGCTCGCGGGAGCCTCGCGGGGCGGCGATCCTCCGCCGCAGCTTGCGGTCCTCCACGACGCAGATCGTCGGGACGTCCTCGACGCCGAACTTCGCGGCGAGATCCGGCCGCCGGTCGACCGAGACCCGGACGAGCTCGAACGTGTCGTGGTTGCGCCGCCGCTGCAGCACCTGCGCGATGAAGCCCTCGACGCGCCGGCAGCGGCCCGAGAGCGGCGAGTAGAAGAAGACGAGCCGCGGCCGTTGCTCCGAGTTGGGCTCGGAACGTGGCATCGGCAGCGCGCTCATGCCGCTCCTCCTTCCCCGTCCGGCCGGGCGGGGAACCTCTCGCCCGGCTCATGCCGGTCTGCCCCGCGGCTACGTTCTCGCGCATGACCGCGACGCCCCGCCGGCTCACATTCGGTGCGCACGCGGCCGAGTACGAGCAGGCGCGGCCGGCCTGGCCGGAGGAGGTCGCGCGCTGGCTCGTGCCGGAGGGTGCGGAGCTCGTCGTCGAGCTCGGCGCCGGCACGGGCAAGCTGACCCGCGCGGTGGCGGCGCTCGGGGTGCGGGTCGTGGCCGTCGAGCCCGACTCGCGGATGCTCGAGGTGCTGCGGGGGCTCGGGCTCGAGGGAGTGACCGGGTCGGCGGAGTCGATCCCGCTCGACGACGGCGAGGCCGACGCGGTCGTCGCCGGCTCGTGCCTGCACTGGTTCGACCTCGAGCGCTCGTTGCCGGAGATCCAGCGCGTGCTCGGCGAGGGAGGCCGCTTCGGCTTCGCCTGGAACGGCCGGGACGGTCGCCATCCGACGATCGCGCGCATGAGCGAGGCGATCTACTCGGCGGCACCGGAGCGGACTCGCTGGCGCGAGCGCGACTGGGAGGGAGAGGTGACGAGGGCGGGTCTGTTCGCCGACGTCGAGCATCGCGTCTTCGAGCACGTCCACGAGCTGCCGCGCGAGGCGCTCGACGCGCATCTCTGGTCGTACGCGACGATCGCCTCCCTGCCGGAGGAGGAGCGGCGCTGCGTCTTCGAGGACGTCGCGGACGTCCTCGACTCCGACCGTGACGTGAGCGACGGCGAGCGGCTGCGTCTGCCGTTCGCGGTGCCCGCGTACCGGGCGCTAGCTCAGAGGGGCACGAGGCGCGTGCCCGTCGCCTTGAAGGTCGCGTAGGCGACCCCGCCCCGCTCGAGCTCGAGCCGCGCCGCCGAGGCGGCCGTCACCTCGGCCGTCACCGGACCGACCCGCACACGGACGCGGTTGGCCACTTCGACGAGCGGCCCGACCTCCCCGCGCAGGACGTTCAGCGCGGAGTCCGCCTGGGGCTCGTGCGCCCGCGCGACGGCCACTTCCCACGGGTAGACGACGACGCCGACCTCCCCCTCGGCCTCCTCGACGGAGAACAGCTCGGCTCCGTCCTCGAGCCGGATCGCCGTCAGCCCGTTCGGGCCGCGGCGCGCCCGGCCGCGCAGGAGGTTCGCCCCGGTGAAGGAGGCGACGAAGGCGTCCTGCGGCCGCGCGACGAGGTCCGCCGGCGGGCCGAGCTGGCGCAGCCTCCCGTCGACGAGCACGCCGACCTCGTCCGCGAGCGCCGCCGCGTCCTCGTAGTCGTGCGTGACGAGCAGCGTCGGCAGCGCGAGCTCCCGCAGGAGCTCGGCGAGCTCGTGCCGCACCTCCGTCTTCGTGTGCGCGTCGAGCGCCGAGAGCGGCTCGTCGAGGAGGAGGACGGCCGGGTCGCGCGCGAGCGCGCGCGCGAGCGCGACCCGCTGCCGCTCGCCGCCGGAGAGCTCGCGCGGCCGGGCCGTGGCGAGATGCGCCATCCGGAACCGCTCGAGCAGGGCGTCCACCGGCCGTCCCCCCGCACCGAAGGCGACGTTGGCACGGACGGACAGGTGGGGGAAGAGCGCGTAGTCCTGGAAGACGAGCCCGACTCGTCGCCGCTCGGGTGGGCATGAGATGCCCCTCTCCGTGTCGAGCCAGGTCTCGCCGTCGAGCGTAACGACGCCCCGGCGCGGTGCGGCGAGCCCGGCGATCACGCGCAGCACCGAGGTCTTGCCCGCCCCGGACGGCCCCACGACCGCGACGGTGCGCGAGACCTCGAGCCCGAGCTCTAGCTCGAAGGCGCGAAGAGGAAGCGCGAAGTCGGCTTGGAGGGTTGCCACTGGAGGCTCAGGCGCAGCGTGACGAGCAGCGCGCCGCTGACGACGACGAGGAGCGCGCTCATGGCGAGCGCGGTCGTGAATCCGTTCGGTTGGATGTTGAAGGCCGTGTAGATCGCGAGCGGCAGGGTCTGGGTCACGCCCTGGAGGCTGCCCGCGAACATGATCGTCGCGCCGAACTCGCCGAGCCCGCGTGCGAACGCGAGCGCCTCGCCGGCAACGAGCCCCTGCCGTGCGAGTGGCAGGACGACGCGGAAGAACGTTCTCGCCCGGCCGGCACCGAGCGAGCGGGCGGCGGCGACGAGATCCGGGTCGACGGCCTCGAAGGCGGCGATCGCCTGGCGCAGGTAGAGCGGGCTCGCGACGAAGGCAACGGCCATGACGACCGCCGCCTTGGTCAGGCCGAGCCGGATCCCGAGACTGTCCAGCGTCCCGCCGAGGAGGCCGAAGCGCCCGAAGGCCGCGAGCAGTCCGATCCCGGCGACGGCGGGCGGGAGCACGAGCGGCAGCTCGACGAGCACGACGACGAGCGAACGGCCGGGGAAGCGCCTCGTCGCGAGGAGGTACGCCGCCGGAGTGCCGACGAGGAGGACGAGCGCCTGCGCCGTCGCGCTCGTCTCGAGGCTGAGCAGGAGTGCGTCCCGCACGACCGGGTGCGAGAGCTGCGCGACGAGCCTCCCGGGCGAGACGCGGGCGAAGATCGCCACGACGGGCAGGACGAGGAAGCAGAGCGCGACCGCGGTCGCGGCGAAGACGGCGAGCCCCCCGAGAGCGCGCCGCGTCAACGCGGGAGAGGCAGGAATCCCGCCGCCTGCAGGAGACGCTGCGCCGGGCGTTCCCGGAGCCGTGCCACCCATGCCTTGGCCTCCGTCTCGTGGGCGCTCGCCCGCACCGCCGCGGCCGCGTAGACGACCTGCGGTTGCGCTCTCGCCGGCAGCCTGAGCACCGTCACCTGGCCCGCGACGGTCTTCGCGTCGGTCGCGTAGACGAAGCCGGCGTCCGCCTCGCCGAGCGTGACCTTCGCGAGCACCTCGCGCACGTCGGTCTCCTGGCTCACGGCCTTGCCCACGAGGTCGGAGCGCCCGAGCCTCGCGAGCACCGTGCGCGTGTAGTCGCCGGCGGGGACGCCCGCCGCGGCCATGACGATCCGCAGTCCCGGACGCTCGAGCCCCCGCACGCCCCGCACGTGCTTCGGGTTGCCCCTCGCGACGATCAGGACGAGCGCGTTCGCCGTGAACCAGACCGGCTTGTCGACGAGCCCCTGCCGGTGGAGCTGCGCCGGCAGCTGGGTGTTCGCGGAGGCGAACACGTCTGCCGGCAGGCCCTGCTGGATCTGCGTCGCGAGGGCGTTCGAGCCCCCGAACGAGTAGCGCGCGTGCGAGTCGATCCGCGGCAGGACGTTCGTGAGCGACGCGGCCGCGAAGACCGTCAGCCGCGGCTGTACGGTCGACCCGCCGCCGGAGGCGATCGCAGCGGTGATCGCCGCCGCGACGACGAGGAGGGCTGCCGCCGCGGCGAGCCCGCGGCGCCTCACGCCTCGACCATCACCGACGTCGACTTCACGACGGCGGTCGCCGCCATCCCGGGCTTCAGCCCGAGCTCCTCGACGGCGTCCCTCGTCACGACGGCGACGACCCGTGCGGGCTCCGTGACGGTCAGCTCGACCTGCGCGAGCAGCCCCTCGACCCGGACGTCGGTGACCGTGCCGTGGAGCCGGTTGCGCGCACTCATGTGCTGGGTCTCGGGGCCGCCGCGCAGGCGCTCGATCTCCTCGAGCGGGACGAGGCGGCGGTTCGAGCGGTCACGCTCGGTGCGGATGCGTCCGTCGCGGTCCCAGCGGCGCAGCGTGTCGACGCTGATCCCGAGCTCCCGGGCCGCCTCGCTCGCTGTGTAGCGCTGCTTCGGCATGGGGGGAGTTTACATAGGCATCGCCTATGTAGAAACGTCCTGCGGGGCGGCCGACGCCGCGGGCGACCGCTACGGGGAGGTCTCGGGCTCGGCGTCGGACTCGTGCCGGCCGAGCGCGTCGGCGATGTTCGCGGCCTCCTTCTCGGGCAGCAGCAGCGTCAGCTTGTCGCCGGGCTCGAGCACCGTCGCATCCACCGGCGGGAGGGCCTCGCCGTCGCGGTGCAGGCCGAGGACGGTCGAGGTCTCCGGGAGGGGAAGCTCGCCGAGCTTGCGGCCGACGGGCGCCGCCGAGGTGCCGAGCTCGAGCTCGACGACGCGGTAGCCGCGCAGACGGGCGACGGCGCTGCCCACGAGCCCGAGCTCGCGGCGGCGCCGGGGGTCCGGCTGCTGTCGCCGCTCGGCCTGCCGGATTCCCACCTCGAGCCGCCGGTTGTACGCCCGCAGCACGTCCACGTGGGTGAGCCAGCCGACGACCTGGCGTGTCTCGGGCTCGACCACCGGGAGGCCGGACCGCTGGCGCAGCAGCGCCGACAGGGCCTCCTCGAGCGACTGGCTGGGCCGCAGCCCGGTCGTCTCCTCCGCCAGCGAGCCGGCGTCCGCGTCGAGCGCGTTCTCGCGCATCGCCTGCTCGACCTGCTTAGAGGTGACGGTTCCACGGTACGAGCCCGTCGCGTCGACGACCGGCAGCCCGTCGGTCGGCCCCTCCGTCAGCCGTTCGATCACCTCGTTCAGCGGCGTGTCCTGGTGCATCGACACGGGCACGTCCTGCATCGCCTGGCGCACGGTGAGGAGGGCCATCAGGTTCGCGCCGCGCCCGCGGCGGAGGTCGATCCCACGGCGGCGCAGCTTGAGCGTGTAGATCGTGTCGCGGGTGAGGACGTTCGCCACGCCGGTGGAGAGCACGACCGCGAACATGAGCGGCAGGATGATCCGGTAGTCGCCGGTGAGCTCGAAGACGATGATCACCGCCGTGATCGGTGCGCGGGCGGCTGCCGCGAACACGGCCCCCATCCCGACGAGCCCGTACGCGCCGCCGTGGGCCGTCAGGCCCGGCAGGAGCGAGTGCATGCCGCGCCCGTACGCGCTGCCGAGCATCGCCCCCATGAAGAGGGAGGGCGCGAAGACGCCGCCGGAGCCGCCGATGGCGATGCTGAGGCTCGTCGCGACGATCTTCCCGGCGAGCAGGAGGACGAGCAACCAGACGACATAGCCGCCCCCGATCGCCTTCTCGAGCGGCGGGTAGCCGACGCCGTACAGCTCGGGCAGCGCGAGCAGCAGGAGCCCGAGCAGGACCCCCCCGACGGCCGGGCGCAGCCACTCCGGGCCTCGCCAGAGCCGGTCGGCGAGGTCCTCGCTGCCGTAGAGGACGCGGATGAAGGCGACACCGGCGAAGGCGGCGGCCACTCCGAGCACCGCGTAGAGGGGGTACTCGACGGGCGAGACGAGGTGGAAGGGCTGGAGGGGGATGAACGGCTGGTCGCCGAAGGCGGCGCGGCCCACGATGTCGGCCGCGAACGAGGAGAGGACGACGACGCCGAACGACTCCGTCTCGAAGTCGCGCAGGATCAGCTCGAGCCCGAAGAAGACGCCGGCGATCGGCGCGTTGAACGTCGCGGAGATGCCGCCGGCGGCGCCGCAGGCGACGAGGATCCGCATCCGCGACTCCGGCAGGCGCGTGATCTGGCCGAGGGTGGAGCCGAGCGCGGAGCCGATCTGCACGATCGGCCCCTCGCGGCCGACCGAGCCGCCGCCGCCGATGCAGAGGGCGGAGGCGAGGGACTTGACGACGGCCACCTGCGGCCGGATCCGCCCGCCCGACTCGGCGACGGCGAGCATCACCTCGGGCACGCCGTGGCCACGGGCCTCGCGCGCGAAGAACGTGATCATCGGGCCGTACAGAAGCCCCGCCGCGACCGGCGCGAGCACGACGAACCAGAAGCCGATGTGGTGGTAGTAGCCGTACGGGGCATGCCCCTCCGAGCTGTAGTCCGAGTAGCCGGTGAAGGCGTGGGTGAAGCCGAGGATCAGGTAGCGGAACAGGACGGCGCCTGCCCCGGCGCCGCCGCCCACCACGAGCGCGAGCGCGACGAGCCCGGTCGGGCTGCCTCGCAGCCAGTCGTGCAGCCGCACGCGCCACGACTCGGGCAGCGAGGTCGTCGTGGTCGTCGTCGATGTCAAAGAATTCGCAATGCGATCATTGTGCTGTCGCCGAGCAGGCGACCGGCGGGGGAACCATTCCAGCAGCTAGGGCCCACTGCCTGTGCCGGTCCACCGGAACGTGCCTCCGGCGCACCGAAGGCACAGCCTGTCATGCGACGCGCGGCCCCGTTCGAGGGAGGGCCGCGCGTCGCTGCGCAGGGAGGGTGTCTCTTAGGAGGAGGGAGAGCTGGGCTGGTTGCCGAGCGTGATGGAGAGCTGCTTCGTCGTGCCGTTGCGCTTGACCGTCAGCGTCACCTTCTCGCCCGGCTTGGCGGTGGAGACGGCCGCGGTGAGAGCGTCGGAGTTCGTGATCGGCTGGCCGGCGAAGGTGGTGACGACGTCACCCGTCTGCAGTCCCGCCTGGGAGGCCGGCGAGCCCGCCACGACCTGGGTGACCGCGGCGCCGCCGTCGTTCGGCGCGTCGCCGATCCGGACGCCCATGTAGGCGTGCCGCACCGTGCCGCCCGCGATCAAGGTCTGGGCGACGGCCTTGGAGGCGTTGATCGGGACGGCGAAGCCGACGCCGGAGTTGTCGTTCGTGTCGCTCTCGATCTGGTCGTTGATCCCGATCACGGTGTTCGTCGCCGTGTCGATGAGCGGTCCGCCGGAGTTGCCGTGGTTGATCGCGGCATCCGTCTGGATCGCGCCGGGGATGGAGAACCCGTTGGGAGCGGTGATCGTCCGGTTGATCGCGCTCACGATTCCCGCCGTCATCGACTCGGGCAGACCGAACGGGCTGCCGATCGCGACGACCGACTGGCCGGGCAGCACCGAGGAGGAGTCGCCGAGCGCGAGCGGGTGGAGCTGCGAGGCGGGCACGTCGACGTGGATCACGGCCGTGTCGGTCGACTTGTCGCTGCCCACGAGGGTGGCCTTCGTGCTCGTCCCGTTCTGGAAGTGGACGGTGATCGAGTTCGCGCCGCTCACCACGTGCTCCGCGGTCAGGATGTTGCCCTTCGTGTCGATCTCGAAGCCGGTGCCCTCGGCCTGCGTCTTCTGCGACGGCTGGCCGAAGGGGTTCCCGCCGGAGGAGTTGCTCGAGATCCCGGTCACGGTGATGTCGACCACCCCGGGCGCGTCCTGCTGGTAGAGCTGCGTCAGCGAGTCGACGGTCGAGGTCGAGGACGCGGACTGCGCCGGCACGACGACGGTGGCTGTCTTGGGCGCGCTCGAGCCGGTGCTCGTGAGGGCGTACGCGCCGGCGCCCACGCCGGCGCCGATCACGACCGCGATTGCGACCGGGAGGAAGCGCCGCAGGCGGCGTGCGGCGGGGGGAAGGTTCATCGTCTGGGCTCTCCTTGCATCTGGTGTCCTCCTCAGGATGCCCATCTCGTCTAGGACGACGATGAGAGACATCTGTGTATTGGCTGTGAGTTGCGCCCGGAGCCCCCTCCGGCTCTAAAGACTGTGGCGCGCGCTGCCGATTCCGGAGATGTGATCGGCGAGCAGGACGCAGCGATCTTCCACCGCTATGCGGAGTACCTGTGGCGGCGGGCCGGCGGCATCGTCCTCCGCCGGGCCGTGACCGGCGCCTTGCTGGGCGCTGCGCTCGGCGCCGTGATGCTCACCTCGTGGGCGGACTGGCCGCTGCCCCGCCGGGAGGTCTACCTCCTCATCGTGCTCGGCGCGGTCGCCGGCGGCTTCCTCGGCCGCTCCAGCGGCACGACTCGGGCGCTCGGGTTGCGGCTGCAGGCCCAGCTCGCCCAGCACCAGCTCCAGTTCGAGCGGCACACGCTCGCGCAGGGCCATGTCCGGTCGGAGCCGGCGGCCCAGGCACCGTACGTGCCGACCGGTGCGCCGCCCGTCTCGGCGAAGCCGGTCGCGGCCGCGGGGCCGGCGGCGGTCCCGGAGTCCGGGACGGACGCCGAGACTCCCGTCGCGATCGCCCCGCCGGTCGTGGCCGCGACACCCGTGGCGGCGAAGGAGCCGGTCGCCGACGAGCTCGCGCAGCCGCCCTACGGCTGGCAGGCGATCGAGCCGGCCAACACCTAGAGCGGCGCTCTCCGGTGGCAGAGCCTTCCGGCTGCGGGCGCACGCCGAGCCCGACGCCGGCCACGGCTGAGAGGGAGATGGCCGACGCCGGGCTTGAACCGGCGCTTTAGGGAGGTCTAGGCCGCTTCGGCCAGCTTGTCCGCCGCCTCGTCAGCAGCGAGGGTGAGCCGAAGCGGGATCTGCTCCTCGTGACGGTGGAGCCGGTGTGGGAGGCACGCGACCGTAATGGCCGTCACGAGGTTGAGAAAGGCATTCAGCGTGCTGGTCTTGCGGATCACGAGAAGAATCTTCCCGCCTGGAAGTAAGAGCGATCTGAGTTGAGGCTAAGAGCTCATTAAGAGCTCGCGAAGCCTGCGGCTTCGCTCGCTGAGGAGCATGGAACGAGGGCCGGGGAGAGCGCGGTCTCCCCGGCCCTCGTGCGGTCAGGG
>CAZRTE010000071.1:0-6366 GCA_964602945.1 uncultured Gaiellales bacterium
GCGCAGCGCCCGTCCACCGGCCGCCGCCTCGAGTTCCGGGCGCAGCCGCTCGAACGCGGCGATCGTGTCGCGCACGAGCTCCACCCGCGCGCTCGGGCGGATGTCGATCACGATCTGGCGGCCGACGCCGAGCAGCGCGTTCGCGAGCGGGATGGCGAGGTCCCAGCCGGCGCCGAACTCGAAGAAGGTCGCCTCCGCCGGCGGCACGGCGGGGCCGTGCTCGGAGTACGCCTCGAGGTGGCGGACGGCGCGGGCGAACTTCTGGCGCAACGTCGCGTCGCCGGCCGGAAGAGAATGGAGTACGCGCCGCTGGAGGAGGTAGTTGAGGTGCTCGCCCTGCTGCGGCAGCAGCCCGAGGGCGCGCTGCAGGGCGGCCTTCGCGAGCCAGCGCATGGGGCGCAAGGATAGTGCGGAGGGGACCTGCGCCACCCGTGCAGCCACTACTCTGTGGCCGCCCGGCTCGCGGTGGACGCGGACGCCGAGCCGACCGTCCGGACGAGCAGCAAGGGCCGGGGCGGTGGGCCGGTTCCGACAAACTGGAGCGCGGCAACCCTCCGTCGCCGTCCGGCGGCGCAACGGCCCAGGCAAGGCGAAAGGAACGAATGACAGAGACCTCTTCCACCCAGTCTGCGCGGCAGGTCGACCACATCTACGCGCACGAGCATCCCGAGTCCGACCGCGTCCGGGGCGGCGGCTTCACCCTCTGGTTCACCGGCCTCTCCGGATCCGGCAAGTCGACGATCGCCCATCTCGTCGGCCCGGAGCTCGACCGGCGCGGTCAGATCGTCGAGTACCTCGACGGCGACACCGTCCGCACCCACCTGTCGAAGGGACTCGGCTTCTCCAAGGAGGACCGGGACACGAATATCGAGCGCATCGGCTGGGTCGCCTCGCGGCTGACCCGCCACGGCGCCGCCGTGCTCGCGGCCGCGATCTCGCCCTACGAGGAGACCCGCCGCAAGGCGCGCGAGCTCGTCGAGGAGTTCGGCTCCTTCGTGGAGGTGCACGTCCAGGCGTCCGTCGACGAGTGCGCGCGCCGCGACGTGAAGGGGCTGTACGCGAAGGCGTTCGCGGGCGAGATCAAGGGCTTCACCGGGGTCGACGATCCCTACGAGGCGCCGGCCGCGCCGGAGCTCGTCGTCGACACCGAGCAGCACGACCCCGAGGAGTCGGCGCGCCTCATCGTCGCGAAGCTCGTCGAGCTCGGGCTCGTCCCCGCGGAGGTGGCGGCATGACCCAGGTTGCCACCGAGAAGCTGGTACGGCCGCACGGCGGCACGCTCGTCGACCGGACGGGGCCCGCACCCGACGACCTCGCCGACCTCGAGTCGCTGCCGTTGACGCAGCGGGAGCTGTCGGACCTCGACATGATCGCCTCCGGCGCCCTCTCGCCGCTCGAGGGGTTCATGCACCGCGCCGACTACGAGTCGGTGCTCGACGAGATGCACCTCGCGAACGGGCTGGCGTGGTCGCTGCCGGTCGGCTTCGCGGTCGATGCGGCGCCGCGGTCGGAGCGCGTCGCGCTCGCCGACGGGGCGGGCCGGCCGGTCGCCGTGCTCGAGGTCGAGGAGGTCTACCCCTACGACAAGGAGCGCGAGGCGCAGGCGGCGTTCCGCACGACCGACGCGGCGCATCCGGGCGTCGCGCGGCTCTACGCACAGAAGGAGCTCTATCTCGCCGGCCGGGTGACCGTGTTCGAGCGGCCGCAGCCGGAGTTCCCGGAGCTCGCGCTCGATCCGGCCCAGACGCGCGCGCACTTCGCCGAGCGCGGCTGGAGGCGTGTCGTCGGCTTCCAGACGCGGAATCCGATCCACCGGGCGCACGAGTACCTGACGAAGACGGCCCTCGAGACGGTGGACGGCCTGCTCATCCATCCGCTCGTGGGCGAGACGAAGTCGGACGACGTCCCCGTGGCGACGCGCGTCGAGTGCTACCGCGTCCTCGTCGACAACTACTACCCCGGTGACCGCGTCCTCGTCTCCGCCTTCCCGGCGGCGATGCGCTACGCAGGGCCGCGCGAGGCGATCTGGCACGCGATCTGCCGCAAGAACTACGGCTGCTCGCACTTCATCGTCGGGCGCGACCACGCCGGAGTCGGCGACTACTACGGCACGTACGACGCGCAGCTGATCTTCGACGAGTTCGAGTCGCACGAGCTCGACATCGAGCCGATGTTCTTCGAGCACTCGTTCTATTGCCGCGTCTGCGGGTCGATGGCGAGCGCGAAGACGTGTCCGCATCCGGGCGACGACCACGTGCACCTCTCGGGGACGAAGGTGCGCGAGCTGCTCGGACAGGGCGAGCTGCCGCCGGCGGAGTTCTCGCGCCCGGAGGTGGCGCAGATCCTGATCGAGGCCTACAGGACGTGATGTCGGCCCCCCGACGCCTGCGCGGATGACCTGGCAGTTCACGATCACAGGTCTCGTGCTCGGCGCGATCGTCGGCCTGACGGGGGTCGGCGGCGGCTCGCTCATGACGCCGGTCCTCGTCATCATCTTCGGCTTCAAGCCGACGTTCGCAGTCGGCACCGACATCTTCCACGGCGCGATCTTCAAGCTCTTCGGGGCGATGCGGCACCGGCGGCTGGGGACGGTGCACGCGCACCTGACCTTCTGGATGTTCGCCGGCTCCGGGCCGCTCTCGCTCGGAGGCGTCGGCCTCGCCTACGTGCTCCGGCAGCACTACGGCTCGGGGGCGCAGACCTTCCTGCAGTACGTGATCGGCGGCGCGCTCATCGTGGGCGGCATCGGCTTCCTGGCGCGCTCGCTCGTGAAGGGCGGCATGCAGTCGAGCGACGAGCCGTTCATCATGTCCCGCCGCGACAAGCTGATCGCCTTCTCGCTCGGCGCCGACTTCGGCTTCGTCGTCGGCCTGACCTCGGTCGGCAGCGGCACCTTCTTCGGGCTCGTGATGGTGCTCGTCTACCCGCTCACGATGCCGAAGATCATCGGCACGGACATCTTCCACGCCGCGGCGCTCCTCTGGGTGGCGGGCATCGGCCACCTCGTGGCGGGGGACGTCGACCTCCACGCCACCGCCTGGCTCCTGACCGGCTCCGTGCCCGGCATCCTCATCTCGAGCCGCTACACGGTGAAGCTGCCCGAGGTCGTGCTGCGCGGCGCGCTCGGGGGCCTGCTCGTCCTCAGCGGGATCAAGCTGCTGGAGGTGCCCGACGCGAACTGGATCCTCGGCGTGGGCCTCGGCGCGCTCGTCGTGAGCCTCGTCGCGTACCTGCTCGTCACCCGCGGCTCGGACCCGAGCGCGACCCCCGAACGAGCCTGACGCGCGACCGGCCGGACCTTACTGGGTGCTTACCGCTCGGACATACAATCGGCGGGCGGTGCAGCGGGTTCTCTCGACGGTCACGCTCCTGGGCCTGCTGGTGGCCACCGCTGCTGCCTTCGCGATCACCGAGCACTTCAAGCTGATCCGCACCCCGGTCTTCGACGCTCACGTCTCGAAGCGGCTCTCGCCCGTCTGCGGCTGCGCGGAGAGCAAGGCGACGATCACCCTCCAGCTCCGCCACCGCGACCGTGTCACGCTGACGATTCAGGACTCCCGGGGTGACACCGTCGCGACGCTCGCCTCCGGCCGGCCCGAGCCGAAGGCGCAGGTCCTGACGTTCCCCTGGAACGGCAAGACCGACAGCGGGAGCGTCGCGCCGGACGGCGTCTACCGGCCGCAGATCCATCTCGCCGACGCGCGGTGGACGATTCTCTTTCCGAACCGGATCGTCCTCGACACGACGCCGCCGAAGGTGCGCTCCGCGAGTGTCCAGCACCGCGTCCTGCTCGCCGGCGGCAGTCACGCCGTCGCGATCCACTACGTCCTCGGCGAGCGCGCGCACGCTGCCGTCTATCTCGGCGGCAACCGGCTCATCCGCAGCAGGCGGAGGGAGTCGCGCGGCGTTCTGAAGTGGAAAGGCCGGGGAGCCGGGGGCAAGAGCCTCCCGGCCCGCCGCTATGTCCTCTCCGTCGGCGCGATCGACCTGGCGGGGAACGCGACGCCTCCAGCCGGGCAGAAGGGGGTCGTCGTTCGCCTCGTCTACATCGAGGTCACGCCGCACGTGGCTCGGGTTCGCGCAGGTGCTCGCTTCTCGCTGCGCGTCGAGACCGCGGCGCAGCAGTACGGGTGGCGGTTCGCCGGGCAGCACGGCACGGCCGAGGGATCGGTCCTGCGGTTGCGGGCGCCCGCGAAGAAGGGCACGTACCGGCTCGTCGTCACCGAGGACGGCCACAAGGCCGTCGCGATCGTAAAGGCGCGCAAGTAGTGATCGGCCTCGCCCGCCTCGCCGTCCCGATCGCCTGCTTCGGCCTCGCGATCCTGCTCGTCTCGCGGACGCGCCGCAACCGGATCGCGGGTCTCGGCTACGCCGGGGTGGGGACCGCGCTCCTGATCGCCTCCCTCGAGCCCGCGAGCGCGGTGGAGCTCGGCGGCGCCCTCGGCGGCGCAGTGGTGCTCGGCCCGCTGCTCGCCCGGCTGTTCCGGCGCGAGCCGTGGCTCGTCGCCTTCGGGACGCTCGCCTTCATCCCCGTGCGCGTCGGTTTTCTCGCCCACCAGCTGCTCATGCCGCTCTACGGGGTCGCGCTCGGCGCGGCCGCGCTCATGCTCTGGGAGCTCGTCTCCGGCGACGAGCGGAGCCGCGAGCTACGGATCGCCACCCGGCCGCTCGCCCTCTACCTCGCCTGGATCGGGCTCTCGGCTCTCTGGACGGTCGACATCCACTCGGCGGCGATCGACATGCTCGCCTTCTACATCCCGTTCACGATCCTCGCGCTCTCGATCGCACGCCTGCCGTGGCAGCCGTCGCGGCTGAAGCTCCTGTACGGCGAGCTCGTGGTGATGGCGCTCCTCTTCGCCGGCGTCGGCTTCTACCAGTACGAGACCCGGAACATCTTCCAGAACGCCAAGCTGGGGACGACCAACGCCTACGCCGCCCTGTTCCGTGTCAACTCGGTCTTCTACGACCCGTCGATCTACGGCCGCTTCCTCGTGGTCGCCCTGATCGCGACCGCCGTGCTCATCGTGCGCACCAGGTCGACGCGGCTCGCGGTCGCGGGTCTCGTCTTCAGCGCGATCGCCTGGCTGGGGCTCCTGATCTCCTTCTCCCAGTCGAGCTTCGCGGCGCTCCTCGTCGCCGTGTTCCTCCTCGCGGCAGTCGTCTGGCGCTGGAAGTCGCTCGCCGCGCTCGCCCTCGCCGTCGTCGTGCTCGGCGGGATCGCCGTGGCCCAGCCGAAGCTCATGCACTCCCTCCGCCACCACTCGATCTCGAACCTGAATCGCGCGACGCACGGGCGCGCGAGCCTGATCGCGAACGGGATCAAGATCGCGCGTGCCCATCCGGCGGTCGGCGTCGGCATCGGCGGCTTCGAGCACGCCTACTCGAACCGGACGCACGAGGCGCCGAGGCACAGCGCCTCGCACAACACGCCGGTGACCGTGGCCGCGGAGGGCGGGGCCGTCGGGTTCGTGCTCTACGTCTGGCTCCTCGCCGCCCTGTTCCTCGTCGGCTTCCGGCGGATCGACCGCAGCCTCGCCGGCAGCGCCGCTCTCTTCGCTGTGCTCACGCTCGCCGCGATCTTCGTCCACTCCCTCGCGTACAACGACTTCTTCGAGGACCCGACGACCTGGGGGCTGATCGGCCTCCTCGTCCTCGCAGCCCCGCGTCGCGTCCGGGCGCAGGAGCCGGCGCAGGCGGTGGAGAAGAAGGAGCCGGCGATCGCATGATCGAAGACTGGAAACGTGCGCTGGTCCTCGCGCCGCACACCGACGACGGCGAGTTCGGGTGCGGCGGGACGATGACGCGGCTCGTCGAGGCGGGCTGCGACGTCCGCTACGTCGCCTTCTCGATCGCGACGCGCTCCCTGCCGCCGGGCTTCCCGCCCGACACGCTCGCGCGGGAGGTGGCCGCGGCGACGGCGGAGCTCGGCATCCCTGCCGAGTCGCTCGACGTGCACGACTTCGACGTCCGCACCTTCCCCGAGCGGCGCCAGGACATCCTCGAGCTGCTCGTCGCGCTCTGGGAGGAATGGCACCCGGACGTCGTCTTCCAGCCGAGCCTCCACGACGTCCACCAGGATCACCGCACCGTCGCCGAGGAGGGACTGCGCGCCTTCAAGCGGACGACGATCCTCGGCTACGAGATCCCCTGGAACAACTTCGACTTCGCCTACCAGTGGTACGTCGCGCTCGAGGAGCGGCACGTCGAGCGGAAGATCGCTGCCCTCGCGCACTACGCCTCGCAGCAGCATCGCCGCTACGCGAACGCGGAGTACGTCCGCAACCTCGCGCGCATGCACGGCGTCAACGTGAGCCGCGACTACGCGGAGGTCTTCCAGGTCTACCGCGTCGTCGCGTAGCGGCGGCG
>CAZRTE010000071.1:6466-12898 GCA_964602945.1 uncultured Gaiellales bacterium
CTTGAGCTTCGGCCGGTCGCGACCGATACGACTCGTGGTGCTTCGCGTCCTCGGCCTCCCGGCGCTTCTGCTCGTCGTCCTCGTCGGCGGCTATGTGTACATGCACGACCTGCGCTCGAATGGTCCCACGGCGCCGGCGACCCGGCAGGCCGTCACGCAGGCGCAGTCCGCAGTCTCCGCCACGAACTTCAGTCAGGCCGCAACCGCCATGCAGGCCTTCTTCGTCCAGAGCGGGACGTACGCCGGCGCGACCCTCCCGCCCGGCACCGGCGTCGTCCTCGTCAGCGCCGGCGCCACCTCCTACTGCCTGCAGGCGGGTGACGAGCACGAGGACGGTCCGGGCGGACAGCCCCAGCCCGGCGGCTGCTGAGCCTCAGCCGACGACGGGGTGCGTGCGCCGCCAGAGCGGCGAGCGCTGGAAGACGACCATCGCCGCCTTCCAGCCGGCGCTCAGCGTCCGGAAGCGCGCGAGCTCGAGCCGGCCGCGTGCCGTCGGGTAGCTCTCGTCCGGCTCGAGGAGCTCGTAGCCGCAGTCGCGGAGCACGTCGCCCGCGACTCGCTCGAAGGCGAGCGCGTCCTCTCGGCTCATCTCCTCGCGCCAGTTGCGCACGCCGGGAGTCGGCGGCTGCGCGAGCCGCTGGTGCTCGGGCAGCTTCGAGACGTCGATCGTGCCCGGGTAGGCGAGCATCTCCGGCTCCCACGGCAGCGACGCGAACTCGCAGATCCGCCGCAGCTCCCGTTCCGGCGCGGCGACGAGCTCCTCGTAGCGGAGCTCGAGATAGCGGTCCTGTGACCGCCGGCCGAGTGCCTGCGCCGCCTCGATCTCGACCCGCCAGCGGGCGGCGAACTGCGCGACCGTGTGCGGCTGCGCCCAGGTCCGGCCCGAGAAGCCCGGCGGCAGCGCGAGGAACGAGAGTGCCGCGTCCCGCCCGTCGCGGACGAGGTGCACCCAGAGCGCGTCGGGGAGGAGGCGCTCGAGCAGCGGCAGGTGCTGCATGTAGAGCGGCGTCTTGTCCCCCCAGCGCGGCTTGCCGGCATGTGCGGCGTACGCCTCGAAGATCGCCGCGATCGCCTCGCGCGTCCTCATCCCGTCGTGCAGGTACGGGCGCACGTCCTCCGGCGTGATCCCCCAGTCGCCGAGCCGCGGGAGCCGGTGCAGGTCGTCGTAGAACGACCGAAGGACGATGCGGCCCGGATGGCGGTGCGCGAGCTGGAGGACGAAGAACGACTCGTCGGGGATCGCGAGCCGGCTGTTGCGGTCGAGCATCACCCGCAGCAGCGTCGTGCCCGAGCGGCCGACGCCGAGCACGATCAGGGGCGGGGCCGGTTCGGCCACTAGAGGACGAGCTCGGCGAGTACCTGCAGCGCCTCCGGCTGCGGCGTGCCGAGGACGAGGGTCGTCACCGGCGTCGCGCGCCACGCCTCGAGCCGCTCCGCGATCCGCTCCTTCGGCCCGACGAGCGAGACGGCGTCGACGAGCGCGTCCGGCACGGCGGCGATCGCCTCGCGCTGCTTGCCGGCGAGGTAGAGCTCCTGGATCCGCTCCGCCTCCTCCTCCCAGCCGTAGCGGCGGACGAGCGCGTTGTAGAAGTTCCGCCCCTTCGAGCCCATGCCGCCGACGTAGAGGGCGACGTACGGCCGGAGCGCGTCGCGGAGCGTCGCGACGTCGTCGCCGACGAGCACGCTGACGGTCGGTGCGATCTCGAAGCCCTCCGGGGCGGCGGAGAGGCTCGGGCCGAACGTCTCCGCGAAGTGGTCGGGGTCGACGAAGATCGGGAGCCAGCCGTCGGCGATCTCCGCCGCGAGCGCGACGTTCTTCGGGCCGAGCGCCGCGAGGTAGACGGGGATCTCGCTCCGCAGCGGCCTCAGCATCAGCTTCAGCGGCTTGCCGAGCCCGGTCGCGCCCGGGCCGTCCCACGGGATGCGGTAGTGCTCGCCCTCGTGCGCGACGACCTCGCGCCGCAGCGCCGCGCGCACGATCTCGACGTACTCCCGCGTCTTGCCGAGCGGCTTCCCCCACGGCTGGCCGTGCCAGCCCTCGACGACCTGCGGCCCCGACGTGCCGAGCCCGAGCAGGAAGCGGCCGCCGGAGAGCAGGTCGAGCGTCGCCGCCGTCATCGCCGTGTTCGCGGGCGTCCGGCCCGGGATCTGCATGATCGCGGAGCCGAGCTTGATCTTCTGCGTCACCGCCGCGAGGTACGCGAGCACGCTGACCGCGTCGGTGCCCCAGGCCTCGGCCGCCCAGACCGAGTCGAAGCCGAGCCGCTCCGCCTCCTCCACGAGCGGGAACAGGTCGGCCGGGTTCGTGCCCGGCGGCGCATAGCCGAGGCTGAGGCCCAGTTTCATTGCGCTGCCGATCCTACGTCGGTACCGTCGTCGGGCCGTGCCGCACCCCGAGCTCGCAGCCGAGCAGGCCTACGTCGACCGCGCCTACGAGGCGCTCGACCGCATGCGCTCGACGGTCGAGCGCACGCAGGAGGCGATGGCGACCGAGTGGGCGGCGCTCAACATGGAGGCGTGGGCGAAGCGCCGGATGCGCACCTTCGAGGACGCCGAGCGCGGCCTCGTCTTCGGCCGGCTCACGCTCGACGCGAATCCGCGGCCGCTCTACATCGGCCGCCGCTGGGTGCACTCCGAGCACGAGTCGCTCGTCGTCAACTGGCAGGCGCCCGCCGCGCGGCCCTTCTACACCGCGACGCCCGGGCAGCCGCACGGCGTCCAGCAGCGCCGCCGCTTCCGCGCCGAGGGCCGCCGCCTGCTCGACCTCTCCGACGAGGCGCTCGACGGGAGCGCGATCGAGGGCGCGTCCGTCTCCGACTTCCTGCTCGAGGAGCTCGAGCGCCGGCGGGAGGCGCGGATGCGCGACATCGTCGCGACGATCCAGTCCGACCAGTACCGCCTGATCACGGCGGAGCCGGACGGCGCCCTCGTCGTGCAGGGCGGCCCCGGCACCGGCAAGACCGCCGTCGGCCTCCACCGCGCCTCCTGGCTCCTCTACAACCACCGCGAGCGCCTGCGGCGCGTGCTCGTCGTCGGCCCGAACCCGACCTTCATGGACTACGTCTCGCACGTCCTGCCGACCCTCGGCGAGGAGGCGGTCGAGCAGCGGGCCGTGACGGAGCTCGTCGACGGCTGCGAGGTGGGGCGCGAGGAGGAGCCGGACGTCGCACGGCTCAAGGGCGACCCGCGCCTGCGCGAGGTCGTGGCGCGTGCGGTCGAGCTCGCGGTCGTGCCCGCGCCGGAGGAGCTGGTCACCCTCGTCGACGGCGTCTACGTCCGGGTGCGCGAGCGCGACGTCGCGGCGTTGCTCGAGGACGCGCTCGAGGCGGGCGACCCGCTCGGGCTGGCGCGCGAGCGCTTCCGGATGGCGGTGCTGCGCCGCTTTTACGAGCGGTACGGCGAGCTGCTCGGCCCGCGCGCGCTGCGCACCTTCGACGAGCTCGAGCGCGCGTTGCGCCGCGGCGGCTTCCTCACGCGCTGGCTCGACCGCGTCCTGCCGCTGCCGCAGCCGGAGAAGCTCGTCGCGCGGCTGCTCACCTCGCCGGCCGGTCTCGCCGCCGCCGCCGAGGGCGTGCTCGACACCGCCGAGCGGAAGCTCCTCCTGCGCGACCGGCCGCGCCGCGTCTCGGAGCTCCGCTGGAGCGAGCACGACGTCCCGCTGCTCGACGAGGCGCACGCGCTGCTCACCGGTGCCCCGCGCTCGTTCGGGCACGTGATCGTCGACGAGGCGCAGGATCTCTCGCCGCTGCAGCTGCTCGCGATCTCCCGCCGCGCGGTCGACGGCTCGCTCACGATCCTCGGCGACGTCGCGCAGGCGACGGGCCCCGTCGTCTACCGGCGCTGGCAGGAGCTCGAGCCGTATCTGCCCGAGCAGGCGGAGATCACGATCGAGGAGCTCCGCCACGCCTACCGCGTCCCGGCGGAGATCATGGACTTCGCGCTCCCGCTGCTCGACCGCATCGCGCCCGAGGTGGAGCCGCCGGTCGCCTACCGCAAGGGCGGCGAGCCGCCGCGTCTCGTCGAGGCGGCGGAGGACGAGCTGATGCAGACGGCGCTGCGCGAGGCCGTCTCGCTCGAGGACCTGGACGGTCTCCTCGCGGTCATCGTTCCCCGGAGCTTCGCCGTCGAGAGCTCCTTCCCGTTCCCGATCCTGACCCCGCGGCAGGCCAAGGGCCTCGAGTTCGACCACGTCGTCGTCGTGGAGCCGGCGGCGATCGCGGAGGCGGGGGACAGCGGCCTGCGCGAGCTCTACGTTGCGCTGACGCGGCCGACGAAGACGCTCGTGGTCGTCCACGCCCGGCCGCTCCCGGATTCGCTGGCTGCCTGACCCTCCCAGCGCGGAGCTGCGGGCGTCTCAGGCAGCTCGGGCTGCGTTGCTACGGTGCGACCGGCTGCGCGAGCGCTCCTCTCCCGCTCCTCCGGGACGAGCGTGGCCGGCGATCGAGCGCGACACCATCCCGAAGGAGGTTCAGATGGTCTCGACCGCGCTCGGCGTCACCGCCGCGTCATGGGCCGTCGTCATGGCGCTCTCGCCGATCCTGCAGATCCGAGAGATCCTGCGGCGACGCTCCTCGGAGGGAATCTCGATCGGCTACTTCGCGGTGCTGCTGGTCGGCTTCGGCCTGTGGGTCGCCTACGGCATCGCGAGTCACGACCTGCCGCTCGTCGTCCCGAACTGCGTCGCATCCCTCGTGATGGGCTGCACGATCGCCATCGCTCTCGACAAGCGTTGAGCCGGTCGTGGCTCTCGGCTAGAGCGTCTTCCCGGGGCGCAGGAGGCTGTACCCGAAGCGGCGGGCGCGCCGCTCGTACCGGAGGGACGAGAGCGTGAGATAGGCGCGCATCCTCGGGTCCCGCTGCAGCTCGCGCCACTGCCGGAAGTAGCGCTCGTTCGCCCCCGGCTCGACCTGCTCGGCGGGCGCGACCGGCTCGAGGCCGAGGAAGGCGAAGATCCCGCGCAGCACCTCCTCCGGCTCCCGGACGAGCTCCTCGTAGCGGATCACGTGCACGCGCTCGAGCCGCCCCCGGTCGGCCTCGAACAGCTCGTAGCAGTGCAGACAGTGCTCGAGCAGCCGGTGGTAGCGGCGCGTCCGCCGCCACTTCGCGGTGGCGAGCGAGACCGCGATCGGGTGGCGGAGGACGACGACGAACTCCGAGCCCGGGAAGAGCGCCTGGAGGAAGCGGGTCTTGAGCAGGTTCGGGGGCGACTTCTCGAGCAGAACCGGCCGCGAGAGGTCCCAGTGGCTCGACCACTCCTCGATGATCGTGCGGGCGCTCTCCGCCGACACGAGCGGCGACTCCTCCGTCAGATGGGACTCCGGCGCGAAGCCGAAGCGGCCCGGCCCGCCGTAGACCTTCGCGGCCGGGTAGACCGTCTGCAGGTGCTGCCCCTCGTCCTCGGGGACGCCGGTGTCCGAGAAGCCGCTGACCTCGGGATGCGCGGCGAGCAGGCGTGCGAGGAGCGTCGTGCCGCTCCGGTGCAGGCCGCCGAGGAAGACGAGCCGGTGCCCCTCCATGGCGGGTCATCCTAGGGTGCCCCTCGTTGGGTAGCGTCGAAGTCATGCGCACCCGCTTCCTCGGCGAGGGCGGGCCGGAGGTCTCGGTCGTCGGCCTCGGCACGAACAACTTCGGTCGCCGCATCGACTACGAGCAGACGCTCGCCGTGATCGACGCCGCGCTCGACGCGGGCGTGACGCTGTTCGACACCGCCGACATCTACGGCCAGGGGACGAGCGAGGAGTTCATCGGGCGCGCGCTCGAGGGCCGCCGCGAGCGGGTGGTGATCGCGACGAAGTTCGGCGGGCGGATGGACGAGCGGCCCGACGAGTCGCGCGGCCGCGCCGAGTACGTGCGCTGGGCGGTGGAGGGGTCGCTGCGGCGGCTCCGCACCGACGCGATCGACGTCTACCAGCTGCACTTCCCGGACTCCTCGACGCCGATCGAGGAGACGCTGGGCGTCCTCGACGAGCTCGTGCGCGAGGGCAAGGTGCGCTGGATCGGCTCCTCCAACCTCTCGGCGCGGCAGATCGCGGGCGCGGAGAGCGAGGCGCGCGAGCGGGGACTGACGCGCTTCGTCTCGGCGCAGAACGAGTACTCGCTCGTCGAGCGCGAGGTCGAGTCCGAGGTCCTGCCGGCGTGCGAGCGGCTCGGCATCGGCTTCCTGCCCTACTTCCCGCTCGCGAGCGGACTGCTCACGGGCAAGTACCGGCGCGGCGAGGAGGCGACGGAAGGCCGGCTTGCGGGGCGGGAGATCGCGGACGAGCGCTGGGAGCGCCTCGAGGTGGTGCAGCGCCTGGCCGGCGAGCGGGACGTCTCGCTGCTCGAGCTCGCGGTCGGCGGGCTGCTCGCGAGGCCCGCGGTCACGTCGGTGATCGCCGGTGCCACGAAGCCGGAGCAGGTACGGGCGAACGTGGAGGCGGGAGCGTGGGAGCC
>CAZRTE010000072.1:0-12836 GCA_964602945.1 uncultured Gaiellales bacterium
CGTTGCTGTGCTCGTCACGATTCCATCCGTTGGTGTGGGGGCGGTGCGGATTGGACCGACGTGGGCGCTTCGGTGACGAATGTCGGCGTCATGCGGCCGGCGCGGTGCGGACGCCGCCGAGTGGCGCCTCGACGCGGACGTCGGATCCGTCGACACGCAGCGCCTTGCCTCCCAGCAAGCGTCCGAGGAGCGCGAGCGCGCCGCGATTCGAGAGCTCGACGTCGGCGGTCACGCGTGCGAAGCCGGCAGCGCGAGCGTCGGCGAGGAGGAGCTCCACGAGGGCAGCGCCGATGCCGACGCTCTGGTAGCAGTCGGCGACCTCGAGAGCGATCTCGGCCGCGCCGGGATCGTCGAGGCACCGAACGAGGCGCGCCGTCGCCGCCGGCGCCTCGTCTCCGTCGACGTGGGCGACGAGCACGTGCCTGTCGGCGTCGACCTTGGCAAGGCAGGTGCGATCGCCGTCGGACAGCCGCGGCTTCGCCCCGTGGAAGCGGCGCGCCCGCGACTCCGGGCTCAGCCGGTCGAAGACCGCGGCGACCGTCGCGATGTCGCCGTCGCGGAGCGGGCGCACCAGCACGGGCCTGCCGAGCTTCCTGCTGCGGAATACGCGGGTGTTCATGCGGCGAGTGTCCCGCCGCGGAGAACCGCACCGCTTCGCCCGTCCCGGCCATCTTCGCGTGGCCGAAACCGGCCATTCGGGGGCCGTCAGACGATTCCGGCGCGTGCCGCATGCGCCGCGGCGGCCGAGCGGGAATGGAAGCCGAGCTTCCGCCTGATGTTGGCCACGTGCCGGTGCACGGTGTGCGGGCTGACGACGAGCCGCGCGGCGATCTCCGCGTCGCTCAAGCCGTCGGCAACGAGCCGAAGCACCTCGCGCTCGCGCGCCGTCAGCTCGTCGAGATCGCCGGCGGCATGTGACCGCTTCGGCGGGCGGATGCCCAGGAACGGCGCGATCGCCTCGACGAGCGCGTCGGCGTCGCCGTGCCAGGGCGGGTGTGCGTCGCCCGGAAGGACGCAGAGCTCGGCGCCGGGCGCGAGCGCGGCAAGCTCGCGACCGAGCCGAACGGGGAATGCCGTGTCGCCCTCGCGGTGGACAACCAGCGTCGGCATCGTCAGCAGAGGCAGGAGGTCGCGCACGTCGTACGAGAACATGAGCTCGAGCAGCCGGGCTGCCGTCGTCGCCGACGCTGCGGTCCGCTGGACCGCCGCGAACTCCCGCCGCTCGGCGGGCGAGGCGGACGGCCCGAAGACGTCCGCAAGCATCCGGCTGCCGAGCCCCCAGCTCGAGCGGACGAGCTCGACCATCGCGCGCCGCGTCTCGCGTGTCCCGATGGACGAGCCCGCGGCGAACGTTCCGTAGAGGACGAGGCGCTCGACCCGTTCGGGGCGGTGTGCCGCATAGCCAACGCCGATCGGGCCGCCCGCCGAGCTGCCGAAGACCGCGACGCGTTCGAGGTCGAGTGCGTCGACGATCGCTCCGAGCAGCTCGACCTCGTAGTCCAGCGTCAGCGTCTCCGGCCGCCGCTCGCGGTCAGAGAGCCCGCAGCCCGGCCGGTCGTACCGAACGACGAGACGCCCCTGCGCGAGCGATTCGACGAAGCGGCGCAACGAGGGATATCCCCAGTCCTCGCCGACATGGCTGAGCCAGTACGCCGGCAGGACGAGCGGCGGCCCCTCGCCGACCGTCGCGTACGCGACCCGGCTCCCCTGATACGCGAGAAAGCCCGTGTGCTGTTCCACGACCCGCAGTAGAACAAACAGCGCCTCCTCGCGCAGCGCCGCTACCGGAGAAGTGGTGACTGCCGTTCGTCCTCGAGCATGCCTCCCCCTTCGGCGGACCGCACCACCGGGCTCGTAGAGGCGGTGGCGCGAGTCGGAGTCGAGGCGGGCCGGCGTCGGCAGCTCCAGCTCGTCGTAGAGCCGCAAGCGCCTTCTGCGACAGCCACGACGGCTGCGTGAGCTCCGATGCTCGGCAAGGCCGTGCGAACCTCCTCGCGCCGGGCGGACCGCCCGGCCACTCCCTAGGATGCGGCCTCCCCCGGGGGAAGAGCCAACCCCGGCGCACCCGTTCGAGGTCAAGCAGCTCGGCGGTGTTCCCGCGGCCGGGTCGCTCCTCTAGCTGTCGAAGCCGAGACCGAGGCGGTCGAGGGTGCGCAGCCAGATGCCCCGGCGGCCCTCGTCACGGTCGGCAGCGGCGAGGCGGTTGCGCGTCAGCTGGATGACCGCGCTGCGGAGGGGCTCCGGCGGGAAGGGCACGGGCTTGCGGCGGACGTAGCGCAGGCGGGTCGCCTCCGTGTCGCGGCCGTCGAGCAGGTCGAGCGCGACGCGCGCGCCGAAGCGCGTCGCGCCGACGCCGAGGCCCGTGTAGCCCGCCGCGTAGGCGACGCGGCCGCGGTGGGCGGTGCCGAAGAAGACGGAGAAGCGGCTGCACGTGCCGATCGCGCCGCCCCAGCGGTGGCTGAAACGGATGCCCTCGAGCTGGGGGAAGGTCGCGAAGAAGTGCTGGGCGAGCCTCGCGAAGGTCGGCTCGTGGTCGTCGAGGCGCGGCTCGACGGGGCTCCCGTAGCGGTAGACGGCGTCGTAGCCGCCGTAGAGGATGCGGTCGTCGGCGGTGAGGCGGTAGTAGTGGAACTGGTTGCCGCCGTCGCTGAGCCCCTGCCGCCGCTCCCAGCCGATCGCGCGCTTCTGCTCGCCCGAGAGCGGCTCGGTGACGAGCACGTAGTCGTAGACGGCGACGACGTGCCGGCGGAGCCGCCGCAGCGGCGGCGGGTACGCGTTCGTGGCGAGGAGCACCGACCGGGCGCCGACGCTGCCGGCCGGCGTGCGCAGCTCGATCCGTCCGCCGTGGCGGCGGAGGCCGCGGACGGGTGTGTGCTCGTGGACGCGGACACCGGCGGCACGCGCGGCGCGGCCGAGCCCGTCGGCGAGCTTGCCGGGGTCGACGAGCGCGGTGCTGCTCCGGTTCCAGACCCCGCCGAGGTAGAGCGGCGAGTGGATCTCCGCGCGGGCGGCGTCGCGATCGAGCAGCTCGACCTCGTGGCCGAACCGGCGTGCGGACTCCGCCGCCTCCTCGAGCTCGGCGACCTGGTACGGCTCGGTCGCGAGATGGAGCGCGCCCGTCCGCTCGAGGTCGCAGTCGATCCCGTGACGGGCGAGGTCGGCTCGCAGCCCGTCGACGTTCTCACGGCCGAGCCGCTCGAGCGTCGCGAGCTCGTCGGGGAAGCGGGCGAGCCCGTTCTCGATGCCGTGCGTGAGCGAGGTGGAGAGGAAGCCGCCGTTGCGGCCGGACGCGCCGAAGCCGGTCGTCTCCGCCTCGAGCAGCAGCACGTCCCGGCCCGGGTCGTCGCCCTTCGCGTGGAGCGCCGCCCAGAGGCCGGTGAAACCCCCGCCGACGATGCAGAGATCCGCTTCCGCCGGGCCCTCGAGCGGCGACGCAGGCTCCCGCGGCGGGAGCGCGTCGAGCCAGTACGGCCTGCGCACGGCGTCCGCGAACGAGGCGCGGAGGGCCGCCGTCGGGGGCGTCGTCGGCCAGGGCGGCCGGTGGGATGCGTCGGGCATGCAGCCGATCCTAAGCCCCGCCGGAGGCGGTAGGTTCGCCCGGATGCAGCCGCTGAGCGGGATGCTCGTCGTCGACTTCAGCCGGTACCTCCCCGGCGCCTTCGCGTCCCGCGAGCTGCTGGAGCTCGGGGCGCGCGTCGTCTGCGTGGAGCCGCCCGGCGGCGATCCCCTCCGCAGGGCCGCCCCGGCCTGGGACGCCGCGCTGCGCGCGGGCAAGGAGTCCGTCGAGGTCGATCTGAAGCGCGATCCCGCGCCGGCGCTCGAGCTCGTGCGCGAGGCGGACGTCGTGCTCGAGTCCTCCCGCCCCGGCGTCGCCTCCCGGCTCGGCATCGGGCCCGAGCACGTCCCGGAGCGCACCGTCTACTGCTCGCTCACCGGCTTCGGGGTCGGCGGCCGCCACGAGCAGCGCGCCGGGCACGACCTCAACTACGCCGGCTGGGCCGGCGTGCTCTGGGACACCGCGCCGGCGTGGCCGCCCGTCCAGATCGCCGACCTCGCGGCGGGCGGGCTCGGCGCCGTGACGAAGATCCTCGCCGCCCTGCTCGAGCGCGACCGCACCGGCAAGGGCCGCCACATCGTCGTCTCGCTGACGCACGGCGCCCACCGTCTCGTCGCCCACCGCCTCGGCGGCGACCCGGCGCCGCGCCTGCTCACCGGCGGCCTCGCCTCCTACCGCATCTACGAGACCGCGGACGGCCGCCATCTCACCGTCGCCCCTCTCGAGCCCGTCTTCTTCCGCCGCCTGGTCGAGCTCCTCGGCCGCCCGGAGCTGGCCGAGCGCCAGGGCGACGCCGACCAGGAGGCGCTCGCGGCCGAGCTCGCCGCGATCTTCGCCACGCGGCCGCTCGCCGAGTGGCTGGAGCTCTTCGACGCGGAGGACGTCTGCGTCGGGCCCGTCGCGACGATCGCCGAGGCGGCCGACGACCTCGCCCGGTAGAGCGGCCCGGACCGGGAGTCCGCACGCGGCCCGGGTGCATACTCGCACGATGACTGCCCGCGAACGGCGCGCGCTCGACGACCAGGGCGAGGTGCTGAAGCCGTACGTCCCGCGCCTGCTGATCGAGTGGGTGCGCGATACGCCGCAGGCGACGTACAAGGAACTGGACGGATCGCTCGCCTTCGTCGACATCTCGGGCTTCACGGCGCTCACGGAGAGCCTCGCCCGGCGCGGGAAGATCGGCGCGGAGCTCCTGCGCGACACCCTGGACGGGGTCTTCGGAGCGCTCCTCGACGAGGCGTACCTGTGGGGTGCCGGCCTGCTCAAGTGGGGCGGCGACGCCCTGCTGCTCCTCTTCGACGACCCCGGGCACGAGCAGCGGGCCGCCCGGGCCGCCTGGGAGATGCAGAGGACGATCGGGCGGGTCGGCCGGATCCGTGTGGGCAGCCGCACGGTGACCCTGCGCATGTCGATCGGGATCGCGACCGGGGCGATCGACTTCTTCACCGCGGGAAGCGTCCACCGCGAGCTGCTCGTGGTCGGCCCGACGGCGACCGAGACGGCGGTCATCGAGGGAGCCGCCGACGCAGGCGAGATCGGCATCAGCGAGACGCTGGCCCGCCGGCTCGACCCGTCGTGCGTCGGGTCGCGGCAGGAGGCGGGGCTGCTGCTCGCCGCGCCCCCGGAGGTGGACGAGAGGCCGGCGCCCGACGTCGGCCGGGTGAGCGGACCGGTGATCGCGTCGTGCATCCCGGTCGCGGCGCGCGAGCACGTCCTGCTCGAGCGGAGCGAGCCCGAACACCGGACGATCACGGCCGCGTTCTTCGACCTGATGCGCACCGACGTCCTGCTCGCCGAGCTCGGCCCCGCGCGCTTCGCCGCAGCACTCGACGAGCGGATCAGCTCGATCCAGGAGGCGGCCGCCCGCTACGAGGTGCCGTTCAACGTGACCGACGTCTCCAAGGGGAGCGTGAAGGTCCTCCTGACCGCGGGGGCGCCGTCGAGCACCGGGCACGACGAGGAGCAGACGCTGCGGCTGGCACGCGAGGTGCTGGACCGGCCCGGCGTCGTCCCGCTGCGGGCGGGCATCGACACGGGCCGCGTCTTCACCGGCGACTTCGGTCCCCCGTACCGCCGCGCCTACGCCGTGCTCGGCGACGCGATCAACACGGCGGCACGCGTGATGGTGCGCGCCGAGGCAGGTCAGATCCTCGCGACCGAGGTCGTGCTCGAGCGCTCCCGGACGACGTTCGAGACGACGCCGATCGAGCCGTTCGCGGCCAAGGGAAAGGCGGAGCCCATCAGCGCGTCGCTCGTCGGCGCGATCGCCGGCAGGCGCGAGGAACGGATAGCCGAGACGCCCTTCGTCGGCCGCGAGCGGGAGCTGGCCACGCTCCGGGCCGTGCTCGACGAGGTCGGGGCGGGCAACGGCTGGACGGTCGAGATCGCGGGGCGGTCGGGGATCGGCAAGACGCGCCTGATCCGAGAGGCTCTCGCCGCGACGCCCGAGCTCCGCGTGTTCCACGCGACCTGCGAGGAGTACGAGGCCTCGACGCCCTACTACGCGCTGCGCGATCCTCTGCGCGAGCTGCTCGGCCTCGAGCGCGGCAGCACCCCGGACGACTCGGAGCGCCGCCTGCGCGCTGCCGCCGCAGAGGCCGGCCCGGAGCTCGTCGCCTGGGTGCCGCTGCTCGGGATCCTGCTCGGGCTCGATCTGCCCCCGACGCCGGAGACGCAGGCCCTGGACGAGCGCTTCCTCCGCGAGACGCTCGCCGACGTGACGCTGCGGTTCCTCGGCGCGACGCTCGGCGAGACGCGCTTCGCGCTCGTGGTCGAGGACGCGCAGTTCATGGACGACTCGAGCGCCGACCTCCTGCGCCGCCTGTCGAGCGCGGGTACGTCCCTGCCCCACGCCCTCGTCGTCGCCCGCACGCAGCCGGAGGGGCTGTGGACCGACGTCGAGGACGAGGAGCTGCGCTTCCTCGCCTTCGACCTCCTGCCTCTCTCCGAGCGGGAGGCCGCGGAGATCGTCGAGATCGCGACCGACGAGCAGCCGTTCAGGCCGCACGAGGTCGAGGAGCTCGCGCGGAGGTCGGGCGGCAGCCCGCTCTTCCTCGTCGAGCTGCTCAACGTCGCGCGGGCCGCGGGGACGACCGACGTGCTGCCCGACTCCGTCGAGGCGGTCGTGACCGCCGACATCGACCGGCTCTCCGCCTCCGACCGGATCGCGCTCCGCCACGCGTCGGTGCTCGGCGTGACCTTCGAGGAGGACCTGCTCGCCGCGACCTTCCACGACGAGGTGGCGCCGGGCGATGCGCTCTGGGAGCGGCTGCGGGGACTCGTCGACCGGGATGCCGACGGACGGCTTCGCTTCCGCAACACGCTGGTCCACGAGGCCGCCTACGAGGGCCTGCCGTTCCGCCGCCGGCGCGAGCTGCACGGCCGCGTCGGCCTGGTGCTCGAAGACCGTCTCGGGCGCGATGCGGGCGACGAGGCGGGGGTGCTCGCCGTGCACTTCTTCCACGGCGGGAACTTCGAGCGGGCCTGGCGCTACTCGCGGCTCGCGGGCGACCACGCGAAGAGGATCTACGCGAACGTCGACGCTGCCAGCCTCTACGCACGGGCGCTGCGCGCTGCGCGGCGGTTCCGCGGCGCGACCGGCCCCGAGATCGCCGCCGTGGCGGAGTCGCTGGGGGACGTGCGCTACAGGCTCGGCGAGTTCGAGGCGGCGGGCGACGCGTACCGGACGTCACGGCGCCACCTGTCGGCGGATCCGGTCGAGGAGGCCCGCCTCCTGCTCAAGCACGCGCTCATTCCGTGGCGGCTGGGCCGGTACCCGCAGGCGCTCCGCTGGCTCACGCGCGGTCTCCGCCTGGTCGAGGGACTCGACGGGCCGGCTGCAGCCCGGCAGAGAGCCGACCTGTTCGCCCGCACGGCGGTGATCAGGCAGCGGCAGGGCCGTCCACGCGAGGCAATCGCCTGGTGCCGGCGGACGATCGAGGCCGCGGAGCCCGCCGGGGCGCAGGAGGCCCTCGCGCAGGCGCTCTACGTTCTCGACTGGGCCCACGCGACGCAGGGCCGGTTCGACGAGGCCGTCCACTCGCAGCGTGCGCTCGCCATCTACGAGGAGCTCGGCAACCTCGAACGCCAAGGGGCGATCCTGAACAACCTCGGCGCCATCGCCTACTACCAGGGGCGCTGGGACGAGGCGCTCGGGCTCTACGAGCGGGCCGAGCAGGTCTGGGAACGGTCGGGCGACCGCTGGTCGGCCTCCTTCGCCGTCGTCAACCGGGCCGAGGTCCTCCTCGACCAGGGACGGCTGGCCGAGGCCGAGCCGCTGATGCGGGAGTCGCTCCGCATCGCGAGAGCCTCCGGATCCGGCTCGCGCATCGCGGAGACGGCACGCTACATGGGCGTTCTCCTGACGCGCCTCGGCCGGTTCGACGAGGCGCGTCCGCTGCTCGCCGAGGCGCAGGCGGAGTTCGAGCGCGCAGGCGAGTGGAGCGAGGCGCTCGTCGCCGAGGCCAGGCTGGCCGAGCTGCTCGTCTTCGAGCGGTCGGCCGCCGAGGCGCTCGACCTCGCGCAGCGAGCGCTGGCCCGCCTCGAGCGGTACGAGGGAATCGTCGCTCTCGAGCCGGTCCTGCACCGGGTGCGCGGCCTCGCCCTGCTACAGCTGGGACGGCCCGGCGAGGCGCAGGCGGCCCTGAGCGAGAGCCTCGAGAGCGCCCGGCGCGCCGGCGCCGACTACGAGATCGCGCTCGCCCTCGACGCGCTGGCCGCGCTCGGTCTGCCGGACGGCGAGCCGCCGGAGCCGGCCGGGCGGGAGCGGGACGCGATCTTCGCGCGGCTCGGGGTGGTCGCCACTCCCGAGATCCCGCTCCCGCCCGGCTAGCGAGAGCTCAGAGCCTCTCTCCTCCGCTCAGCCTCCGTGGAAGCTCGCGTCCCACGGATACGGCAGGTAGAAGCTGACCACCTCGTTGCCGTGGTTCTTGTCCCGGTGGAGGATGCACGGCCCGGTCGCCGACCCGTGCTTCGGGCAGTCCGGGAGCAGGCCCCAGTAGAGCGTTGCGCCGGAGATGGGGTCGGTTCTCGCCACCGCTGGTGAGCCGTCCTTCGTCGTCCAGGGCGTCGTCCCACCCTCGAGGTTCTCCGCGCCGAGGCAGATGTCGAAGTGGGCCGCACCGGGGTTCCCTGCCTGCTTGACGAGCGACTTCGCGAGCGTCCACGTGGCCGTGACGTTGCCGCCGCCGACGACACCGCCGAGGATGTTGATGTACGAGCCGGAGCCGAGCGGCTGGAAGTCGCCGCAGACGTCCGTCGGGATGGCGGCACCGCCGTCGATGACGGAGACCGCCAGCGCCGGATCGGATGTGAACGACGACGTCGCGCTGACCTGCGTGTCCGACGTCGAACCGCCTGCCGTGCAGGTCTCTCCCGCGGGGCAGTCCACGACCTGGTTCGCGATCACGAAGGCGCCGCTGGTAACGGTCGCGCCCTCGCTCGTCGCGACGAGCCGGTACTCGCCGGGAGCCGACACCGCGAGGTCGTTGAAGCTCGCGATCCCGTCCTCACCGGTCGTTGCAGACGTGGTTCCCGAGAGCGCCCCGGTCCCCGAGATCCCGTGCAGCGATATGTCGACCGTTGCGCCGGAGACGGGATCGCCCTCGGCGTTCGTGATCGTCACCTCGATCGGCGTGGTCCCGTTCAAGTCTGCTGCGAGTGGCGACCCCTCCTGCGTCTCGACCGGCTGGTTCGCGAACTGGATGGCGCCGTACGTCGCCTGCATGTCGAAGAACGTGATGTCGCCGGTGTCGACAGCCTTGACGGCCACGACGTTGTCGCCGCCATGGTTCAAGTCGCTGTTCGAGACGTCGAGGTTGATCGCGCCCGTGGCGCAAGATCCACTCGACACATAGGCCTCATGGTGACCTTGCACGTACACGTCGGCGTTGTTGTCGATCGTGCCATCGATATGGAGGCCGAACGCGTTCGCGGGCAGGTTGAATGACTTCCGCAGGTAGACGGTTCCGTTCACGGGGAAGAGACTGGCTCCCGCGGGGAAACCGCATCCTGCGGTCGATCCGACGCTCGAACTGAACGGGGCCTGATCGAGAGCCCATCCGGAATCGTCGAACCCGGGCTGCTCGAAACCAGACGGAACCGTTCCCGGATTGACGAGAGCCTTGTAGGTCGACCCGTACGCGATCGCCGTCCCGGGGCCACCGTTGTCGGCGGAGGCGACCCCGCCTGCCCCCGCGAGCGCCAGCGTCCCGGCGACGATCGCCAGGACGGACGCCGCTCGTACGACGGAACGCCGCATCGGCGTCCGCAGGTCACGCATCCACAACCGCATTCCCGGTCTCCTCTCCCCTCGCGTCCACCACGCCAAGGTGCGCGGGCAAGCATAAGGGGGCGGGGGGCAGCCGACAAGGCCGGGCGGGGCCGGCTTCAGGTCTCGCTAGACGCCGGCGTCCGGGGCGAGACGCTCGGCGAGCGAGTGCAGCACCTTCAGCTGCAGCTGCGGCAGGTCGCGCAGCAGGCCGGTGAACGCCGGCCGGGTGATGACGAACGCCCGCACGGGGGAGGTGGCCGTCACGGTCGCGCTCCGCGGTGTCTCGGTGAGGAGCGCCATCTCGCCGAAGAACTCGGCGCCGCCCTTCAGCTGCACCCGGCGACCGTTCCGCCGAACCGACACGGTGCCGTCCACGACGGCGAAGAACTCGCGGCCACGCTCTCCTTGGCGAATGAAGTCCTGCCCGGCGGGGATGTGGATCTCGTCCGCGATCCCGGCGATCGCCGCGAGCTCACGCTTCGAGCAATTCGAGAACAGCGGCGTCCGCCGCAGGAGCTCGATCTTCACGTCCTTGCGTATCCGCACGCCGGAAGTCTACGGGGCCGTCACGACCGCGACTACGAGGTCGCGGCGTGCACGATCAGGTCGGCGACTCGGTCGATCGAGAGCGCGTCGGTGTTGAGCACGAGGTCGTAGCTGGTCGGCAGCTCCTTCACGCCGTAGAAGCGCTTCAGGTAGTCGGCGCGCGCCGCGTCGGAGCTCCTGATCGTCTTCGCGGCCTCCGACCGGTCGAGGCCGTCCGCTTCCGCGAGACGCGACGCGCGCTTCTCCGGCGACCCGGTGATCAGGATGCGGAGTGCCGTCGTGCCGCTCCCGACGGCGTGCGAGGCGGCGTGCGCCACGATCACGACCTTGCCCTTGGCTGCCACCTCCTGGATCGCCTCGCGGATGAACGAGCGCACGGCCTCGCTCGACGGCTCGTTCCAGGCCGGGGCCACCGGCGGCGTCCCGAAGGTCGCGCCCCCCTCGGCCATGGAGGAGAGCAGGCCGGCCAGAAGCGACTTGCGACGTTCCTCGTCGGCGACGGCCTCGGGATGGATCCCGCCGCGGTCGGCGGCGCGCGAGATGATCTCCTCGTCGACGTAGGCGAAGCCCAGGCGCTCGCTGACGAGGCGGCCGACATCCTCGCCGCCCGCCCACAACGCCCGCGAGATACAGATCACCGAAGAAGGCATGCGGAGGCGAGGCTACGAGCAGCGGGGCTCCTCGTCAAGCCCGAACCCGCCGAGCGGAGGGCCGAAGAGCGGGGGAGCGGGAAACCCGCAGCGGCACTCCGTGCCGTTCCTGTGGCGCTCGAGGCGCAACCGTAGGCAAACTGAGCGCCGTGTCCGCCCTCACGAGCCTCGAGATCGCCCAGGCTGCCGAGCTGCGCCCGATCGTCGAGGTCGCGGCGTCGGCCGGCATCGCGGAGGACGAGCTCGAGCCGTACGGGCGCTACAAGGCGAAGGTCTCGCACGACGTCCTCGACCGGCTCGCGGACGTACCCGACGGGAAGCTCGTCGCCGTCACGGCGATCACGCCGACACCGGCGGGCGAGGGCAAGACGACGACCGCGATCTCGCTCGCCGAGGGGCTCGGCCTGCTCGAGGAGCGGCCGGTCGTCTGTCTCCGGGAGCCGTCGCTCGGCCCCGTCTTCGGGATCAAGGGCGGCGCGGCAGGCGGCGGCTACGCACAGGTCGTGCCGATGGAGGAGCTCAACCTCCACTTCACCGGCGACCTGCACGCGATCAGCGCCGCGAACAACCTCCTCGCCGCGATGCTCGACGCCCACGTGCTGCAGGGGAACGCGCTCGGGATCGACCCGCTCACGATCACCTGGCGGCGCGCCCTCGACATGAACGACCGCTCGCTGCGCCAGGTCGTGACCGGCCTCGGCGGCAAGGCGAACGGGCTGCCGCGCGAGACGGGCTTCGACATCACCGCCGCGTCCGAGGTGATGGCGATCCTCGCCATGGCGCGCGACCTCGACGACCTCCGCGCCCGGCTCGGCCGGATCACGGTCGGGACGACGTACGAGGGAGAGCCCGTCACCGCCGAGCAGCTGCACGCGGCCGGCTCGATGGCGGTGCTGCTCAAGGAGGCGATCAAGCCGAACCTCGTCCAGACGCTCGAGGGCGAGCCCGCCTTCGTGCATGCCGGCCCGTTCGCCAACATCGCGCACGGCAACAGCTCGCTCGTCGCGACCCGGATGGCGCTGAAGCTCGCCGACACGGTCGTCACCGAGGGCGGCTTCGGCTCCGACCTCGGCATGGAGAAGTTCCTCGACATCGTCGCGCGTACGGGCGGTCTCGCCCCGAGCGTGGTCGTCCTCGTCGTCTCGACGCGCGCGCTCGAGCACCACGGCGACGGAGACCTCGAGGCCGGCGCCGCCAACCTCGAGCGCCACCTCGGCATCGCGCGCGAGTTCGGCCTCAACACGGTCGTCGCCGTCAACGCCTTCCCCGGCGACTCCAAGCAGACGCTCGACCGCGTCCGCGGACTCGCACTCGAGCGCGGCGCCTGGGCCGCCGAGATCAACGAGGGCTTCGAGCGCGGCGGCGAGGGTGCGACGGCGCTCGCCGAGACGGTCGTCGAGGCGGCCTCGGAACCGTCGGTGTTCGAGCCGATCTACTCGCTCGACCTCCCCATCGCGGACAAGATCGAGGCGATCGCGACCCGCGTCTACGGCGCCGACGGAATCGAGCTGCTGCCCAAGGCGAAGAAGGCCGTGGAGCAGTACGAGCAGCAGGGCCTCGGTGGGCTGCCGATCTGCATGGCGAAGACGCACCTCTCCCTCTCGCACGACAAGAGCCTGAAGAACGCCCCGACCGGGTTCACGGTGCCGGTGCGGGACATCCGGGCCTACACGGGCGCCGGCTGGCTCGTCCCCCTCTGCGGCGACATGCAGACGATGCCGGGGCTCGGCAAGCACCCGGCCGCGTTCGACATCGACCTCGGCCCCGAAGGCCGCACGGTCGGCCTCTTCTGAGCGTCTAGTGTCCTGAGTCG
>CAZRTE010000073.1:0-12616 GCA_964602945.1 uncultured Gaiellales bacterium
ACCGCTAGCCCGATCGGATGACCGCCGTTTGCCCAGAGCGGTCTCATCTTCGAGCGTGTCCGCTGATTCTGCGCGCAAGATCGGGATCCAGCCGTGCACAACTGCCGGATCACTCGTTCCAGGGGCCTCGATTCTCGGCCTCAGGGTGTATCTTCGGCACAGGTGTCGAAGTCCGGTTCAGCCACCGAGAGGCAAGCGACGACCGGTGACGGCTCGTCCGCGCCGCTCGCGTCCGTCGCCGCCCTCGAGACCGCCACGAAGGACACCCAGACGGTCACCGCCGAAGGGCGCTCCGTTCAGGAGCCGCTCGAAGGCGTCCGCGTCAGGCCCGCGACGACTCAGCTCGACGAGCGCGGAAGCGTCTGCGAGATCTACAGCCCGGCCTGGGGCTTCACCGACGAGCCCATCGTATGGGTGTACCAGACGACGATTCGCCCCGGCCAGGCCAAGGGCTGGGTGCTGCATCTCGAGCAGGACGACCGGCTCTTCTTCTCGACCGGAGACGTGAAGGTCGTGCTCTACGACGCGCGACCCGAGTCGCCGACCTTCGGGCAGGTCAACGTCCACTGCTTCGGCGAGTCGAACAGGGGGCTGCTGCGCATCCCGGCCGGCGTCTACCACGCGATCCAGAACGTCGGCCAGCAGGACGCCGTCTTCGTCAACCTGCCGACGCAGCCGTACAACCACGAGCGGCCGGACAAGTACCGGCTGCCGCTCGACACGCCCGAGATCCCGTACAAGCTCTGATGTCCGCCCGCAGGGCGCTCGCAGCCGTGACGCCCCGTCCGGTCAAGCAGGCGCGGCGGGGAATCCTCGCGCTCGCTCCTCTACCAGGCCTCGCTCGCCGGACCCGCCTGCGGGCCGGCTTCGCAGGGGGCGGCGAGGCGCCGCTCGTCAGCGTCGTGATCGCGACGTACAACTGGAGCAGCGTGCTGCGCTACTCCGTCGCCTCCGCACTCGCGCAGACGTACCCGCAGCTCGAGGTCGTCGTCGTGGGAGATGCGTGCACCGACGACTCCGAGCAGGTCGTCGCCTCGTTCGGCGATCCGCGCGTGCGCTGGCTCAACCTCCCCGAGAACTCGGGCAGCCAGTCGGTGCCGAACAACGCCGGAATCGAGGCGGCCCGCGGCGAGTACATCGCCTACCTCGGCCATGACGACCTCTGGCTGCCGAGCCACCTCTCGCTCGTCCTGACGGCCATCCTGCGAAACCGTGCGGACATGGGATACGCGGTCGCCGAGCAGCTCGGCCCTCGCGGCAGCGGCCACCGCGAGCTGCGTGCGGCCGGCGAGGTCGATCCCAGATACGTACCGCCCTCGGCGCTCGTCCACCGCAAGGGGCTCGTCGACGAGGTCGGCCCCTGGCGGGACTACCGGACGATCAGCGCGCCACCGGACATGGAGTTCATCGGCCGCGCGTGCGACCACGGCGCGCGCCTGGCGGCCTCGGGGGCTCTCACGGTGCTCAAGTTCCCGTCCACCTTCCGCCGCAACAGCTACGTGGACAAGCCGAGCGAGGACCAGGAGCGCTACAGCCGCCGGATGCAGACCGAACGAGGCTTCGTGGCGCGCGAGCTCGCTGCGCTCGCGTTCGGGCTCGTGCGCGCCCAGTTCCGCCCGCCGCTGCTGCCGGAGTTCCCCGAGCCGCCCGACCCGCTTCCGCCCGGATGGGTGGTGAGGGAGTTCCGCCGGATCCGCGGTCTCGAGCCCTGAGCGGCAGGGTCGAGTCGGTTGCCCCTGCCGGCCCCGGCAGGCCGGAGGCGCCGACCAGCGTCGTCAACCATCGACCACAGAGGCTGAGGGAACCCTCTGATTGATGGAGGCGGCGGGAATCGAACCCGCGTCCGCAGCCGCACCGGCTGAGCGTCTACAAGCGTAGGCTGCCCTTTCGTTTCGCCCGCCGGCCGGGGTGCAGCCGCCCTACCGCCGGGCTAGCCGATCCTTTGGATGTCGCGCTTCGGGCGATCAACTCTCCCTCCGCGCCGAGCCCGTTCGTTGGCGCCGCGTCCCGGGCCACGGGCCCAGCCCGGGGCGGCGTCGCCGTGCTAGGTCTCCCTAGGCGGCGAGTGCGAGATCGTTCTTCGCACTTGCGTTTGTGCCGGTGGATTTACGAGGCCAACCGGCGACCTCGGCTTGCAGCTCATCCGGATGGATCGACCACGTCGAAACCAGGTCGCCCCCGTATGTTCGTGTCCGGCCAGTGTACCGGCGGCCGGGCGCGCCTCTTAGCCGCCCCTCATCGACCCGTCGTACCGTCGAGACATGAACGGCCACCCTCCCAACAGAGGCTTCGGCTTCCCCGACCGGATGATCGAGGTGCACCAGGGCTGGCCCGGCGCGTGGGGCTGGACGATCTTCGCGCTCCAGCTCCTGCTGATCGCGGGAGTCGCCTGGCTGATCCTCTCGATGCTGCTCGGACGGGCCGGCCATGGAGCCGCAGCGACCGCCGGCGCTCCGGCGCACGCTCCGCAGAGCGCGCCGCTCGAGCTGCTGCACATGCGGTACGCACGCGGCGAGATCGCGCGCGACGAGTACCTCCAGGCTCGCGCCGACCTCTCCGGCGAGCCGGCGCCACCGCCGGCCACGTAACCCGGCGTATGGCTCACGCGCTCCGGGCGCGCGACCCGTGGCACGGGTCGCACCTCGTGCCCGAGAGCGTCGAGCCCTGGACGATCCGGCTCGACGGCCGCGGATAGGGTGCCGGGATGGCGCTCGAGCGGCCGACGATCGAGAAACCCGACGGCGACATCCCGTTCGACCTCGAGATCGAGGACGTCGTCACCGGCGACGGCGACGAGGCGACGGCCGGGCGGAAGGTCACCGTCCACTACGTCGGCGTCGCATTCCGCTCCGGCCAGGAGTTCGACGCGTCGTGGAACCGGGGCGAGCCCTTCCGGTTCACGCTCGGCAAGGGCCAGGTGATCCCCGGCTGGGACCGCGGCGTCGCGGGGATGCGCGTGGGCGGCCGCCGCAAGCTGACGATCCCCTCCGCCATGGCCTACGGCGCGCGCGGAGCAGGCAACGGCGTGATCGCGCCGCACGAGCCGCTCGTCTTCGTCGTCGACCTCCTGGCCGTCGACTAGCGGTGCAGGCTCTTCAGCTCGCGCTCGATCTGCCGCCGCACGTCGCGGTCCGCGATGTCGCGCCGCTTGTCGCGCCGCTCCTTGCCGCGCGCGAGCGCGAGCTCGACCTTGACGCGGCCGTCGCGGAAGTAGAGGCGCGTCGGCACGAGGGTCAGCCCCTTCTCGGCGACAGCGGACGCGAGCCGGTCGATCTCCCGCCGGTGCAGGAGCAGCTTGCGCGGGCGATCCGGCTCGTGGTTGGCCCGGTTCCCCTCGCCGTACTCGGGGATGTGCAGGCCGACCAGCCACGCCTGGCCGTCGCGCACCTCCGCGTACGCCCGCTGCAGCGTCGCCTTCCCGGTGCGCAGCGACTTCACCTCCGTGCCCATGAGCACGAGGCCCGCCTCGACCCGCTCCGAGAGGTGGTACTCGTGCCGCGCACGCCGGTTGTCGACGATCAGCTTCTCGCCCTTCGGTCTCGCCATGGGCGGCAAGTGTAGGGGCGCGGACTCGGGGCTCAGGCGGCGTCTTCGAGCGCGACCGCGGCCGGCGGGACGAACGCGTCCTCGCGCAGGAAGTCCTCGACGACCGCCTGCACCGCCCGCCGTGCCGCCGCGGGGAGATCCGGCAGCTCAGGCTCCAGACGGTGAAGCTCCTCCCGCCAGTCGAGGATCCGGTCACGCCTTTCGGACACAGTGTGATCGTCGCCGGTGGGTTGCCTCGCGGAATCCCGGCAAAGCCGCAGACTCAGGCGCCGAAAGGGTGAGGCTAGGCGCCCGACGAGGGCCAGGCGGAGGAGTCGAGCGGACGGACGAGCAGCTCGTCCTCCTTCCAGAGGTGGACGCGGATGAGCGCGTCGAGCCCGTAGAGGAGCTCCTGCAGGAGCGGCACGTCCTCGTCCTCCGCCTCCGCGAGCTTCGCGATCCAGCCCCGGATCGCGAGATGGTCGTAGGCGAGGCCGGCGGTCGCGAGGGGCGAGCCGAGGCGGCCGGTCGCCGTCGGGTAGAGCACCTCCTCGTCGACCCGCATGTGCGGCTCGATCTCCTCGTGGAGGAAGGCCATCAGGTCGGCGATGAGCACCATGCGCTCGCCGGAATCGAGCCGCGGGAGCTGCCGCGCCGCGATGCGCAGCCGGTCGGTCCAGGCCCGGAACGTCTCGTGCGCCGCCGCGAACTGCTCCTCGCTCATGGGGGGCACGTTGCCCGACGCCGATCGCGCCGGCATCGGCGCTCGCCCCGAGGGGCGCTGCGGGTTTCTCCCCCCTACCTCCGCCCGCCGCGGTAGCCGCGGGCCAGGAAGCAGCGCTCGCAGAGCGTCGCCCACGGCGCCGTCCGCGCCCCGCAGGCACGGCAGCGGCCGATCGTCGGATCCTCGATCTCGGCCCGCAGCTCCCGGACGACCCGTTGCGCGGCCTTCTCCTCGAGCGCCGCCGCCCGCTCGATCGTCACGCCGGCGACACCCGGGTACTGGAGCGCGAACCAGCGCAGGACCGAGGCCTCCCGCGCCGCCTGCTCCGCCTCCTCGAGGCCCGCGGCGTCGAGCCGGCGGGGATCGAGGATCCAGCCGATCACGGTGCGTTGCGGCCGGTCGCCCGCGAGCGCCGCGGCCAGCGTGCCGAGGAGCTCCAGGCCGTCCTCGTCGACGGGAGCCTGGACGAGCTTCCAGACGTCCGGGAGCTCGAGGCGGCGGCGGGCGTGGTGGAGCGCGTCCCGCACCGCGTCGAGCCGGGCGAGCAGGGGCTGGATCGACTCCACCTCGAGCCAGCCGTCGACGCTCCAGTAGCGGAGCGCCGCGTGCCGCCAGGCGTGCAGCGCCGGCTCGAGCTCGTCCACCCGGCGCACGTTCAGGTCGGAGAGCCGGGGGCGCAGGCGTCCGCTGTCGACGACGCGGTAGCCGAGATGGCCGTCCTCGATCTCGACGTGCGGGACGAGCGCCGCCCGCACGAGCCCCGGGTCCGGACCGGCCCAGGGCAGCCCCGTCAGGACGCCGACGTGGCCGCGCTCATGGAAGCCGAAGCGGCCCGCGCGGCCCGCGATCTGCGCGATCTCCCACGGCTCGAGGTTGCGCCGCTCCTTGCCGTCGAACTTCGTCGTCTCGGCGAAGAGCAGCGTCTCGCAGGGGAGGTTGACCCCGTGGCCGAGGACGTCGGTGGCCGCGCAGACCTCGGCCTGTCCGCCGGCGAAGCGGTCGATCTCCTCCCGCCGCGAGGCGAGCGGCATCGCCCCGTAGAGGCAGGCGACGCGGCCCGGGTGGAGCTGGTTGAGCTCTCCGGCGAGGCCGATCACGGCGCGGCGGCTGAAGGCGACGACGACGGTGCCCGGGCCGAGGCCGGCGATGCCGCGACGGCCGATCCAGTCGAGCGGCGCCTTTCGCTCGAAGAAGCGGATCTGCGCCTCGGGGAAGGAGTGGCGGACGAGCGGCAGCGCCTCGACCGCGCCGAGCAGCAGGATGTGCCGGTACTCGCCGCCGAGCAGGAGGCGCGTCCAGGCGGAGCCGCGCTCCTCGTCCTCGGCCCACTGCACCTCGTCGAGGACGAGCGTCTCGCCCTGCAGCGGCGCCATCTCGGCCGTGCAGCAGATGATCGGCGCCTCCGGGGTGACCCGCTCCTCGCCGGTGACGAGGCCCACGCGCTCGGCGCCGAGCTCGGCCGCGAGCCGCCGGTGCGCCTCCTGCGCGAGCATCCGCAGCGGCGCCGCGTAGACGCCTCTCCCCTGCTCCACGAGGAAGCGGAGCGCGTCGTGCGTCTTGCCGGAGTTCGTCGGCCCGAGGTGCGCGATCACCGTCTCGGGCTCCACCCGCCGCTCGGGCAGGCGGACGGTCAGCTCGGAGACGGGCTTGCGGCGCGGCTCCCGCTTCCGGTGCCGCTCGCTCCGGCTCGGCCGCTTCCGCCGCTGCTGCCGTCCCCGGGGCACGGGCCTACCGTAACGGCGCTCAGGGTCGCCCCGGATGGACGGACGCGCGGCCGGTGCCAGGCTCCGGATGATGAAGCGGCTCGCCGTTCTCGCTGCGGTGGCCCTTGCCGTGTTTTCCGCCGGCTGCGGCTCGTCCGGCTCCGGCGCCTCCGGCCGGATCCCGGTGGTCGTCGACACCGACCTCAGCACCGACGACGCGATCGCGCTCCTCTACCTCGCGGCGAGCCCCCGGATCGACCTGCGCGCCGTGACGGTCTCGGGCACCGGGCTCGTGCACTGCCCCGCCGGCGCGCGGAACGCCGCGCAGCTGCTCGCCCTCGCCGGGAAGACCGACGTGCCGGTCGCCTGCGGCCGGGACTTCCCGCTCGCAGGCGCACGCGCGGTGCCGGAGGACTGGCGCACGGCCGCGGACGGGCTGTTCGGACTGTCGCTGCCGCCCGTCCACGCGCACGCCTCCGGGGACGCCGTCTCGCTCCTCCGGCGCGAGGCGCCCGGCGCGACGGTGCTCGAGCTCGCACCGATGACGAACCTCGCCCAGGCGCTCCGGGCCGATTCGTCGCTCGCCCGGCGCATCGACGGCGTGGTCGCGATGGCGGGCGCACTCGCCGTCCCGGGGAACGCGCCCGACGCGCCGGCGGCGGAGACGAACGCGTGGCTCGACCCGACGGCGATGCGGGTGGTGCTGCAGAGCGGCGTTCCGCTCTCGCTCGTCCCGCTCGACGCGACCAACCACGTGCCGATCACCGCGTACGTCTCCGACACGTTCGGGCGCTACCACTACGCGACGCCGGAGGCCACGTTCGTCTGGGATCTCTTCCGCGAGACCGCGATCGCGAACGGCGGCAGCTTCTTCTGGGATCCGCTCGCCGCCGTCTCCCTGCTCGATCCCGGTGTGCTCACGACCGCGGAACGGCGGGTCGACGTCTTCACGAACGGCCGCGACGCGGGGCGCACCATCGCCGGCTCCGGGTCGCACGTGAGCGTCGCCGTCGGCGCCGACGAGGCCCGGTTCGAGCGCGACCTCCTCGACACGCTCCTCGCAGGCTCCGCCTACACGGTGACGCGGCAGCCGACCGCAACCGTGACCTGGAACGGCGAGACCTGCACCTGGAGCGGGCCGCGCAGCCTGACCGCCGGCCAGGCCGTGATCGAGACCGCGAACGAGACCGACCGGCCGTTCCAGCTCGTCGTCGCCGCGATCGCGCCGTCGCACACGCTGGCCGACCTCCGCGCGTACGTCGCCGGCCTGACCGCGCCGCCTGCGAATCCGCCGTCCTGGCTCACCGCCCAGCAGGCGGCCACGGCGCAGCCGTCCACGACGCAGACCTGGACGACGTGGACTTCCTCCCCCGCCTCCGGCTCGGTCGTCGTCGCGTGCGCCCTGGAGACGCCGCCCTACGCGGCGATCGCCAGGAGCATCCCCGTGTACGGCGGCTAGACCTGGAGGAAGCGGCGGAGGGTGAAGCCGGAGCCCATCGCGCCGAGCAGCAGCCCGGTCCCGACCAGCGCGAGCGCGTTCAGCGAGAACGCCAGCGCGTGCACGTCGGAGTTGCCGCCGCCGATGTGCGGCAGGATCGACGGCAGCGCGATCGACTTGCCGATCGCGAGCAGGAGCACGGCGAGCACCGATCCGGCGAGCCCCGTGAGGAGGCCCTCGAGCACGAACGGGCCGCGGATGAACCAGTTCGTCGCGCCGACGAGCTTCATCACCTCGATCTCCCGCCGCCGCGCGAAGATCGAGAGGCGGATCGTGTTCGCGATCAGGAGCGTCGAGGCGACCACGAGCAGGACGACGGCGATGAGGAAGACGAGCGAGATCACCTTCGCGATCGTCAGCACCCGTTTCGTCACGGTGCTGCTCCAGTGGACGCCGCCCGTGTTGCCGAAGTCCTTCGAGCTCTCCGGCGGGCAGGGCTCGACGCCGGCGTAGTGCGCGGCGCAGATCTCCTTCCCGAGCGTCGGCGTGTAGCTGCCCTGCGTCGGCGTCACCGTCCACGAGTCGGGAAGCGGGTTCGCGGTGACCACGCCGCCCTGGTACATGTCCGGGTACTGCTTGCGCATCTTGGCCTCCGCCTGATCCTTCGAGACGAAGACCACCGACTTCACGCGGGGATCGCGCCGCAGCTGGGCGCCGACGGCGTTCTCCTGCGCCTTCGTCGCGCCGACCTTGCAGCCGCCCTCGGGCAGGACGGAGCTGCAGAAGTAGACGTGCACCTGGAGCTCCTTCTGGATGTGATTGCTCCACGAGAGCACCCAGGTGCCGAGCGCGATGAACAGGCCGAGCAGGACCATCCCGATCAGGACGGTCATCGTCGCCGCGAACGTCGTCGAGAGGTTCATCCGGATCGACGACCAGGCCTCGGAGACGAGGAGGCGGGCGCGGCTCATTCGCTCGTGTAGCCGCCGCGCCGCTCGTCGCGGGCGAGCCGTCCGCCCTCGAGCGCGATCACGCGCTTGCGCATCTTGTCGACCATCTCGCGGTCGTGGGTGACCATGAGGATCGTCGTGCCGGCGCGGTTGATCCGGTAGAGGAGCTGCATGATCCCGACGGAGGTGTCGGGGTCGAGGTTGCCGGTCGGCTCGTCGCAGACGAGGAGCGGCGGATGGTTGACGACCGCGCGGGCGATCGAGACGCGCTGCTGCTCGCCGCCGGAGAGCTCGTCGGGCAGGGAGTTCATCTTGCTCGCGAGCCCGACCATCGTCATCACCTCGGGCACCTTGCGCCGGATCGACGAGCGGCTCTCGCCCTGCACCTTGAGGGCGTAGGCGACGTTCTCGGCCGCCGTGCGGCTCGGGAGCAGCTTGAAGTCCTGGAAGACGCAGCCGATGTTGCGCCGCAGCAGCGGCACCTGCGAGGTCTTGAGGCGGCCGATGTCGCGGCCGCCGACGATGATCCGCCCGTCGGACGGCTCGAGCTCCTTGAGCAGCAGGCGCACGAGCGTCGTCTTGCCCGAGCCGGAGGCGCCGACGACGAAGACGAACTCTCCCTTGTCGATCGCGAAGCTGACCGAGTCGAGCGCGATGACGTCGGGGTCGTAGACCTTCGTCACGTTCTCGAACAGGATCATCGAGCCGACGGCCGGACGCGCCTGCATCTCCTCGGGAGCCTGCGGGACGGCTGGTGTCGTCGGCTCTATCTGCAGATCGGTCACGGTTCCTGATTCGGCTAAACCGGGCCGGAGGCCTGGCACCGGTGAGAGCAGGCGAGAGGGCCCACTCTAGCGCAGCATTCGGCGCCCTATCGGGCGTCTCCTGCCGCGCTCGCGGTCTGCAGCAGGTAGGCGCGGATGAAGTCGTCGAGCTCGCCGTCGAGGACGGCCTGCGTGTTTCCCATCTCGTGCTCGGTGCGGTGGTCCTTCACGAGCTGGTACGGATGGAGGACGTAGCTGCGGATCGCGTTGCCGCCGAACCCCATCGAGACGCCGCCGCGCTCGCGTGCGAGCTCCGCCTCCCGCTCCTCCTCCGCCTTCTCGGCGAGCCGGGAACGGAGGATCTTGAGCGCCGTGTCCTTGTTCGCCGACTGGCTGCGCTCGTTCTGGACGGCGACGACGATCCCGGTCGGCAGATGCGTGATCCGCACCGCGGAGTCGGTCTTGTTCACGTGCTGCCCGCCGGCGCCGGACGAGCGGTACGTGTCGATGCGGAGCTCGTCCTCGTCGATCTCGATCTCGCCGGCCTCCTCGAGCAGCGGCGCGACGATCACCTGGGCGAAGCTCGTGTGGCGGCGGTGGGCCTGGTCGAACGGGCTGAGCCGGACGAGCCGGTGCTTGCCCCGCTCCGCCTTGAGGATCCCGTACGCGTTCTCGCCGCGGACGGTGAAGGTCGCGGACTTCATGCCGTACTCCTCCCCCGCGCTCGCCTCGATCACCTCGGTGGCAAGCCCGCGCCGCTCGGCCCAGCGGAGGTACATGCGGAGCAGGATCTCGGCCCAGTCCTGGGCATCGGTGCCGCCCGCGTCGGCCTGGATCGTGACGACGGCGTCGCCCGCGTCGTACTCGCCGGAGAAGAGCGCATCCTCCTGCAGCCGCGCGAGCTCGTCGCGCACCTCGTGCAGGATCGGGAGCAGCTCCTCCTCCGGGAACGTGCCGGCGCCCTCGCGGAGGAGCTCGACGTTCGAGACGAGCCCGTCGTAGCGCTGCAGCTTCCGCTGCGCGCGCTGGTGCTCGGCGGTGAGGCGCGCGGCCCGCTGCTGGTCGTTCCAGAAATCGGGTTGTGCGAGCTCCTGCTCGAGCTCGCCGAGGCGGGACTTCAGCGCAGCGGGGTCAAAGGTAACCACGGACCCAGTCGAGCTGGGCCCCGATCTCCTCGAGCTGCTCTTCGAGCGAAAGTTGCTGTTCGTCCGCCATCGCGCCGTCATCGTAGGGCAAGGATCCGCGCGGGCCCTGGTCAAGTGCGCTGCCAGCTTTTCGCCTGGGCCAGCGTTCTCTCGCCTGAGGGCCGGAGGCCAAGCCTCCCGCGCAGCGGGCTTGGCCGCAGGCTCTCCCCGCTCCCGGGCGCGCGCCGCAGGCGCCCGCCCCGGCGGGCGACACGCCCTCAGCACGAAGGCACGGAAGACCGCGCTCTTCCGCGCCGAAGTTCCTTCAGCAGCGAGCGACCGCGCAGCGGTCGCGAGCTACGCCCCGTGGCACTTCTTGAACTTCTTGCCCGAGCCGCACCAGCAGGGGTCGTTGCGGCCGAGCTTCTCGTGCGGGCTGCGCTGCACCGTCTGCGTGGCGGTGTACGACTCGGACGCCTCGCGCATCGCGGCCGCGACCGCCTCTCCCCCGGCCGCCCCGGCCATCGCCTCGGCGCCGGCGGAGGTCTCGTGCTCGTACTGGAGGTTCCCGTTCGTCGCCTGCGCCTGCGCGAGCTGCTGCTGCGCCTCCTCGGGCGCGAGCTCGGCATGGAAGAGGTGGAGGACGACCTCGCCGCGGATCGCGCGCCCGAGATCGGTGAAGAGCAGCTCCCCCTCGGCCGTGTACTCGACGAGCGGATCCTTCTGCGACAGCGAGCGGAGGTGGATACCCTCGCGCAGCGCCTCCATGTTCTCGAGGTGCTCGCGCCAGCGCATGTCGACGACCTGGAGGACGACGAACCGCTCGAGGTCGCGCATCAGCTCCGCGCCGAATTCCTCCTCCTTCGCCTCGTACTCGTCGCGGGCGTCGGTCTGGAACTCCTCGATCAGCGCCTCGCGGGAGATCTGCCCGAGGTCCTCGCGCAGCTCCTTGGCCGTGATCTCGGTCTGGTACAGGCCGGCCATCGCGTTCGTGAGCGCCTCGAGATCCCAGTCCTTCTCGTACTCCTCCTCCGTGAACACGCGCACGGTCTCCTCGACGACCTCGTCGATCCAGAACTCGATCTGCTCGGAGAGGTCCTCCCCCTCGAGCACCTGCCGCCGCTGCTCGTAGATCCGCTCGCGGTGCCGGTTGAGGACGTCGTCGTACTTGAGGACGTTCTTGCGCATGACGAAGTTCTGCTCCTCGACCTTCTTCTGCGCGCCCTCGATCTGGCGGGAGAGGATCTTCGCCTCCATCGGCTCGTCCTCGGGGATCTTGAAGCGCTCCATGATCCCCTTGATCCGGTCGCCGGCGAAGAGGCGGACGAGGTCGTCGTCGCCGGCGAGGTAGAAGCGGGACTCCCCGGCGTCGCCCTGGCGGCCGGAGCGGCCGCGCAGCTGGTTGTCGATCCGGCGCGCCTCGTGCCGCTCGGTGCCGAGCACGTAGAGGCCGCCGAGATCGAGCACGCCGGGGCCGAGCTGGATGTCGACGCCGCGGCCCGCCATGTTCGTCGCGATCGTGACCGCGCCGCGCTGGCCCGCGTCCTTGATGATCTCCGCCTCGCGCGCGTGCTCCTTCGCGTTGAGCACGTTGTGCTTGATGCCCTTGCGGGTGAGGAGCTGCGAGAGGTACTCGGAGGTCTCGACGGCGATCGTGCCGACGAGGACGGGCTGCCCCTTCTTCGCGCGCTCCTCGATGTCGCGGACGACGGCGGTGAACTTCCCCTCCTTCGTCTTGAAGACGAAGTCGTTCTCGTCGGCGCGGACGACGGGGACGTTGGTCGGGATCTCGACGACGGAGAGGTCGTAGATCTCGACGAACTCCTTCTCCTCCGTCTTCGCCGTGCCGGTCATGCCGGCGAGCTTCTCGTAGAGGCGGAAGTAGTTCTGGAGCGTGATCGTGGCGAGCGTCTGGTGCTCCTCCTGGATCCTGACGCCCTCCTTCGCCTCGACCGCCTGGTGGAGGCCCTCGCTCCAGCGGCGGCCCTCCATGATCCGGCCCGTGAACTCGTCGACGATCTTCACCTCGCCGTCCTGGATCACGTAGTCGATGTCGAGCTGGAAGAGCGACTGGGCCTTGAGCGACTGGTAGAGGTGGTTGACGAGCTGCGTGTTCTCCGGCGCGTAGAGGTTGTCGATCCGGAGCGCGCGCTCGACCTTCGCCACGCCCTGCGGCGTCACGCCGACCGTCTTGTGCTTCTCGTCGTACTCGTAGTCCGCGTCCGCGGCCTCGGCGGCGCCCTTCGGATCCCCCACCGACGCGCGGAACGGGGTGAGCTGCTTCGCGACGCGCGCGAAGTCGTAGTAGATCTGGGCCGCGGTCTCCGGCTCGCCGGAGATGATGAGCGGCGTCCGCGCCTCGTCGATGAGGATCGAGTCCACCTCGTC